>CAZSMN010000053.1:0-15283 GCA_964607615.1 uncultured Chthoniobacterales bacterium | reverse complement strand
TGGCACCCTGAAAGCCCGTGTCTTTCCAGCCCAGGTCGTCGGCGACGATGTAAAGGATATCCGGCTTCGCGCTGGCACGTGGCGCGGCCATCGCAAGGCCGATGACGAGGGTGGGCAGAAGTAAAAGAAAATGCATGGCGGACACGCGGGAAGCTTTTCCCACCAAGGGTTCCAGCCGCTATCCACTTTGCGCACAATTTCGCACCTCGCCCCTTGCAGGCCGGAAGCGACAGGACAAGCGGCATGAGCGCGCTGCCCGGCATGAAGTCCGCGCCGAGCGTTGAAGTGAGCTTGGAGCGGCTCAGGGCTTCTGCAGGGGTAGGTATAGAAAACGGCGAGCCGCGGGTTACGTTGGTTGATTCTCGGCGGTTGTCTTTAAGGCCGCACTCCATTGGTTTCCGCGTCCGCCGGTTTCGAGATTCCGAAAACGTGGCAAGCCTCGGTCACGTTTTTCTCGAAACTCGATTATATTTTTATGATCAACCCCTTACAAAAGTACGACTCTCTGTTTTTATTTCGAGGAGAGCTGTGTAGGGGGAGCCATCTTCGATGGCGATGCGCGATAGCGCATTCGTAAAAGACGAGAACGGAGTTCGACTGCCCGCGCGATAGCGCGTTTCTCCAAAGTGCGAAGCATCCAAACTCGCAGAGCCCCGCGCCAGCCGCGGGGATAATCCTACCTCAGGAGCCATCTTCGGCTCTCCACCAAAAAGGGTCCGAGGCCCATCCGAGCCGAGCGGAAGCAATGGCTCGCGAAAGGCAAATCAAGTCATGGAAGTCAGCTCGCACCATCCGCACGACACTGCTCAATCTCTCCGAGTAGCTCAGTGGTAGAGTCCCGGCGAGCCGGGATTAACCCATTGGTCGCAGGTTCGAGCGCCGAGCAGCGGCACAGACTGTCCGGAGGTCAGCCCCGCAAGGGGTGAAGGGCGCAACCCGGAATCAATCCCAACTCAGGAGCCCTTTGTTAAAGTTGCGAAATCCTCCGCATTCGATGAATAGACAGCCGAATTCGCTCGTCGCTCACGAAGGTTCATGAACATAAGGGTTGTGAGCATTTTTCCGTTTCGGGGCGCACTCTCTCTCCGCTCCTCTCGCACTCGGATTCGGCGCGAAAACCCGGCCCCCGCCCTCATCACAGAAAACCTCTTCGCTCTCGGCCCCGGCCTCGTTGGGTAGCGCCGATTTTCAAACTTGGGGTCATCTTTCCAGAATCATCAAATCCCTGCAGGCCGCGCGTGCGTATGGGAGCTTCGTAAAGCCCGCGCAACCCAAGGATGACCCGCCATATTCGGTCTGTGCCGTGGCGTTTGCCCCGCCCGTTGACGTGCGAAGCGCGGGTGGTGACCGGTGCGGCTTTCGCCTGCGTCACTCGCCGCCGTCAGTCACCGACACCGTGAGTTGGCAAGACCAAAAAATCTTGCCCTTTCCGCCGTTCATCTGGTTGCTTTCATGGGTATGCTTCCCGAAGGATATCCCAAAATCGGATCAACCGGTCGAACAAGGTGAAAGGCTCGCGATTCGGTCCGAAACCGACAACGGTTTGTGTTCTGAGTTGGCTGATTTTCTTGAGTCTTGCGATACGGGTGCAAGCGGATGGTGTCACGGTTAACAATCCCCCGGGCCGAATTCAGGTGAGTCTCGGCAGTTCTGAAAACAATTTCGTTATCGTGGAAAGCACTCCCGCGACCAATGAGTTCTTCGTCGAAGGCACTTCGTTCGTTGGCAGCTACGCGTCCATCACGGCTCTTGAATTCACGTTCCAGGCCGACAATCAAACCGTTCAGCTGCTGGAAATCACGCTTCCCTTTACGGCGAGCCTGACCTCGCCAATCGTGCTCAATGGCGGCTCCAATTTCTTCAACGCGGTCGAGGATTACACAACTGGAGAAAACACGTTCGATCTCTCGGGATTCACTCCATTGCTTGGGAGTCTTACGAATCACGGCACGGTCGGAAACGCCATCGTCGTTAGCACGAGTTCAAGCGTCACCCTCGCGGACACCGCACTCACGCGCGGAAGTTCGACGGTGGGCTTGACGGGTTTTGACAATGTTTCCCTCACCATGACAGGTGGAACGAACGAGCTCGACGTCACGGGCTGGGCTGGTGCATTCCACCTCACCAACAACTCCGGAAGTCGCGTCCTCATCGTGTCCTCCGTGGAGCTGAATAACGCCGTGAACAATGGCACGTTGGTTTTTAATTCTTTCAGTCCGAGTGCAAGTGCTTCCTCGGCGACCGGACTTTCCGGTGGCGGAAGCGTGGAGGTCGCAAACGGAGGCACTCTTGTGCTGGATGGCGCCAGCGCGTCCGGAACCGCAGGGGCCTCCGACTTTTACAACATGGATACCGGCGGAGACGGCGGGAACGCGATCACCTTCGACGGCGGCGGCATGCTCACGACGACAACCGGGATATCATTCACAGGAGGCAAAGGGGGCGACGCGCTTGTTCAGGGCGGGGCAGGTGGCCACGCCGTATTCTTCGATGAGGGTGGCACCATGACGGCGGGCGCAGGAACAATCAAGGGCGGCGATGGAGGAATGTCGTGGGGAGGGTCCGGACCGCCCGGCTTCGATAATGGTGTTGGTGGCACTGGGGGAGCGGGCGTCTTTTTCAATGGGATCGGCAACCTGAACACTGCTGAGGGAACGTCGATCATCGGAGGCCAGGGCGGAGACGCCAACTATTCCGCTACAGGAGGCGTCGGGGTATTGCTCAATGCGGGCGGCACGGTGACCAATGCTTCGGGGGCCTCGATCCTTGGAGGTCTGGGAGGCGATGGGAAGCAAGCCGCCAATGGCGGTGCCGGAGTTGTCATCAATGGGGGCGGAACTCTCGTCAATGAAGCGGGTGCCTCGATTACCGGCGGATCGCCTCAATCGGAATCGGCGTCCCAAGGTCTGGCCGTCGCATTCAATGGGGGCGCCGGCAACCTCACGAATGCCGGCACGCTCAACGGCGGTGTCTTTATGGATTTCTTCCCAAACACAGTCACTCTCTTCACCGGCAGCATCATCAATGGCGATCTGAACATGAATGGAGACGGCGGGAGCACGTTGATCCTTGATGGAAGCGGCAACCAAACCTATTCCTCGGCGGTCACCGGTCAGACCAGCATAAACGGATCCATGATCAAGAACGGGAGCAGCGTTTGGACGCTTGATCAGAATCTCGCAAATTTGGGCGGCGTCCTTGTCAACGAGGGGGCGCTGATTGCCACAACCAGTTCGTCACTCGGCACGGGCACCGTGGCAATCAACTCGTCTGCAGTGCCCTTCAGCCTAAGCTATCTGGATGGTGTAGCTCTTCAGAACCGGCTCGTCCTGATGGCGGATACGAGCCTGCACGTCGGTAACAACTCCGCAGCGGTCCAAGAAGGCATCATCTCGGATTCCGGCGGCAGTCGCGGCTTCACGAAAGTCGGCAGCGGTACGCTGACCCTCTCGGGAGAAAATACTTACTCCGGCCAAACAATCCTCGAGGACGGCGTGCTGATCGCGGGTCATAGTTCAGCTTTTGGCACGGGATCAGTGACGGTCGCCTCTCCGGCAACGCCCTTCAGCCTCAGCTATCTGGATGGGGTTACGCTTCAGAATCAAATCATCCTCACCGCGGACACGGGCCTGCATGTCGGGAACAACTCCGCAGCAATCCAGCAAGGCGTCCTATCCGAGTCTGGCGGCACATTTGGACTGACGAAAGTCGGGGGCGGTTCATTGACGTTGTCGGGAACGAATCTCTATTCCGGAAGCACCATTGTAAACGGCGGTGTGCTGATCGCGGCGAACAACTCCGCCTTTGGCACGGGGCCGCTGATCATCAATTCCTCGGGGGCCGGTTTCGGTTATTCGAACGGCGTTGCCATTCAAAACTCGCTTACACTCCATAGCAGTGGAATCTTATATGTTGGAAGCAATGCCACCGCAATTCAGGAGGGCATCATCTCGGAATCCGGAGGCAGCTATGGTTTGACGACTCCCGGCGAGGGGACACTTGTGTTATCGGGGGCGAACACCTACTCCGGCGGAACATCTTTGACCGGCGGAACATTGGTCGCAACGAGCAGTGCCTCCCTGGGCACCGGTTCGATCACATTCATGGGCGGAACCTTGCAGTATGCGGCGGGACTCGATTTTGATTTCTCACCGCAGTTCAGCACGGCGCCCGGGCAGCAGTTCTCGATCGATACCAACGGGAACAACATCACATTCCAGAGCGCGGTTGTGAGCAACGGAGGCAGTTTTACAAAGACGGGCGAAGGACTTTTAAATCTTTCGGGGGCCAACTCCTTTTCAGCGGGCGTGACGGTCGCACAGGGGAACTTGCAGTTGGGTTCAGAATCAGACGTCTCCGGAACGAATGGAGGAAGTGGCGTCTCGTTCACTGCGTTTGGAACCTTGACCAACAACACAGGGACTTCCATTTCGGGGGGCCGTGGTGGGGACGCCCAAGAAGCGGGATCTGGTGGCGACGGAGTCGTTTTTAATTCCGGGGGTAGTCTGATCAATCATGCGGACGTCTCGATCTTGGGCGGCAGCGGTGGAAGCGCTCCACAAGGCGTCGCTGGTGAGGGCGGCTCAGGAGTTTCGTTCACTGCCGACGGCACGTTGACGAACAGCACAGGAGCCTCCATCTCGGGCGGCAATGGAGGGAACTCCCAGGAAGGTTCAGCGGCAGCTGGGGGCGACGGCGTTGTTTTCCAATCCGGGGGCAACTTGACCAACGATGCAGGGGCTTTCATTTCGGGGGGAAATGGCGGCTCGAATAACTGGAACTCCAGCCCTTCCGGGACAGGAGTCGTCTTTCAAGGCGGCAGCGGCAACCTCACCAATGCAGGCACCATCAACAACGGCGTTTCCATGGGCAACTATGCCAACCGCGTCACCCTCATGGCCGGTGGTGTTATCAACGGCGACCTGAATATGAGCCAGAACCTCGGGACTACGTTGATCTTGGGCGGCACCGGCAACCAGACTTATTCAGCTGCGGTCACGGGCGGGACAACCTTTGCGGGCTCGCTCGTCAAGCAAGGTGTTGGCACATGGACGCTCGACCGATCCCTCAACCCGACTGGCGGCACCACCATCAGCGAGGGGAGCCTCAACCTCACGAGCACGCTGGGCGGCAACGCCTTGGTCGCAGCAGGGGCCGTGCTTGGCGGCAATGGCACGATCTCGGGGAACCTCACGGTCCTTGGCACCCAGGCCCCGGGAAGCAGCCCCGGCATCCAGTCCGTCGGAGGAAATCTGACGTATTCCGGCGGCAGTTCGTCCGTCGAGTGGGAACTGGAAGCCAATGCCATCGGCTCCCGGGGGATTGACTTCGACGGCATCAATGTCGGCGGGGACCTGATTTTTGAGGATTCCACGATTCTCATGCTCGACTTCGCCGTCACCGTCGATTGGACGGATGCCTTTTGGAACACAGACAAACTAGGCACCAGCGGGTGGCTGGTTTATGACGTGACCGGCAGCACGACCTCCTTCTCCAATCTCGGGCTGAGCGCCTCCTCCACCTGGCTGGACAAAGATGGAGTCCTCCTGTCCGCCGAACGCGCGGGGGCCTCGTTCTCCCTCTACCAGGATGGCAGCGACATTTTCTTGAACTACACGGCCATCCCCGAACCATCGACCATCGCTTTGGTTACGCTCGGGCTGGCTGCGTTTGGGCTCCACCGGCGGTTGCGAAGGGCGGTAGGCGAGCGGTAGCTCAGAACCTGTGAAATAATTAGGAAAAGCCGCGTTGCTGAGGATTTTTGGCTTGGCCAAGGCACGAAGGCGGCGGCAATACCCGCAGCGGTCTTGCCCCGCCTGAGCAACGCAGGCCAAGCCCAAAAAGACACTCAACCCTCTGGGCGAGAACAGAAAAGAGCACATTGGCATCGAGGAGAATTCCCATCGGTCGCTATTCTGTTTCGCGACCGGCCAGAACCTTGGACAACTCGGATTCCACTGCGTCAAACTCCGCCGCCCGCTCAGGCGTGTAGATTTCTACCGGGAACGTGATGGCTGGGCGAAGAAGGATACCCTCGATGTGGTTTCGGCGTGCAGGCTGTCTTGCGGGCAAATTCCCGCCGCTTTCCTCATTTCTGCTGGCAGTGTGTCAGGCCGTGGCAGCCCAACAGGGTTTTTGTACCCCGCAGAGTGACTCTCTCCACGCCCCAATGGACAGAAGCCATTCGAGACCAGATGCCCTTCGGTTGTTAACCGCTCCAATCAGTTTCGCTGGCACAGAAGCGCTCTCATACCGGACCACTGTTTTCTCGAAAGCCGGTAAAAATTGTCCGTTGAGGAACTTGCGGAAGCCCGACTCTCTGTTTCAATTTCGCAGGACGTCGTGCATGGGGAGCCATCTTCGATGGCGATGCGCGATAGCGCATTCGTAAAAGACGAGAATCAGGCACCCCGGGGAGGTGCTCGGTAGATTATCCGGAGGATAAGCCCGAAGGGCCGAGAGGCCGGGGTCGGCCCGAGTCAACTTGTCGCAGTTCGACTGCCCGCGCGATAGCGCTAATCAGGAAAGTGCGGAGCACCCAAACCCGCAGAGCCCCGCGCCTGCCGCGGGGATAACCCTACCTCAGGAGCCAAACCGTGTTTGGCGAGTCCGCGAGACGCGACATTCGCACAGATTCGAACCCCTCGGGTTCGCGCCGAGCGCAGCGAGACCGGCAAAGCCAATTCTGCCTCAGGAGGATCTTCAGGACAGCAAGCCGCTCAATAAAGTTCAAAAAGGTGAATCCGACATCGGAATCCGGCTGAACCGAACAGAAGGTAATCTTTTCAAGCACCACACCGTTGAGGACTACAAACGCCTCCTGCTCACCGACCCCAATCAAGTCGCCCGCAATCTCGCTGAAAAACTCCTCACCTACGCCACCGGCGCCGAATCCCAGTTTGCCGACGGCGAAGTCATCGAGCAAGTCGTCGCTCATGTGAAAACCAAGAACTACGGCTTCCGCACGCTAGTGCACGATATCGTGCAGAGCCGGATGTTTCGCAGCGAATGATGCGCGAGTTGGCAGGTGAGACATCTTTGGTCTAGTCTCGCCGCATGGCCTTTCGCAATCTCTTCCAGCGGCTCTCTGCTGCTCCGACGAATCCGCATCCGGCGCCGGTGGCGCGGCAGTTTGATGTGGCGGATCTTTACCGGGGGCCGGTGGCCGATGGCGAGGCCGCGACGGATGCCAACGCGCTGCCGCTCGATGAAAAGCTGCGCCAGGCCTACTTCTGGATCGTCAATACGGCGATCATCAGCCCGCATTACGACATCGAATACAACGACGGCCCGCCGCAGAGCTATGTGCTGGGTGATACGAAGAGCCGCCTGACGCTGCCTTCAGCGCAGAGCTACTCCAGCTTTGTGCTGCTACCACTGCTCACCTTTGCCACGCGGCGAAAGTGCCTCTTCATCGGCGGCCCGGGTCGCGGAAAAACGGCTAGCGCCATCCTCATGGGCGTGCTGGCGGGCTATCCGGTGCGCGAGGTGCGCCGCGCGATGCTGCACGGGCATCCGCAGATGACCATTGCCGATCTTCTGGGCAATCCGCTGCCCGCAGACCTCGTGCAGGCGCAAAACATCGCCGACATCCGCATTGCCTGGCGCGGCTGGCTCGACAAGCGCGTGAAGATCATCGACGAATACAACCGCATTCCCACGCGCACGCAGAGCGCACTACTCACCGTCATGGGGGATGGCTACGCGGAGATGCTCGACCACATTCATGAGTGCCCGGAGGCCGCATGGTTCCTCACCGCGAACGATGACCAAGGCGGCGGCACCTATCAGGTCATTGAGGCACTGCGTGATCGCATTGACGTCACGGTCCAAGCACTGGCTTTCAATCCGCGCTTCCTCTCCGATTTGATCACCCGCATTGAGGAGCGCATCCGTCCGGAGGAGGTCGTGCCGCGCCAGATTATCTTCACCGAGGCGGAGATCGACCGCATGCAGGATGAAATCCTCGCCGTGAGCGTGCCGCCGGAGATCCGCCGCCGCATCGAGTTCTTCACCAGCCAGTTCGAGTTCTGCGAGGTGGCGGGCGACCAGTTTGAATACAAGACGAAAGACACCGCGCGGCTCGCCGGCGTGGAGTGGCATCTGCTCACCGCGCAGGAGACCGGGCGCGACCGCCTGAAGGATCTCGGCTGCCAGACGCGCAACGGCCTCTCCGTGCGCGGACTCATGACGATCATCCACTTTGCCAAGGCCATCGCCTACTTCCGCGGCAACCGCGCCGTGGAGCTGGATGATCTGCGGCAAATCCTGCCCTTTGTGCTTTTCGACAAGCTCGTGCCGGATGCCGAAGCGCCGTTCTTTGACGCGCCGGGCCATGGTGCCTTCCGCACGGACCGCATCGGCTGGCTGCGGCGTTTGCTGGATCTCAGTTGTGCGGAATACGACCGCCTGAACCTCGACCGGGAGGATCCCGTGGCAGAGCTTGCGGCGCTCTTCCGCCATGGGCTCGATGGCGTGAGTGAAAACGAGGTGCGCAGCCGCCTGGTGAAGATCGAAAGCCTCATCACCGACTGGGCGAAGGGCCGCAAGCTCTACGGCCATCTCTACGACGACCTGCTGAAGCTCAAATACCTCCACCAGCGCCACACGAACTACCTCCGCTGGCTGCAAACCCGCTGACCGCACGCCATGCTTTGTGATGCCCTCATCTCCGTGCTGCGCAGTGCCCGCGCGGATCTGAACGCGCAGTTTGCCCAGGCGAAGCGCGAGCACCCGGCGCTCGATGACGCGGCCTTCACCGGCTTCATCGAGCAGCAGATCGATCCGCTCGCACGGCTCGCGCATGAAGATAGCGCGTTCGAAGTCATCAGCATGGCCTGGGAATGCGGGCTGGAGCTTGTCGCGCAGCGTCTTGCTGGTCCGCAGGCGCGTCATCCATGGATCAATGAGACCTGGAGCCGTCTCGCCGCGCAGCTCGTGCATTCGCCACGGCAGCTCATTCCCGCTTTCAGCAACGCCGCGCATCAACTCGCCACCACCCCTGGCTCACGACCGCAGCAGTGGCTCGATTTGATGCAAAACACGGCGCAAATCATCACCGATGCCGAAACGTTCCTCAAGGCAGGTCAAATCGCCGCATGGCGTGCGGGACTCGCGCATTACCGCGAAGGCGCTTTGAAGCTCATCGCGGCCTTGGAGCCAACGATCGCCCAAATCGCCCTCGGGGCCGATTCCGCTGCGTTTCTCGAAAAAGTCGTCGCCAGCCCCTGGATCGAAAAATCGTTAGGAAACCTCGAAAACCTCCGCGCAGGCTCGTTTCGCGGCTTTGGCGGCCTTTTCATCCTGCCACCGCTCGTCAAAGCCCTGAATGACCAGCTCTTCGTCCGCAGTGGCGATGACGTGTGGCTGCTCACGGCGGACTCGTTTGGTGCCACGTTCCATCGAGCCACGCTCGCGGAGTTCGAGGCGGGCAGCGGCAGCCGTTTTAATGATGCGCCACCCGACATCGGCGTGGTCACCAGCGCCGCCCGCACGCGCCACACCATCGCCGTCACGGGATCACTCACGCACGCGGTGCTGCTCTTTGCCGCATGAAGACCACGGCCGAGCTTGAAGCACTGCAAACCGCCTGGGCCGCCCGCTGGCCGGACGCGCTCGCGGTTTGGAGCCGCTTCACGCGCCTACGCCCGCCGCAGCTCTGCCTCACGGTGAAACAGGCACGCGGCGAGGGACTCACGGGGAGCTTTGCCATGATCCGCCTCGTCGATCAGGCCATCGTCGTCAGCCTGCCTGAGGTCGTGGCCTGCGGTGTGGAGGACTACGCCGTGGAGGTGCTGGCGCACGAGATCGGCCATCATGTGCTCGCGCCCGCCACGCTCACTGAGCACGGGCGCATGCTCGCCCGCATGAGGCGCGGTCTGCCCACGCTGGAGGCGCAGGCCCCCATGGTGGCCAATCTTTACACCGACCTGCTCATCAATGACCGCCTGCAACGCGGCTCCGACCTGCGCATGGGCGAAGTGTATCAAAAGCTCACCGGCGGCCCGAAAACCGGCGCGGTCTGGCGGCTCTACATGCGCATCTATGAAATCCTCTGGCGCATGGACCGTGGCAGCCTCGCCGGAACGTGCGATGACCGCATGAATGGCGATGCGTTGCTCGGCGCACGCCTCATCCGCACCTATGCACGCGACTGGATGCAGGGCGCGGGCCGCTTTGCCGCGCTGCTGCTGCCCTACCTGCTGGAGGACAAGGAATCCGCCGAACTCCTCGCCAAACTCGCCGATACCCGCAGCGCCGCCACCGGTGGTGAGATGACGGGCCTCACCGATCTCGATGAAGGCGAGGGCGATGACGTTTTGCACCCCGCCCTCGATCCTGCGCTGAATGGCAGCGACGAATCGGCGGACGAAGACACCCAAAGCTCGCCCGCAGCTCCCACCGCAGGCACGAATCCACCCTCGAAAGGCCAGGCGCGGCAGCCTTTTGAATATGGCGAGCTTCTCCGCGCCGCCGGCATCGACATCAGCGACCACGATGCCGCCGTGCGCTACTACCGCGAGCAAGCACTGCCGCATCTGGTGCCTTTCCCCTCGCGCAAAAAACCACGCGGCACTGATCCGCTGCCGGAAGGCCTCGAAGCCTGGAACCTCGGCGACCCGCTCGACACCATCGACTGGTTGCAAAGCGTGATGCACAGCCCGCGTGTCATTCCCGGTCTCACCACACTTACCCGAGTGTGGGGCGTGAGCGATGGCGCGGAGCCAAAGCCCGAGCCGCTCGATCTTGACCTCTACGTGGACAGCTCCGGCTCCATGATGAACCCGCAGCGCTTCATCTCCTACCCCGCGCTTGCCGGAGCCATCATCTGCCTCAGCGCCCTGCGTGCCGGTGCCAAAGTGCAGGCCACGCTTTGGAGCGGCAAAAACCAGTTCACCAGCACGCCCGGCTTCGTGAGGGATGAGACCTCTCTGCTCCGCGTGCTCACCGGTTACTTCGGCGGCGGCACCGCCTTTCCCATCCACCAGCTGCGGGACACCTTCGCCGCCCGCAAAGCCACCGACCGCCCCGCGCACATCCTCATCATCTCCGACGACGGCGTGACCACGCTCTTTGACCAGGATGAACGTGGCCACTCCGGCTGGAACGTCGCCGCCACCGCGCTCGAACAAGCCCGCGGCGGCGGCACCATGGTGCTCAACATTCCTGAAAAGTGGGACACCTTCGCCCACCCACCCTACAGCGACATCCGCCGCGCCAGCGACCAGCAGCACTGGCACGTCCACCGCGTCGCCACCTGGGAGGACCTCGTCACCTTCGCCCGCGATTTCAGCCGGCAACGGTATGGCGACAAAGAATCCCGCGTCACCTCCGCATGAAGCCGCTCGTCATCGTCTGGCGTGTCACCGGCCGCTGCAATCTGAGTTGCGCCTTTTGCGCCTATGACCGCACGCAAAACATCTCGCGCCGGCACACCGACGAGTCGTTGGTGAGACAGTTCGCGGAACTCGCTGCCAGCCTGAGCCGCCCCGTTTTGGTCAGTTGGCTCGGCGGCGAGCCGCTGCTGTGGCCCGCGCTCACTCAGCTCACTCGTGATCTGCGCCAGCGACACGGCTTTGCCATCAGCACCACGACGAACGGCACCACGCTGCATCGTGAGGACGTCCGTCAGCATCTCATCGAGCACTACGCCGAACTGACGATCAGCCTCGACGGCCCCGCGCCTTTGCACGATGCCCTTCGCGGTCAAAGCGGTCTCTTTGAGCAAATCCAACACGCTGTGAAGCAAATCGCCGGTCGCGGTCCGCGCCTGCGCATCAACACCGTGCTCATGCGTCATACCATCGCGCACTTCCCCGCGCTCTGCCGCGAAGTCGCCCGCTGGGGCATTGACGAGATCACCTGCAACCAGCTCGGCGGCATCGAGCGCCCCGAGTTTTACCCCGCCAACCGCCTGCTGCCGGAGCAAGTCACCACCGTCACCACCCAGTGGCCGGCGCTGCACGCCGAACTCGCCTCGCAAGGCGTGCGTCTCCTCGGCGGCGAAGGCTACCTGCGCCGTCTCGCCGCCAGTGCCCGCGATGAAAAGCTCCCCGTCGAGGACTGCGGCCCTGGCCGTGATTTCCTCTTCGTCACCGAGGACGGCATCGCCTCGCCCTGCAGCTTCACCACTGCCGACTACGGCATCGACCTTCGCACCCTCACCACCCCCGCGCAACTCGCCGACCTGCCGCACGAGTTTGCCAAACGCCGCCTCGCAAGTCGCTCCGCCGCTTGCCAGGACTGCCACAGCACCCAAGTGTGCGAGAAGTTCACATGACCCACGAAGGACCCCAGCTTGAGCATTTGACCCGGCGACTCACCGAGACGCCGGTGGACTTTCTCGCGGAGCCGCGAGTGGGCAAAAATGGACTCGTGCAGGTCGATGCGGTTGTCGCGGACCTGCTGCGTGAACTCGGCGGCATACCCCACGCTCGCGAAATGGCTGCTTTTGCCGGTTTTGATGCCAAAAAGGACCGCAACCGTCTCGCGACGACGCTGCTGCTGGCCTGGCTGCTCGGCGATGAATGGTTTCGCGGAGCCCAAACGTCCCCGCAGGCTGTGCTGGCTGTTCTCGGCTCCGCTCCGGCGGAACTCGCCGCGCAAACCGCTGCACGCAGTTTTGTGAGTGATCCCGACCGGCGCGAGGAACTCGTCCGCGTGCTCCTCGCCCGGCTGGATCTGCGTCCGGCGGGCGAAACGACCGCGCAGGCGCAGGACCGGCTCACCAGCATCAGCGCCACGGAACGCGAGCGCTTCATCGCCGCTGCGCGTGCCGCCGAGGAGCGGGCGCGGGCCATTCGGGCCGCGCTGGCGAAAAAAGCCGCCGAAGAGTCCGCGGACAAATACACGCGCGAATGAACGATCCGGAGCCCACCGACGAGCAGCGCTATCCCACGCTCAGCGCGGACGGCCGCGCGATGCTGCTGCGCCTGCGCGAGCATCCGCACGCTCCGCTTTACCACAATCAAAGCGGCAACCGTCTCACCGCCGCCGAGGTGGCGCGCGTGCGTGCCTTTGAAGATGAGGTCATGGCCGCACGCATCGACTGGACGCACGACGCACCGCCTGCGTGGCTGCCGGACTTCATCGCACAATGCCACCGCGAGGTGCCGCACTACCGGGCGCTCGGTTCCGCGCCGCAGCGACTCGAAGACCTGCCCTCCGTCTCGCGGGCGGACTTCAGCACAGACATTGCCGCCTTCGTGCCGGACACCGCGCCGCTGGACCGCCTCATCAATTTCCGCACCAGCGGCACCTCCGGGCATCCGCTGCTCATCGCCTCGCATCCCGTTGTCGCCGCCTCGTATCTGGCCTCCCACAAGCGGGCACTGCGACGGTTTGGCGTCACGCTCACCGCCGGTAGAGGCGAGGTCGGCGTGGTGCTGCTCGGCATGCAGCGGAAATGCTTCACCTATGTCTCCGTCACGCCGACGATGAATGAGGCCGGTCTGGCAAAGATCAATCTGTATCCCGGTGACTGGCGCGATCCCGCCGACCGCGCGGCTTATCTCGACGACTTGCAGCCCGAGGTCATCGCCGGTGATCCTATCTCCTTCACCGAGCTGCTCACTCTGCCGATGACATGGAAGCCACGCGCGCTGCTGTGCACGTCGATGACTTTGCTCACGGGTTTGCGCAGGCAGTTGGAGCAGCGCTTCGCCTGTCCAGTGCTCGATCTTTACTCGATGAACGAAGGCGGCCCCATTGCCGTGTTTGATCCTGCCTTGGATGGCCATGTGCTGCTGCAAAACCGCCTTTTCGTCGAGATCCTCGATGAAAACGACCGCCGCGTGCCACCCGGAGTGCGCGGCGAGATCACACTCACGGGTGGCTTCAATTTCTGCCTGCCGCTGCTGCGCTACCGCACCGGCGATCATGCCAGCCTCGACTTCTGCGGCTTAGAGCCCGTGCTGCGCGGTTTCTCCGGTCGTCCACCCGTGCGCTACCGCGCCGCCGATGGCACCTGGCTGAACAACATCGAAATCACCCACGCCTTCAAAGAGCTCTCCCTGCCGCAGTGGAGCCTTCATCAGGCCGCTGATGGCACGCTCACGCTGCGCCATGCTGGCGGCGGGCATCAGGACGAACCGGCGCGTATCGTGCTGCAGCGGCTTTTCGGCGTGCTGCCGCTTCAAATCCATCCGCTGCCCGCTGGAGGCGACAAAGTCATCCAATACACCTCCGATCTGCCTGACCCGCAGGCATGACGACGCCGCTCGAAATCACTGCGAACGCCGTCAACGCGTTCTCCATCGTCCTAGCGGGCCGCAACAGCGTCCACACCTGGTGGACGGGTATTGTGGGCTGTCTGCTCTTCGCGCAGTTGTTCTATGAATCTGAGCTTTACGCCGATTCGATGCTCCAGGTCTTCTTCATCGCCACCAGCGCCATCGGGTGGAACAACTGGTCCCTAGGCGAAAACCGTCCCCTGGCGAAAACGAGGCTCAAATCTCTTCTTGGCATGCTTCTCGCCGCGCTGGCCGTCGCAGCAGCCTACAGCGCGCTGCTGCATCGCTTCACCGATGCCTACGCGCCCGTGCCGGACTCGCTCGTGCTCGTCTTCAGCGTCATCGCGCAGCTTTTGCTCATGCAGCGCCGTGTGGAGACGTGGTGGTTCTGGCTCGCGGTCAATACCATCGCCGTGCCTCTCTTTTTCAGCCGCGGCCTGCATCTCACAGCCGTCCTTTACAGCGCGTTTTGGATCAATGCGCTCATCTCTCTCCGTCATTGGCGGCAACTCATGACTCGATGAGCAAACCCTTCCAGCGCGGCCTCATCGTCGGCAAGTTCTGCCCGCTGCATTACGGGCATGAGCACGCCATCCGCACCATGCTCGTAGCTTCTGAAGAAGGTTTCATCCTCAGCTACACCAATCCCGAGTTTCCCGGCTGCGAACCCGACAGACGCCGTCGCTGGCTCGCGCAGCTATTCCCGAAGGCACGCTGCCTCGTGCTGGATGCCGCTGAAGCCCCCTCGAACGACGCCGATGACCTCACGCAGCGCCAGTTCGTCGCCCGCATCTGCCGCGAGCGCCTGCAAACGACCGTCGATGCCGTGTTCACGAGCGAGGACTACGGCGAAGGCTTCGCGCAAGAGCTCGAGCGGCAGTTTGGCCATCCCGTGCGGCACATCAGCGTCGATCCGCCGCGCCTCGCGCACCCGGTTTCCGGCACGCAGTTGCGTGCGGACATCCATGCGCATCGCCAACACCTCTCGCCCGTGGTTTACGCCGACTTCGTGGAGCGCATCTGCCTCCTCGGCGGCGAATCCACCGGCAAGA
>CAZSMN010000052.1:0-15343 GCA_964607615.1 uncultured Chthoniobacterales bacterium | reverse complement strand
TGATCTCCTGGCGCTCAAGACCAAGATCGGCTCGACCAAAGGAGGCTATCCGCCCGGCTTCTCGATCGAGCCGAACCTCCTCATGTACGAGGTTGCCAAGCGCGAGAACATGCCGGATGCGGAGAAGTATTTCGATGCCGCCAACGCACAGGCCGAGTGGATCATCGCAAATCTCGACTGGAACGACCCGAAAACAACCAAAGGCCAGCGGATGAGTGAGTTCATCACCATGACCGGACTCGCGCACCTGAAGCGTGAGTATCCCGATCGCGCCCCCGCCGGACTGGTCAAAAAGATCAACGAGTGGGCGGATGTGGTGATCCGTCGTTCGGAGAATCTCTGGGACTTCCGGAAGCTGGGAGACGGGCCGGACGAATGGACGCCCATGGGCGACAAGCCCACGATGTGGAACGAGCCCGGCAACGTCGTGGGCCTCCCTGCTGCCATTCTGGCCGCACGCCCCTTCGTCACGGACCAGAAGAAGCAGGCGCGGCTCGACGAGATCGCATGGGCGCATTTTGACAACATGTTCGGCCGCAACCCTTCCGGCCGACATTTTTCCTACGACGCCCCGCGCGAGCTCAAGGGCGTGGAACACGGCTGGTATACCTTCCATGTCGGCGGTATCGGACGGCTGGAGGAGGCCCGGTTTGTGATCGACGGAAGCCCGAAGAACCAGCACTACCCCTTTAAGCCGGAGGTCGGTAACGTCGGTTGGACCGAGGGCTGGATCCAGCATAACACGCCCTTTAATCTCGGCCTGGCTTACCTCGCCCGCACGGACAATCGCATTACGCTGACGCGCGAGGGTAACGAACTTGCCATCCAGCTTGAGGCCCCGGTGAGTTTTCAGGAGGGCAAGCCGGGACAGGCTTCGGTCACGGTCAAAGAATCCGGTGGCAAGGCACGCGAGGTCATACTGAAGGAGAAAAGCCCCGGCTCAGGCGTGCTGACCGGCCGGGTCGTTCTGGAAAACCCGCGACCCGGCACGACGGTCGATGTCTCCTACGGATTCGCGCATTTCACCAACGAGGCAACTCTTAAGCTCTGAAGAATGAAAACTTCCGTTACGGGATTCCGCCTGCTGGTGCCGGTTTTTGCGATGGCCGCAACGCTGCTTCCCTGCCTCGCCGATCCACCGGCTCTCGATCTCGGAAGCCGCGTGCAGCCGCTCCCGGACTCCGCACGGTTCCAGCAGGAGGGCTACTTCGTCTGGTGCGGTGCGCCGATCAAAGGCGACGACGGCAAATACCATCTCCTTTACTCCCGTTGGCCGGTCCCGGTCGGTTTTGCTCCCGGCTGGGCGCTTCACTCCGAGATTGCCTACGCCGTCGCCGACAAGCCCGAAGGACCATACCAATTTGTGAATGTCGCCCTCCCGGCCCGCGGGGTTAATCCCGCCACCGGCAAGAAATACTGGGACGGCGACGTCACGCACAACCCCAATATCCTCCGCCACCCTAACGGAAAATATTACCTCTTCTACATGGGTAATCAGGGCGACGGAAAAGACTACCCGACCCACCGGAACAACCAGCGCATCGGCGTGGCCGTGGCGGATCATCCCTCTGGCCCGTGGAAGCGGTTCGATGCCCCGATCGTCGATGTGAGCTCCGATCCCGAGGCCTTCGACTCCCTCGTCACGACCAATCCTGCCGCGGCCGTCCGGCCGGATGGCGGCATCCTGCTCATCTACAAAGCCGTCACCCAGGAGCCAGGCAAAGTGATGGGAGGCAAAGTCCGCTACGGAGCCGCGCTGGCCGATACGCCCGAGGGCCCATACGTCAAAACGCCCGGGAAAATCTTCGAAGCCGAAGGGCCCGAGGCCGCCAAACACTGGATGCTCGCCGAGGACCCCTTCATTTGGTTCAGCAAAAAATACGGCAACCGCTACTACGCTGTCGCCCGCGACGTCGTCGGGCAGTTCACCGGCGAAGGGGGAGGTATTGCGCTCTTCCAATCCGACGATGGCCTGCACTGGAAGGCGGCGCCGAATCCCAAAGTGCTGGGGGCCAAATACCTCCTGGCCGACGGATCGCGCAGCATCACCAAGCTCGAGCGGCCGGCTCTCCTGATTGAAAATGATGAGCCTGTGGCTCTGTTTGGAGCCGCTGACGGCTACAAGGAGCAGGGTCGCATCTCAAGCAATGTCGCCATACCGCTTCAGCAAAACGTTCCCCCCCATTAGCAGGATAACCGGCCGCGGTGTCGGCTCGCTCGCAGGCAGGACAACCTCTGTCAACCTTCTCGAAAATTCTCTCACTTGATCCAATGATCCGCTCTCATCTGCTTTGTGCCATCCTCGCTCCGGTTGTCTCTCTCTCCGCTGCCGAATCCATGAAAACCTCCGAATCCACGATGCTCTGGTATGAGTCCCCCGCGTCCGCCTGGGTTGAGGCTTTGCCGGTCGGGAATGGCCGCATGGGTGCGATGGTCTTCGGCGGTGCCGAGCGTGAGCACATCCAGTTCAACGAGCAGACGCTCTGGCTCGGGTCGCACAAGACCAAGGACATGGGCGGCTACCAACCTCTGGGTGACTACTACCTCGACTTCCAACTGCCCGAGGGCGAGGTATCCGGCTACCGCCGCTTTCTGGATCTCCGCGACGCGGTCTCCACCGTCGAATTCACGCGGGGCGGGGTCACCTTTTCCCGCGAGACGTTCGCCAGCCATCCGGCGAATGTCATCGTCCAGCACCTCACCGCAAGCAAGCCCGGCAAACTCAGCTTCCGCATCACCCTCGAAGATGCCCGCAAGGCGGTCGTGACTGCGGAAAAGGACCGGCTGAGCTTCGCCGGAAACCTCGCTAACGGGCTCAAATACTACGCCGCACTCCAGGTGGTGGCCAAGGGCGGCAAAGTCGTCGTCGAGGGGACCAGCCTCTGGATCGATCAGGCGGATTCCGCCACGATTTACCTCGCGGCCGGGACGGATTTCGATCCGCTCCGCGCCAACAACTGGCGTGGTGCCTCACCGGAGGCAGGCGTCGACAAGCGCCTCGCCGGGGCGGTCGCCCAGCCCTACAAAAACCTCCGCAAGGCCCATGTGGAAGACTTTCAGGCCTTCTTCAACCGCGTCTCGATCGACCTTGGCACCACTCCCGCTGCCAACCGGCCGACGATCGACCGCATCAAGGACAGCAAAGAAAACGATCCCGCGCTCGCCGCTCTACTGTTCAACTACGGTCGCTATCTCCTGATCTCAAGCTCGCGTCCCGGCGGCCTGCCGGCGAATCTCCAGGGCGTCTGGAATGCCGACATGACGCCGGCGTGGTTTTGCGGCTACACGACGAACATCAACATCGAGATGAACTACTGGCCGGCCGGCCCCGCCAATCTCCTGGAACTGCAGGAGCCTCTCCTGGAGTGGATCAAGAATCTCGCCGACGTGCAGAAGGCCTCCGACGATCCCAGACTCAAGGTCCCCGTGGGCTGGATCATCTACAGCACCAACAATCCTTACGGCGGCAACACCGCATGGGCGATGCACCTGCCCGGAAGCGCCTGGCTCTCGCAGCATCTTTGGGAGCACTATGCTTTCGGTGGCGATAAAGATTTCCTCCGCGAAAAGGCCTATCCGGTTTTGAAGGAACTCACGCTCCTCTGGGACGGTCGCCTCGTCGAGGGACCCAATGGCAAGCTGATCACGCCGGACGGATGGTCGCCCGAGCACGGTCCCGGGAAAAAAGAAGGCGACCGCACACCCATGCCGGGCGCGTCTTACGACCAGCAGATCATCTACGACCTCTTCACCAACTTCCTCGAAGCCTCGAAGGAGCTCGATGTGGACAAGGAACTCCGCGACCGCATCACCGCCCGCCGCGCCCAGCTCCTCGGACCGCAGATCGGCAAGTGGGGCCAGATCCAGGAGTGGATGGAAGACCTTGATGATCCGACGGACCGCCACCGCCACGTCTCCCACCTTTTTGCCCTTCACCCCGGCCGTCAGATCACGCCGGACGAGACGCCGGAATGGGCCGAGGCTGCCAAAGTCTCCCTCAACGCCCGCGGCGACGCAGCGACCGGCTGGAGCCGCGCATGGAAAATGAATTTCTGGTCGCGCCTTCACGATGGCGACCGTGCGGAGTCGATCATGCGAGGTCTTCTCGGTTTTGTACCGCCCGGCGGCACGAGTGGAGGCTCGTATGCCAACCTCTTCGGCTCGCATCCGCCGTTCCAGATCGATTCAAACTTCGGAGCGACCGCCGGCATCGCGGAGATGCTCCTCCAGAGCCACGTGCGCCGGCCGGACGGGAGATACGTGCTTGATCTGCTCCCGGCCCTGCCCTCGGCATGGTCCACGGGCAAGGTCAACGGACTCCGTGCCCGCGGCGGGTTCGAGGTCGATCTCGAGTGGAAGGATGGCCGGCTCACACAGGCAACGATCCGTTCCTTGCGCGGCAATCCCTTCGTCCTGCGCTACGGAAAAGATGTGCGGGAGATGACCCTTCCTGCAGGTGCCAAGATCACTTACCCCAAATAGATGAACCTGATAAAAACAGCGCTCCTTCCGCTGCTGCTCGCTCCTTGGATTTCCTTTGCTCATGCGGGCGGGCCCGTGCCGGATGTTGCCAAGTGGATTCAGCCCGTCAGCGGATCGTCCGTCTTCCGCGAGCCCGGCTACAATGTCTGGTGCGGCTCCGTGGTTGAGGGCAAGGACGGGAAGTTCCACCTCTTCTACTCGCGCTGGCCGCTTTCGACCGGACATCTCGGCTGGGTCACGCATTCCGAGATCGCGCGGGCCGTGAGCGATTCGCCGCTCGGGCCATTCAAGCCGGCCGGGGTTGTTTTGCCCGAGCGCGACGCCTCATTCTGGGACGGGCTCTGCACTCATAATCCGACCGTCGTCCGCATCGGCGATAAGTATTACCTCTACTACATGGGAAATACAGGCGACCGCGCGAAGACCAACGGCTTGAACTGGACCCACCGCAATAACCAACGCATCGGCGTCGCGGTGGCCGATGATCCCGCCGGACCGTGGACCCGATTTGACAAGCCGGTTCTCGATGTGAGCTCCGATCCGTCCGCGCCAGACGCGTTGCTCGTTGCAAACCCCTCCGTGGTCGAGCGGCCCGATGGCGGCGTTCTCATGGTCTACAAGGCCGTCGGCAAAAAAGGATCGCCTCCCTTCGGAGGTCCGGTCGTTCACCTCACCGCCACCGCAAAAGATCCGCTCGGACCATTTGAAAAACAGGGCAAGCCAATCTTCATCAAGCCCGGCACCCATTTCGCAGCAGAAGATCCCTTCGTATGGTATGACGGCACCCGCTATCTCGCGATCGTCAAGGATATGGGCGGCCATTTCACCGGCGTCTCGCCTTCGCTTGCGCTCTTCTCCTCCTCCGATGGGCTGAACGACTGGCAGCTCGCCGATCATCCTCTCGTCAGCGGCCTCGCGATCAAGCGGACGGATGGTACGACTTGGAAGCTCAACAAGCTCGAACGCCCGCAGGTGCTCTTCCAGGACGGCCGTCCAACCGTTCTCTACTGCGCCGCTGCCGACACGCCGGATCTCAGTAATTCTTTCAATGTTGCCATTCCGCTCAAGCCGTAGCGGATAAAAACGGGGCTACGGTTGGCGGGTGAGAACGTAGTGATGTCGTGCCGGCGAGGCCGCCTGCCGGATGGCTTCCTCCAAGGCGGTGAGTTCCTTGCGGAGCTCCGCCTCGCGGGGTTTGAGCGTGAGGTAGTTTCGCACCTGATCGGCGACCCAGCCTCCTGAGCCGGGCCGGGCGAGTAGCGCCCGGGCGGCGGCATCAAAATCGAAGCCGTCTGATGGTGCGTCCGGTGCCGTGCGATGCCCGATCATTCCCTCCACGTAGGCAAGGACCCGGAGGTTTTTCTCCCGTTCGAACCGCCGTGTATCAAGGGCCAGAACCTCCATCGCCTGCCGGTGCTGGGGCGTCCGCGCGTTTTCCGCCAGCGGAATGCCCTCCGCCAGAGCCGTGCTCTCAAAGACGCCAACTTCGGTTTCATCGATCGTTAAAGCATACCGGCCGGGCATCAGGCCGCTCACCTGAAGAATCTCGCGGTTCAGTTCTGCGGTGAAAGGTACGATCGCGAGCGCCTTGTCCGCAGAGGCAGGCACCGGGAACGGGAGGGCTTTCGCCGCCAGATCGAATGAGATCCCGTTCCCGTCGGTCACGAGCCCGGTGACTCCGGCGTTCTCGGCTTTGAGCACCTTTCCCGCCTGCGCGTCAATATGCACGTCCGAGATAACCCCCGGCGCGTTCTGGGCCTTGAGAAACAAATACGCCATCACGAGATGGCCGGCATCTCCGGGGTGGATCCGGTCGGGGCCGATCAGCGAGGCGGAAGGATCTGCCTTTTGAAGATCCTGGTTGAGCGTCGTCATGGGCGCATGGAGGTCGATGACCGGCGCATCAAACTCCCGCGCGGTTTCCCGGACGATCTCGGCGCACCTCGCTAGGGCCGCATTGCAGCCGGGAGCATTCGGAGCGGATGCGGCGACCGTGTCGTCAAAGGGAGTCGGCGTCAGGAGGATGATCTCCGTGCCCGACTCGCGCAGAGCCGAAGCCACCTTCCGGAGATGGTCGCGATACGAATCGAGGCGTGCCTGGCGTTTCTCCTCCTGTTCGTCCGGCTGCGCATTGGTTTCATAGAGGTAGCGGCCGACATCGTTCATCCCGAACATCACTGTGGTCACGGTGGGCTTGTGAGGAAACACATCGATGCCCAGCCGCGGAAGGCTCCGCTCGGCCGTGTCACCTGCGATGCCGGCGTTGAAACTCAGAATCCGCCGCTCCGGAAAGCGCGTCGCGTAGTAAAGCGCTACGAAACGCCGGTAGCTTCCGGTGTGCGTGATGCTATCGCCCAGCGCAACCCACCTCTCCCCGTCACGAAACGGTTGAAGCCCCTTACCGTCCGCCCGAAGCGACGGCAGCATTGCAAAAAGAAAACCTGCTCCTGCAACGAGCGCCGACCGGAGGGCAATGGCAGACCTTCGCACCGTAAGATCGTCCAAGTTTATCCGGCAGGAGTCCATTCTCAAAGCGATCGGGCTCGCCGATGTTCAGAAATCTTTTAACGGACCCGCCCGGACGGGCAGCTTCGCCATGCCCCGGATGAGCGTTCCGTCCCCACAAAGAAAACTGCATCATCTCCTCACCCCCCGCATCATGAAGAAGCCTGCTTTTCGCTGCCTCGCCGTTCTCTGTATCTTCACCGCCATGAACACCCTCCCAGCCCGGTCTGCCGCTGATTCTCTGAACCTTGCCGGCGAATGGAGGTTTGCGCTCGATCCCAAGGATGAGGGCGTGAAGGCAGGCTGGGCGGCGACCGACCTGCCCGGCAAAATCCGCCTCCCCGGCTCGCTTCAGGATCAGGGGCTCGGTCTGCCGGTGACGGTCGATACACCGTGGACCGCCAACGTGCAGGACCGCAGTTTCTGGACCGATCCCAAGCACGAACGCGACCGCAAGGAGGGCGATATCCGCATGCCCTGCTGGCTCACGCCGACCAATCACTACGTGGGCGCGGCATGGTATCAGCGGACGATTGAGATTCCGGAGAATTGGAAAGGCCGCCGCGTCACGATCCATCTCGAGCGCGTCCACTGGTCGTCGCGGCTCTGGATCGATGGCGTGGAAGTGCCGTCCGTCGGCGGAACGGCCGAGAGCCTTGCCGTGCCACATGTTTACGACCTCGGCACCGGCGTGAAGCCCGGCCGCCACACGATCACCCTCCGCGTCGACAACCGCATGCTCGTGGATGTGGGAAACTGGGCGCACAGCGTTTCCGATCACACGCAGGGGAACTGGAATGGCGTGATCGGGGAGATGATGGTCAAGGCGACCTCGCCTGTCGTGCTCGATGACGTGCAGGTTTATCCGGATCAAAAAGCCGGCACGGCGCGCGTGACCGCCACCGTCCGTCACGATCCCGGCGCGGCCGGCAAAGGCACGCTGCGCGTCGGGGATGCGGAGGTCGCGGTGGCCTGGCCGTCGGAGAAGCCGTTCGAGCTGACGGTGCCGCTCCCCTCCGGTGCGAACCTCTGGGACGAGTTCGAGCCGGCACTGCAGACCTTGAAAGTAACGCTCAAGGGTGACCAGGCGGACGATGCGCGCGAAGTGACATTCGGCCTGCGCGAACTGACCGTCGCGGACGACCGGGATTTTGTTCTCAACGGCCGCCCGGTCCTGATGCGCGGAAATCTCGAGTGCGCCATTTTTCCGGAGACCGGATATCCACCGATGGATGAAGCCGCGTGGACACGTATCTACGGCATCCTCCGTGCCCACGGGCTCAACCACCTGCGTTTCCACTCGTGGACCCCGCCCCGTGCCGCATTCGTTGCGGCGGACAAGATGGGCTTCTACCTCCAGATCGAAATGGGCGCCTGGACCGGCGTCGGCAAAGGCCATCCGCAGGATGCGTGGCTCTATCGCGAGGCGGCGCAGGTGCTGCGTGAGTTTGGAAATCACCCGTCCTTCCTCCTCATGGCCTACGGCAACGAGCCCCTGCCGTATTCGCATGATGACGACCGCAACCGCTGGCTCTCGAAGTGGGTCGCCCACTGGCGGGAAAAAGATCCACGCCGCTTCCAGACGAGCGCCGGCTTTTATCCCCAGCTGCCCGAGAACCAGTTCCACATCACGCTCGCCGACCGCGGCCCGAGCCGCTGGCCCTCAAACCTCCTGCGCACCGACAAGCGCGTGCCGGTAATTGTTCACGAGATGGGCCAGTATTGCGTTTACCCCGACTTCAACGAGATCGCCCGCTACACCGGCCACCTCAAGGCGCGGAATTTCGAGATCTTCCGCGACAGCGCGGAGGCGAACGGCGTCCTGCCCCTCGCGGAGGAATTCCTCCAGGCTTCCGGAAAACTTCAGGTCCTCTGCTACAAGGAAGATATCGAGTCCGCTCTTCGCACGCCGGGCATCGGAGGCTTCCAGCTTCTTGATCTCCACGACTTCCCGGGTCAGGGAACGGCACTCGTCGGCGTGCTCAATGCGTTCTGGGAAGAGAAGGGCTACGTCACGCCGGAGCAATACCGCCGCTTCGCCGGGATCACGGTTCCGCTCATCCGAGCGCCGCGCGTTGTCGAGGCCTCGGGCACGCTGGAGATTCCGGTCGATCTCGCGCACTACGGCGCCGCGCCGACTCCCGAGACGGCCCCCGTCTGGACGCTCAAGGACGCTTCCGGAAAAACGCTCCACGAGGGCAAGCTCCCCGCCGCCTCATTCCGCGTGGGCCGCAGTTTGAATATCGGCCAAATCACCCTGCCGATCGGCGAGCTGCCTGCACCGGCGAATTACACGCTCGAAATCGTCCTGCCCGGAACCACCGCAGCCAACGACTGGCCGCTTACGGTTTTTCCGAAAAAGGTACCGGCCGAAGCGGCAAAGGGGGTTACCCTCGCCACGACGCTCACGCCGGACCTCGCCGAACGCGCAGCGGCGGGTGAGACGATTGTCATCGCCCATCCCTGGCTTGGCAAAGACGGGCCGGTCGGTTCGTTCACTCCGGTCTTCTGGAACCGCCAGTGGTTCGGCAGCCAGGCGACGCGCACGCTCGGCATCCTCTGCGATCCGAAGCATCCGGCCCTTGCGGAGTTTCCGTCGGAAAGCCACACCACGTGGGCATGGAAAGACATCCTCGACCGCTCGCGCTGCCTCGAGCTTTCGCACAACGACCTCGCGCCGGTCGTGCGCTGGATCGATGACTGGAATACCAACCAGCCGCTCGCCCTCATCGCGGAGACCCGTGTGGGCAAGGGGCGCGTCCTCCTCTGCGCAGCGGATCTGGGGAAGGATCTTGCCGAGCGTCCTGCCGCCCGACAGCTTCGCCAGTCCCTCCTTGCCTACGCAGCTTCCCCGGCCTTCGCGCCGAAGGCGGAGATGACCAAGGAACGGCTCGCCGAGCTTACCACCATGCCCGCAAACATGCGCCTCGGCGCAACGGTCACGGCGTCCAGCGAGACCGAGAAATTCCCTGCCGCCAACGTCATTGATGGAAATCCTGGCACGTTCTGGCACACGCCGTGGACGGATAACCCGCCCGGGTATCCTCATGAGCTCACGCTCAGCCTTCCATCGCCCGCCCGCCTGAATGGGGTGAAGCTCCACCCGCGCCGCGATATGGACAATGGCCGTCCATCAAAGGTCTCGGTTTACACGACAACCGACACGTCGACCTGGCGGCCGGTCGCCACGGCGGAGATGTGGGCTGACAATGTGGCAACCATCACATTTCCGGCCGAGACGGTGAGCGGGGTGCGGATTGTCCTCGAGGCCCCGCAGAAGCCCGGCGAGGTCTTCGCCACCATGGCCGAGGTCGATCTCATCGAGGAACGCTGAGCTGCTCCCCGCCATTCCGGCGGCGCTGCCACTCGCGCGGACTGCAGCCGAGGGAGCGCTGGAACTCCGCATGAAGGTGCGGGCCGTGCGAGAAGCCGCAGTCCCGCGCGATCTCACCGACCGTCTTCCCGGTCCCTGCCAGCGCATCGCAGGCCGCCCGCAAGCGCATCTTCAGCACCTGAGCGTGAACCGTCGCTCCAATGTCTTTGCGGAAGGCCGCCTCGAGTGTGCGGCGCGGAACGCCCGCCGCACGGGCGATCCGGTCGACGGTGAGCTTCTCGCGGAAGTGCTTTTTCATGTAGGCCAGCGCGCGCCGGACGGCCGGATGGCTGGCTGGAATCGCATCCGTGCTCGCCCGCGCCGCCACGCCGCGCGGTGGAATGAGAAGCGGCCGGGCCGGAGCCTTCTCCCCGTTCATTAATCGCTCCAGAAGCGCCGCGCCCTCGTAGCCGATGCGCTCAAGATCAAGCCGGACGCTGGAAAGGGGAACCGGCGCGCTGTTGACCACAAGGTCATTATTGTCCACCCCCACGATCCCGACATCGTCCGGGACCTGCAGGCAGGCATCCAGACAGGCATCCTCAACAAGGGCGGCATCATAGTCGTTGAATGCCATCACCGCGAAGGGTGTCGGGATTTGACGGAGATCGCGGACGAGAGCCGTGCGAACGGTTTCCCATGCCGCTGCCGAACGTTCGAGCGTTACCTCTGGAGCGAGCGTGATCACCTCCCCGCCGGACAGTGCGAGACCTTCGGCAAAGCCTTCCCGGCGGAGGATGGCGACCGGATGGTTGACGCGGGAAAACCACGCAAAGCGCCGCCAGCCGGCCTCGATCAGGTGCGCCGCAGCCTGAAGTCCGACCTCGCGGTGGTCGCCGACCACGCGGGGAAGCCGCACCTCAGGGCGCATCCGGTAGATGTCAACGACCGGGAGGCCGGCGACCCCTTTGCCGCGGAGGAACTCGACCGGTTCGTCCCACTCACCGAGGCCGGCCACGATGCCGTCACCAAGCCACCCATGCGGAACGAGCGGAATCCGCGCCATGTCAACGTGGAGCCGCCAGCCACGCTCGGCCGCGAAGCGGGCGATGCCACGGTGCGCGTCCGGATTGTAGGTGCCCAGAAGCATCAGCACCGAACGCCGCGCCGGGCCAAATGGAGCTTTTCGGAGTCGTACCATGCGCAATTTTACACATTCTATTCAAAACATACAACCTTGCGCATTACCGGCACCGGATTAGGCTGGAATAGACGATGAACGTTTCCCCTGCAACCATCGGGTCCCTCGCCGTGTTCCTGCTCGCCCCGTGCGCCGGGGCGGCTGACTTGCCGTCGAACGGGCCTGCCGGACCGGCGTATTGCCGGTTTGTCCCCGAACGCTCGGATGACTTTGCCTGGGAGAACGACGTCGTGGCCTTCCGCACGTACGGTCCGGCCCTGCGATCCGCGAAGGAAGACAGCGGGATCGACTGCTGGCTCAAGCGGACCCCGACACCGGTGATTGACCGCTGGTATGCGGACCACGCCAAGGGCATCAGCTACCATGAGGACCGCGGCGAGGGATATGATCCCTATCACGTCGGCTCCTCGCGCGGGTGTGGCGGACTCGGCCTTTGGCGGGACGGACGACTCGTGACGTCGGATACCTTCACCGCCTGGCGGATCATCGAGCAGGGAGGACAGCGGTGCGTCTTCGAGCTCGACTACGTTTACCCCTCCACAGACGGAATGCCGCCGGTGGCGGAGACCAAGCGCATCACGCTTGAGGCCGGCCGCCCGTTTTTTCAGGTCGAAGCGCGGTTCACCCAGCATGGCAAGCCGGCCGCCGGTCTGCCCGTAGCCATCGGCGTCACGACCCATGACGGCAAAGCCGCGGCCAAGCTCGATCCCGAGGGACGCTGGGCGTCTTGCTGGGAAGTCATCGATGGCCAGGGCCTCGGCACGGGTGCTTTGCTCGGAGCGGGCTATACCGGCGAGGCGCGCGAGGTCCGCTCGTCCGAACCCGACGCGGGCCATGCCCTTCTCATCACCCGCACCAACGAGGCCGGCATCGTCACTTACGAGGCGGGCTATGGATGGCAAAAAGCCGGCCGGGCCTCTTCTGCTGCCGGGTGGGCGGGCACGGTTTCGCAGCGCTCCAAAGAACTCCTTCCATGAAATCACTCCTCCTGTTTTCCATCCTTTCCGCCCTCGCCCTCCCGGTCGCCCATGCTGCGCCGGACGCCATGCCTTCCCGTCCGTTCCTCCTCGACAAAATGAAGCAGGTCGTCGACTTCCAGATGAAGGAATTCGGCGACACGCTGCCGCTCTGCTGGCAGGCGGGCACCTTCTTCACCGGAGTGACGGCCGCCTACAATGCCACGGGCTACCAGCCCTTCCATGACATCGCCATGGCCTGGTCGGAAAAGGCGCAATGGAAAACCGCAGGGAAGCCGTTCTTTGCCGATGATATCTGCATCGCCCAGACGTATCTGGACCTCTACCAGATTCACAAAGACCCGCGGATGGTAGCGGACATCCAGGCCAAACTGGAGCCGTATTTCGGCAAGAAGTTCATCACCGAGCAGGAGAACGCACACATCTCGTTCCAGAATGTCCCTCAGGTCTTCCGGGGCCGGAACGTGTGGTGGTGGTGCGATGCGCTCTACATGGCCCCACCGGTCCTCACGCGTCTCTACGCGATCACCGGCGACCAGCGCTACCTCACGCTGCTCCATGAGCTCTACTGGGACACGGTCGAGCACCTCTATGTGCCGGAAGATCAGCTTTTCCTCCGCGACCGCTTCTACATCGACGCGCGGAGCCCGAAGGGCAAAAACGTTTACTGGAGCCGGGGCAACGGCTGGGTCTACGCCGGCCTTGTCCGCCTGCTGGATTATCTGCCGGAGTCCGACCCGCGCCGCGCGGATTACCTCCATCTTTACCGCGTGATGACGGATGCGATCCTGCGCTATCAGGGAGCGGACGGCCTCTGGCGCACGTCGCTCTCCGAGCCGGATTGGTATCCGGACAAGGAATCCAGCGGCACGGCGTTTTTCACCTATGGACTCCTCTCCGGCATCCGGCGCGGCTGGCTTCCGGCGGATCGCTACCTGGCTCCGGCACTGAAGGGGTGGAACGGCCTTCTCACCTGCGTGACGCCCGAGGGCAAACTCGGCCATGCGCAAGGGGTGAACCGCGAGCCCGGTCCGGTGGATCCGAACAAATCGATCGACTATGCGCACGGGGCGTTCCTGCTCGCGGCGTCGGAACTTTACAAAATGGCCCCCGAAAAATGAGAGCGTTTGCCGTATTCTCCGCCGTAGCCGTTCTGGGTATGAATCCCGTGTCCGCCGCAGAAACCTATCCCACCGGTGCGCAGGATCGTGCTGACACGGTTGCGACCCTCGAGCGCATCGCGCTGCCGGTTCTGCAGGCGCAGGCGGAGGAGCGACTGCAACGGGACCTCCCGCAAACGAGCTGGGCCAGGGGCCGCGCCCACTATTCGCCGCTGGAGGCTTTCGTTCGCACGCTGAGCGGCGTGGCCCCCTGGATCGAGCTCGGGCCCGACGACAGCCCGGAAGGCAAGCGCCGTGCTGCGATGGGCGACCTCGCGGTGCGAGGCTTGAAGAACGCACTGAACCCCGCTTCGCCGGGGCATCTCACGTTCGAAAGCGACGAGATCCGCCAGGGTTTGGTCGAGGCGGGAGTCTTCTCCCTCGCACTGCTGCGCGCGCCAGGCCAGCTCTGGGGCAAGCTGTCGGATGCTGAACGCAAGCTCCTTGTGGAGGACCTGAAGAAATCACGGAAGACGATCCCGTATGAGAACAACTGGCTGCTTTTCTCCGCCATGGTCGAGGCGGCGCTCTGGAAGTTCACGGGCGAGTGCGAGCGCGCGCCGATCGAGAAGGCGGTGAACCGTCACATGGAGTGGTATATGGGCGACGGAACGTATGGCGACGGTTCGGAGTTTCACTGGGACTACTACAACAGCTTCGTCATCCACCCGATGCTTCTGGAGGTGCTCAAGATCTGTCGCGAGAAAGGCGACCCGCTGGGGGAACTGTATCCGAAGGCCGTCGATCGAGCGCGCCGCTACGCGGAGGTCCAGGAGCGGATGATTTCGCCGGAAGGCACCTTTCCGGTCATCGGACGCTCCAGCCAATACCGCCTTGCCAGCATGCAGCTCCTTTCCGGCATGATCCTGAGCGGCGAGGCGCCGAAGCATCTGATCAGCGGCTCCACCCGCGCTGCGCTCTCCGCGGTGGCGCGACGGATCTTCGAGATGCCGGGCGTCTTTGATGAGGAGGGTTGGCTGCAGCGCGGCGTTGCGGGTCATCAGCCCCGGATTCACGAAGGCTACACCACGCCGGGCTCGCTCTACGCGACGACGACCGGATTCCTTCACCTCGGGCTCCCTGCCGGGCATCCGTTCTGGACCGCGCCGGGAGGGCCATGGACGCAGCGCCGGATCTGGTCCGGCGATCCGGAAGCCCCTGCCGACCACGCTCTCAAAAACCGATAGCAATCATGCACCTTCGACCCACCCACAGCCCGGAGTCCGCCGCGCGGATGACCACGGACGAGCTCCGGAAAAACTTCCTTCTTGAGACGCTCTTCCGGCCGGGCGCCTTTGACCTCACGTACTGGGAGGTCGACCGCACGATCGTTGGTTCCGCCGTTCCGCTCGGTGAGGGGATCCCACTGGTGGCACCGGCGGAGTATCTTGCGGCGGATTTTTTCCTCGAACGCCGGGAGCTCGGCGTGCTGAACATCGGGGGGCGCGGACGCGTCGAGGCCGGAGGGAAAAGCTACGCAATAGAGCGACTCGATGCGCTTTACATCGGGCGCGGCACGAGGGAAGTGGCTTTTCACAGCGACGATGCGGGCAACCCGGCCCGTTTTTTTCTGGTGAGCTATCCGGCTCACGCGGTGTATCCAGCCGCGCACGTCCCAGCCACTGCCGGCCGGCAGGTGGCGCTGGGTGCGCCGGAGAAAGCCAACGTGCGCACGATCTGCCAGCAGATCCACGAGGGCAGCGTG
>CAZSMN010000051.1:0-15464 GCA_964607615.1 uncultured Chthoniobacterales bacterium | reverse complement strand
AAAAAGGCCCGACAACCGTGCTGGTTTTTCTTGTGAAGCCCAGCGACGGCGCGGCGTGGTCCTCGCCGCCGTCGCTCGCCACGCTCGAAGCCCAGCTCAACACCGCCTCGGTCAATTATTACAACAACTACAGCCACCGCCAGGCGTGGTTCGGCCCGAAGCGGCGCGGCGGCATGGACATCCCGCGCCTCGTCGTCACGCCGGTGCTCAACCTGCCGGGCACCACGCAGACCTACCTGAACGGGTTCGGTCAGCTTCAGTCCGACTGCCTCGCTGCCGTTCGTGCGTTGGGCGGTGTATGGGCCGCGGGTCAGGTCAACGACTACGACAACTTCGACCGCTGGGTGGTGATGAGCAACACGAAGCTCATTAGCTCCACCGGCCTCGCCTACGTGGGCGGACGCTTCGCCTGGACCGGCGGCAGCCTCTCTGGTGGCGTCGCGGAACACGAGTGGGGCCACAACTGGGGCGTTTATCACGCCAACGCATGGAACGTCGCTGCCGGGGCCCCCGCGCGCTCGCCCTCTGGCAGCTCCGAGGAATACGGCGACGGCTGGGATCTCATGGGCGGCAACGTTCTCGAGGCCGGGTTCAACGTCCTGTTTCGCGAGAGTCTGGGCTTTCTCGAACGCTCGCGTGGCGAGGTGGTCGATGTGACGGCCAGCGGCACGTATCGACTTTACGATTACATCCACCCCGATCGTCGGCAGGCGGGCGCGCTCGCGCGAGGCTTGCTCATTCCGATGGCGAGCCTGACGGATAACAAACGAATCCTGCTCGGGTTCGGCCATACCACCGCCCGCACCGACTTCCGCACGGTCTGGAATCGCAACGCCGTGACCATGCACACCATCCTCGGCGCCAGCGGCTCCAGCCGTATCGATACAACGCCCGGTTCGCGCCAGACCGGTGATGCCGATGACAGCGCGATCAAGATCGGCCGCACTTACTCTGAAGGAGTGGCCGTCAACGGCACCCAGATGTATGGCGGCTTTCACATCACGCCGGTCGCCCGCGGCACCGACACGGTCAACGGCCAGACGCACGAGTGGATCGACGTCGTGGTCAACTACCAGAACAGCATCGCCAATAATCAACTTCCCGTCGCGTCTTTCGCTCAGGCCCAGTATGCGGTCGCCGCTGGCGCTCCGCTCACGTTGTCCGTCGCAGCATCCGACACGAACGGCGACGCGCTTGCCTACGATTGGGATTTTGGTGATGGCACGCTCTCAACGGCCAACAGCGCCAGCCAGACCAAGACGTGGTCGGCCGCAGGCCTCTATCTGGTATCCTGCACGGTCTCGGACATGAAGGGCGGCGTCGTAACCGCCCGCACCTGGGTGAATGTCGGTGCTCAGACGGCACGAACGGCCGACACGCCCGCCGCGACCTTTGGAGGCATCGATTACGAGGTGTTCCTTGGCTCGTGGACGACGCTGCCCAATTTTAACCAACTCCTGAGGGCCTCCGCCGGCACGATGTCCACAATCGCAATTCCGCCCGGCGTGCCGGCAAACAATTTTGCTGTTCGCTACACCGGGTATCTCAACATCCCCGCATCGGATGTTTATCAGTTTTCTCTGACGTCAGAGGACGGCAGCCGTTTGCGCATCGGGGGCGTGACAGTTGTCGAAAACGACGGCCAGCGCCCGGTCGCGCTCACCGCGACGGGCAACGCCTACCTTTCCGCGGGCCTGCATGCCTTCACTCTCGAGTATTTCAGCCGCGACGGCACGCCCGTGATCGACCTCAAACGCCGCACCGCTGCCAACCCGCCCTCATCTCTCGTCGATGCCGATTTTCGCCGCATCGACTGGGCGGCGAACGCCGCGCCGGTCGTTTCGATTCTCAACCCCGCAGAAGGCACCGAACTGATCGTTGGAGCCAGCGTGCTGCTGCAAGCCAGCGCGAGCGACACAGATGGCATCGCCAAAGTGCAATATTACGCCGGCGGCGCCTATCTCGGTGAATCCACAGCCGCGCCCTATGAGGTCACGTGGAGCAACCTTTCGCCCGGCACAAAACAAGTCCAAGCCTATGCCTTTGACTCCACGGGTCGCACGACGCTCTCCGCCACCCGCACTTTCACCGTGGTGAGTCCGCCCCCTCGCAATCTGATCAGCATCAATTTCGCGGGAGACTCGAGTGCCAGCGTGATCGGCGCGGGCATCATGAACGTCGATGACATTGCCGGCGCGGTTTACCAGAGCGCCTATTGGACGACCCTGCGCGCGACCGCCGGGTTTGGAACCCCGTTCACGTTTCAGCAGATGAACGGCACCACCACAGGCCTGCGGGACCAGACCGGCACGGCGACCAGCGCGAGCATCACGACCGCATTCACCGCCAGCAATATCCTTGGCAACACCTCGCCGGCGAACAGCGGTAACAGCCGCCTCATGCGCAGCTATGCCTGGAAGCGCAACGTCGGCGACCCTGGTACGATCACCGTATCGAATCTGCCCTACGCGACCTACGACGTGTACGTCTACTTCGATGCGCTCAACACCGATGCCAACGACATCGTCCCCTCGGCCTACACGCTGAACGGTGTAACCAAATACGGCCAGAACGCCGCATCTCTCGTGGCAGGCAAGGGCGACTTCCCGAACTATGCCACGTGGACGGATTACAAGGAGGCTACCGCCACCAGCGCCACCGCGCCCATCGCCGAACGCCTCGGCAACTACGTCGTGTTCCGCAACCAAACCGGGCCGGCCTTCACGCTGACGGTTGGCGCATCCGATCCGGTCAACGGCATCCAGATCGTGGAGTCTGGGGACTCCGGGGGAGTGCCTGCGGTGCGTCTGCTCCAGAGCGGCGGCGCATCGATCGCCGAGGGCGGCGGCCCCGTCGCCTACCTGGCATGGCTTGCCGCCTCGCCAGAAGCCGACGTCACGCTCACCCTCAATCCCGGCGCGCAGCTTTCCGCCAACAAAGCCTCGATCACTTTCACCCCGACCAACTGGCAGACTCCGCAGGTCGTTCTCGCCACTGCCATCGACGATACCGCCCCCGAGGGCGCCCATAGTGGCACAGTCACGCACAGCGTCAGCGCCACCGGCAACTACGCGTCTGTCACCGCGCCCGCGCTGAGTTACACCATAGCCGACAACGACGTGCCCGTGGTCGGTGTGAATGTGGTTCGCCACGCCGCCGAACACTCTGCCGTGCCGCGCACCGGTCTTGTGCGCTTCACGCGGAGCAACCTCGGTTCCTACGCCGCGCCGCTCACGGTGAATTTCACGGCCACCGGCACCGCCGGACTCACCGGCGACTACGCGCTTTCCGGTGCATCAGTTTCGTTCAACACCGGCACGGGTGGCGGCTCAGTCGTCATCCCAGCCGGCCAGGCGCAAGTGGTGCTTACCCTCACGCCGGCCAGCGACGCGGTCGCAGAAGCGCAAGAGAGCGCCGTCTTTACGCTGGAGGCCAACTCCTCCTACACGGTGGGTTCTGCTGCCGCTACGACGGTGTCGATCTCCGACGACGATGCGGCGGATTACCTGACCGAGGTGTTCAGCAATAACCTGGGAACTAATCTTTTCGACCTCAATAACCTCTCGGTCACGTTCACGCCCTCGGGCGGCAGTTACACAGCGCAGACGACACGCGTTAGCGCGTTTCCGTCCGGCACCACGGGATTCACGGACTATAGTGAGGCGGCCATGGGCTATGGCACATCGGATAACGGGGGCTGGACGCAGGCGCTCTTACCTTCGTTCACGTATTTCGGAGTGAGCTACAATTCCGTCAAAGTCGCCACCAACGGTTATGTATATTTCGCCAGCAGCACCTACAGCGGCAATGACCTCAACGGATCGGCGGAGGCCCATTTTGTGGCCGGTTTTCCGCGTATCGCGGGGCTGGGCCTTGATCTCAATCCCGGCACGGGCGGCGTCATTCAATACCGCCGCATCACCACGGTCGGTCAGCAGCGTCACGTCTTTTATTACAACGCAGTTCGCTTCTCCAACGGAACCAATACGGCCAGTTTCCAGATTGAACTCTTTGACGACGGGCGCATTCGCATTACGCACATTGGTTCGACGCTGATCAACCCCAGCGTCGTCGGCCTCTCCACCGGAGTTGCCAACACCATGCCGTCGTATCCCTTCGAGACAACCTCGTCGCCGCGGCCGTTTTTCCCGAGCGACTTGAGCCTCTACGGCGATGGCACAGTCGCGAATGTCTCGCCAACATTCGCTTCGGTTCCCATTACCCTGGGTGCCGCGGTCCAGTCTTTCCATTACACCGTCGTGGCTGCCGATGAGAACAACGATCCGCTCACGCTCTCCGCGCCGGTCAAGCCCGTCTGGCTCACGCTTACCGATCTCGGCAATGGCACCGCCACGCTCACAGGCACGCCGCCGGCTTCGGGCTCCTTTGCCGTTACACTGCGCGCCAGCGACGGCACCACCTCGGCGGATCAGTCCTTCACACTCGTAACCCTGCCCGTCGGTGGTAACACCACGCCGGTCTTCACATCCACGCCAGGAATGCTCGCCAGCAGCGGGGTAGCCTACACTTACAACGTCACTGCCACCGACGCCGATGGTCACGCCTTGACTATTGACGCTCCGGTCAAGCCGAGTTGGCTTACGATCACCGCCACCGGCAATGGCACCGCCACGCTTGCCGGTACACCTCCTTCCGGCATCCCCGCGCCTTCGATCACGCTTTCGGCCAGCGACGGTTTTGCCACCACGCTCCAGACTTACAGCCTTGTGGTGAATGTCGCCCCGGTCGTTGCTATCACGCGGCCGGGCGAACAGGTCATTACGCTCGCCGATCTCTCTGCCGATCTCCACGTCGCCGGCACGATGACCGATGACGGCCAACCTGCCTCGCTCGTTACCACATGGTCGATGGTTTCCGGTCCCGGAGCGGCCGTGTTCTCCTCGCCCGCTGCCATTAACACCCGCGTGAGCTTCCCGGTGGCCGGACGCTATGTATTGCGACTCACCGCCAACGACGGCGCGGCCTCGGTCTCCGACGAGATTCAGGTCTATGCCGGCGGCGCCGATCCTGATGCCGTGCGCACCAACGGCCTCGCCGGCTATTGGAAGTTCAACGAAGGCGCCGGCACGACGTCTGCCGATTCCTCCGGCAACAGCCGCACCGCAACCCTTGCCGGAGCCTCGACCTGGAATGCCTCCGGCTACTCCGGCGCGGCACTCACCCAAAGCACGCCCGCGACTACCGCCTTCGCCAGCTACTCCTATGGCTCGGCCCATCCCGCCGCGTTTACTATCGCGACTTGGATGCGCATCGATGAGATGCCCGCCAACGCCGTGCGCTACCTCTACGACACGGTCAATGGAACGACCCAGCATATCACGGTTTACATCAACACCGGCGTGCGCCGGATCAGCGTGCAAAGCCGTCGCTCTACCACCAACGGAGTGTGGTTCAGCGAGACGCCACTGCCGAGCAACACGTGGACCCATGTCGCCGTGAGCTACGACGCCTCCAACGTTGCCAACGATCCCGTTATCTACATCAACGGCGTCGCCACGCCTGTGGTGCGCGGCACCGCACCCGTTGGAACGGCAACGGCGCAGTCCACCGGCCGCATCGGCGTCAACTGGCGCGGGAGCATCGACGAGTTCCGCCTCTACAACCGCATCGTGCCCGCCGCCGAGATCGCCACTCTTTCCGTGCCCGACGCTTTCAATGCCGCTCCAGCAATCAGTGCGGGGCCCGACAAAGATGCGGCTGCAGGCGGCACCGTCACCCTCGATGGCACGGCGACCGACGATGGTCTTCCTGCTTCGCCGGGGGCTCTGGCACTCACATGGGTGATCGACAGTGGCCCGGCCGGAGGAACTTTTGGAAATCCTACCGCCGCCTCCACATCATTTGCGACGGGTGGAGCGGGCGACTACGTGTTGCGGTTCACCGCTGACGACGGTTCGATCAGGGTCTCCCGCACGACCGGCGTCACCGTTACCTCCAGCGCCAGCGCCTACGACACTTGGAAAACTCTGCACTTCCCCGGTCAGGAATCCAACCCTTCGGTCGGTGGGGACGCAGCGGATCCGGATGCCGACGGTCTACCAAACCTCGTGGAATACGCACTGGGCGGCGACCCGGCGATTGCGGAGCAGGGCGTCATGCCCATGCTCTCGACGGATGGCACCAGCCTCATACTCCGATTTGACCGGCCCAAGGGACTCGCAGGCATCGTCTACGCGGTGGAGTCAAGCACGGGCCTCGTTTCATGGAGCACTTCGGGAGTCGCCGTGGATGTCATCGAAGACCATGGGACTACCGAAACTGTCGAGGCGTCTGTTCCTCTCTCCGGCCAGAGGCAGTTCCTCCGTCTTAAAGTTTCTCTGCCCCCATGATGGTTACCTCCCGGAAAAATCCCTTCGCCGCTCTGCTGGCCTGCTCTCAGGTCGCATTCGCATGTTTTGTCTGGATCAGCCCAGTAGTCGCCTACTCGGCGGATCTTTTGGATGCGACCTCCGCAGCTCTGTTGTGCGCCGATTATCACACTGATCAGACCGGATTTCTTATTGGGCACTCGGTCGGAGGAAATTCGGTCGGCCTCCTCCCCACCACCGCAGCGGGAGTGGTGGGCGCCCGCCAATCGCTGTGGCTCCGCGTGGCCCTCGTCCTGCCGGGTCTCTGATCGCCCGATGACCTCACTCGCTGTGTTATCTGAGTTTCCGGAGGGATTCCCGAGTTGTTCCAGAAGCCTTCTTGAAGGCGACGGAAAGACTATGCGCCTTGCGAAATTCATAGTCTCCGGCAATGGGCTCCAAAAGATCTTGATCCGTTCGTGCCTCTTTTTGGCGCTAGCTACTGGTATCCCATGGGTCGCGGTTTCTGCGGCTACGACGCCAGCGATCCCCCTGTTTTCCGGCGAGGCACCCGTGCCGCCGACAGATGGGCCGGACCGCGAGATCACCCTTGCGTTTCCCGCCATCGGCGGTGCGCCCACACGCTCGTTGTTCCTGCGTTTCAAGTGGCAGGACGAAGGCGTGACCGGCGAGCCGACTTCGCGGTTTTGGCTTCAGCAAACTGGCATGCAGCCGAGCCATATTTCCAAACAACGCCGCGAGGTGAAGGTGAGGACGTTTGCTCTCACGCCAGAGGGTGCCGAGGGCGTTATCGAGTTTACCGCGACCGTGCCTGCCCAGCTCAACCAACCCGCCATCACGGATCATTTTGAGCTTCGTCTGAAACTCGACCGCCGACCGGGCGAGCCCCTGCCGCTGCTCCGGCAGGACAACAGCACGCCTTCCTGGCGGCGGATCGACCTGCCCCTCTCGGGTGAACTCATGATAGGGGAGTCCGCAGTCGTTTGGACGCAGAAGCGCGATGGCGAACCGGTGCGCAAAGAGTTTCGCCTGCCCACCGTCGGCTCGCACCAACCGCTCGCTCTGCCCGGCGGGCCTTGGACAACCTCCGGCGACGGTCGCACTCGCATGGAACCACGCGGCGACGCGCTTGCCTTCCTTGCCGAACTCCCCGAACACCCGACCGATGCCGGCGATGGCGTAGTGTTCCAGCAGCTTTGGGCCGAGCGGAGGGATCTGCGTGCGGCGAACGCCTTTCGAGTGACCTATCGCGTGCCCGTCGCCCGTCCCGACGCGGCCTTCGATCTTGAATTCGAAGAAAGCCCCGGCACCTGGTATCGCGCCGACAAGGCTTTGCCGCTGCACGCCGGAACGCACACAAAAATCATTCCTTTCTCCGGCCTTACTCAGTCCGGCTGGGATATGGACCACTGGTTTACTCCCAGCAGTGTTGGAGGCTTGCGTGTCGGTGCGCGCTCGGGCACCGGGGTGGGCAAGGTCGGGCTGGAACTCCTCGCCATCGAGGCGGTTCTGGCTTCCGAGCCCGGACTCCTCGGACGTCCCTGGACGGAGCCGCCTGCGGCCCCGGTTGAAATCGAGGTGGCGCTCGACCGCGTGCGGGTGCGCAATGGTGCCAGGGGCGTGCCTGACGCCCTCTTCGGTGTCCACGTCGTTGGTCTGCCAGAACCAGCAGACCTCACCTTACCGGCCGGCGTGCGGCATGCGCGTACGATCGTGCATTCGGATTTTCATGGCCAGCCCGGACCGACGGATCGCGACGAGGCGCGAGGTTATTTCCCGCGCCTGGACGGTGCTCCCTCCGAGCGGTTGATGGAGGCGTGGACGTGGGGGCCGCTCTTTGGTTATCCGATTTGGTTGGAAAATCCTGAAGCATCGATCCCGTCGGTCAGAAAATATTTCGCCGCGCTCGCTTCATCGGGACCGGCTTCCGGGGCTCCGGATGCCCTGCGCCGTATCGAGTTTTGGAACGAGCCCTTCATGTGGGCCCGACACATCAACCTGCCGGGTGGCAAGCTCACCGATCCCACCCAGCACACCTACCTGCCGGGAATGCGCAGCGCGGACGCTTACGTCACTTTGTTCAACGCGGCCGCCGATGCCGCGCATGCGGTCGATCCGTTGCTGGAGTTCGGCGGACCCTCCTCGGCTAATTTCTCCGCCGACGACTGGCGGCACATGCAGCAGTTCGTGCTGCCTCTGGTGTCGGGTGCGGGTCGGCGGTTGGCTTTTGTGGCGGAGCACCACTACCAGGGCCGGGGTCCGCAATACGCCGCCGAATACGATGTCTTCCAAGCCGCCGCCAGCGCTCTGGCCGGCCGCCGCGTGCCGGTTTGGAATACCGAGTGCAATGACCTTGCCGATACGCCGGGTGCGCAGGATCAACCGCTCGACTTCTCGCCCGCTGGCAGCAGTCGCCGCCGCGCCGTCTACCATCTCGGGGAGATCATCTCGCACCTCCGGGAGGGGTTTGACCACACGCGAGGACGTGCCGTGCATGCACTCTGGAAAGGACGTTTCCAGAAGCAAGGCGAGACGGATGCCTTTGCGTTGATGGACGGGTTGCGGGGCGAACTCGTGCCGGTAGCGAGTGACGATCCGTATGTGCTTGCCGCAGCCACCCGGCGCGAGGCCGCCGCGGGTTCGTCCGGCTACGTGCTGCTTTACAATGACGGACCCTGGTCCCGCGAAATCATCCTGCGCGGTCTTGCCCCGCAACTGCAGTCGGCGCGCGAACTTTTCTTTGATCCTGCGACCGATACCGGCCTGCGTCCGCTCGCTATCGAGAAACGGGGGAGCGATGTGCTCCTGACCCTGCCGGCGCTGGGCGCGGCGGGTCTTGTTCTGCAAAACCTGCCGGCGGCGAGCGTCGTGAGTGAGACCGTGCGCTACGCACGGGATGTCCGCGATCCCAGCCGGGGTGCGCTCTGGCGCCTCGCTCCCGGCGAAGTGCTCCGCCTCGAGGTGCCCGAGGCTCTTCCGGGTGCCCGACGCGCGCGCTTCGTAGCCGATGGGCTTAATGGCGCGGAGGCCACTCTGCAACTCGGCGAGGTCACGGTCACCTTGCCGCGTACGGATGCCGGCCCACCCGGCGTGCGCACGATCGACTTGCCGTCCGGGGCCGATGTCTCACACCCCGTGTTCACGCTTTCGCCGGGCGGCGACGGTGCCCGGCTTGCCTCCCTTTCCTTTGAGTGGGTCGACTGATTTTTCCTGCTCATTTTTCATCCAGCATTTTCATCAACACCACATGACCAACCACGATCTCTTCAACGCCTTCCATTCTCCCATCGGTGCCTTTGCCTCGCTGACCCTCGGTATGCCGGGTGCCAAAGGCGGCTTCGGCCTTGAGCGCGGCGGACCCGCCGACGAGGAGGTCTGCATCGGTATGGAAGAGCGCGATCGGCCCGAGTTCCGCGCCTTGCCCTTCTTCACCCCCGAGGTCTCGTCCGACGAGAAGCGCTACGAAGTCGAGGGTGCCACCGGCTCCGAGCCTTCATCGGGCACCCCGTTGTCCGTTCCCGTGCTTCCCTGGGCCCTTGAGGATATCACGCGGGATTTCGATCTCGCCCGCGATACGTGGCGTGCTGGCGACCTCACCTTCACGCTGCATACGCAGGTGGTCCCGGTGCCTGATCCCTCGACCGCAAGCGAGGCCGAACTGCGCGCCGCTATCGTGCCTGCTGTTTGGGCCGAGATCACCCTTGATAACCGTGGCTGCGCCAAGTCGCGTCGCGCGCTCTTTGCCTTCGCAGGCAAGGATCCTTACACCTTCATGCGGACGTGGACGGGCGAAGGTTTCGTCGCAGCGGGGCAGGGGCCCCACGTCGGGCTCTTCGCCCGTGACGAGTCGGGCGTTGCGCCTGCGCAGGGTTTCACGCCGGGCAAGCTCCTCGCGCCCTCTCATCCGCGCAACCAGTGCTTCCATCTTGGCGGCACCGCCGGCCTTGTGTTTACCGTCGCCCCTGACGAGCGTCGCACCTTTGTCGTTGCCATCGCATTTTATCGCGGCGGGATCGCCACCACGGGCATGGCAACGCGGTATTTCTACACCCGATTCTTCGCCGATCTGGATGCGGTCGGCCGCTACGCGCTTGGTCGGTTCCCCGCTGTTGCCGCCGCCAGCGCCGCACCCGCCGGTTTCGAAAAACTTGCGTCGCTGACCGCCGATCGGCGTTTCCAGTTGATCCACGCGATTCGCAGCTATTACGGCAGCACCGAGTTTCTCGTCGCCGGGGATGGACGGCCCTTCTGGGTCGTGAACGAGGGCGAATACCGCATGATGAACACTTTCGACCTCACGGTGGACCACCTGTTCTTTGAGTTGAAGTTGAACCCGTGGGTCGTGCGTAACCAGCTCGACTGGTTCCGCACCCGCTACGCCTACGAGGATGAGGTGGTCGATCCCAAGACCAAGCAGCGTTATCCCGGCGGCCTCAGTTTCACGCACGACATGGGCATCGCCAACGCGATCACTTTGCCCGGCTATTCGTCCTACGAGTTGTTTGGTCTCGATGGGTGTTTCTCGCATATGACGCACGAGCAACTGGTCAACTTTATCCACTGCGCGACGGTCTACATCCACCGCAGCGGCAACATCGCGTGGGCCGCAGAGGTGGAGGAAACCCTCGCCGCCTGTCAGGCCAGCCTGCTTGTGCGCGACCACCCCGATGCGGCGCAGCGCAACGGCATCATGGGCTTCGACAGCTCGCGGTGCGAGGGCGGCGCCGAGATCACCACCTATGACAGTCTCGATGCCTCGCTCGGTCAGGCGCGCAATAACCTCTACCTCGCGGTGAAGACCTGGGCAGCTTATCTGGGGCTCGAAGCGTTTTGGAGCAAGCGAGGCGAGGCGGTCCGTGCCGCCGAGGCCGCTCAGCAGGCGCGCCGCGCTGCGGCAACGATCGCGGGATCCGCTGCTGGTCGCGACACCCTGCCCGCCGTGCTTTTTGAAAACGTGGACAGCGCCATCATCCCAGCCGTGGAGGGATTGGTTTTTCCGTGGTCGCTCGGCCTTAGTGCCGCAATTGGGGACACCGGCCCCTATGCGGCGCTCATCGCCGCGCTTCGCCGCCACCTGTCCGCCGTGCTCGATCCCGAGCGCGGGCTGTGTCGCTTCGCCGATGGTGGGTGGAAACTCAGTTCGACCAGCAATAACTCCTGGCTGAGCAAAATCTACCTCTGCCAATTCGTCGCGAGCGAGGTGCTCGGTTTGAACGATCCAGCCGCTGAGGCAAGCGCCGACGCCGCGCATCGCGCCTGGCTCCTCCACCCGGAAAATACCTATTTTGCGTGGAGCGATCAGATGGTCTCAGGTATCGCCCGCGGCAGTAAATACTACCCACGAGGCGTGACCTCCGTGCTGTGGCTGGAGCGCGCTTAAGGCGTGCCGTGCCCTTGAAGGTAATTCAATAAAGACCGGGAAAAGTCTCTGGAGGAAACTCGGCCGTGTCGTGACTTATCTGAGTCCCGATGCTCGTGGAAAATGACGATCGGCGACCGAGCATGTCGTCAGGAGAATAAAGTGACTCCAGACTGGGTAGAACCTATGCTTACAGACTTCGCGGCGATTCAATCATCGTGCCGATTCGTTTGGCCCTTCCCGCGCCTCATCCTGAGGGGCCTCTAAGCCGATTTTCTCCGCCTGAAAACGATAACAACCGAGAGACCGAGGCCGATCAAGAGCCAAGTTGAGGGCTCAGGCACGGCAACAACCTCCCAATAAGCGCCCATGTTCTGGGTTGCAGCAGTGCTGCCGGAGTAGCCACTGAAGGAGATTTTGCTCAGAAGTGCGGTTGGGTCACTGTTGAAGCGAAGTTGGTTATTCGCACCGCCGAAGACTCCGAGAGAACCTCCCCAATTGGAAATCGTGAGGTTGCCGGACGTTCCGAGGTTGAGGGAACCGAAGCGAGCGATGTTCTGCTGCGCACTCGTGAACCCCAGATCGAGGGTCCGGTTCGATGCATTCACGATACCTCCAGTGAAGGACGAATTCCCCGACAGGCTCCACGTCATCGACTGCCCTATAATGATCTGCTGATCCGAGAAGTTAACATTCGCTGCAGAGGACAGGCTGAGGGTCCCGTCAATTCCTATCGTGTCACCACCACCAGCCGTGGCGAAAGCGTAAGTGGCACCGGTGAATTGCAAGTTAGTGACTGAGAATGCGATGCCATTCGGAGTGAGACCTGTCTTTGTGGTTCCTGAGGCGTCAAACACAGCGGTGTCACCCTCGAAGGATGAGGGAGGCCCTCCTGCAGGAGACCAGTTCGTTTCCAAGTCGAGTTGTGAACCTGCGCCTGTCCAGGTGTAAATAGTTTGCGCATTGACAACAGAGGTCGTCGTGATCAGGGCAACTGCTGAGATCAAGGAGCGAAATTTCATATCTTGCAAAAAGGAAACTATTGGAGGCTGTAGGGAAGGACTGAGTTCACGTTGGCTGTTGGGCCAGTGGCCGAGCCGCGACGAGTGATCCAGAGGCCGCTTCCTGCGGGAATCTCTGAGTTGGTGTAATCGGTCGTATCCAGCGAACTAAGCGCATTTCTCCATATGCCGGCTGCGTTAACAAAAAAGGATCCGACGGAATTGTCAGGCCGGTAGATCGTTACCTGGTCGGCGCTGTTGGGGTTATTATTTTTGGTCCAGGATGGCAGGCTGGCAAACGACAGTGTCCCGAGAGTTGCTCTGGATGCGTATGGTATGGATTGTCCGAATCTGCTGCCTCCAGGCATCTGCATCCTCGCTGCGGTGCTCACGACGTTCCCGTTGAACTGCAGTTCAGCATTGGTTCCGGTGGAACGCCTAGTCACCCAAATCCCTCCCGTGGGCAGAAGACCAAACGAATTGTAGTTAGTCGTATCGGTGGAGGAAACGGCGTTTCTCCAATTCGTGCCGTTGTTGAAAAATGCCAGCACGGTTCCATCGCTGTAAACAGTCACTTGGTCCGCACTGTTGGGATTCGCTGCTGTCCGGAGGACTGACGTCGTGGAATTGGATCCGAAAACCTCGCCGAGCGTCCACATCGGCACGACTTCATATTTATCACCTACGGAAACGCTAACGGTATTGTTGCCCGAAGAATCAACCGGGAGAGTCCAAGAACCTGAACCGGTTTCGACAGTCATTGTGGTTCCTGTGTTGGACGTGATCCTTAGGTTCCGGCCTGCCGCATTACCCGATTTGATGCGGACAAAATGATTGTTGGACAGTGCGGGCAGGGTGGCCGCCGAGTCAGAGATCGTTGTTGCGGTAACGGCGGTAACGTTTCCGTAGGCAATGGGGCTTTTCTCGAGCGGAAGGGAAAGCGCCGTCTTCTTATTCGCATCAAGCTGCACCGTGACCACCCCGACCGGCGTCGTTGTGGAGTTCTGAGCGAAGGCCAGCGGCGAGAGCGTGGCGGTGATCAATAGGAGGGGGGGAATCAGCGACTTCTTCATGTTAAAAAGCTTTTCAACAAAACTGAACAAAGTTAGTGCGAGCGCCGGGATACCTCTACCGGCAACGCGGCAAGAAAGTTTACATCTTGCGCCAAAGCTATCCCTCCTTTTGTCGGGTGCGCAGTTGGGGAACAGGATCCCGTGACGTGCCTTTAGCAGTTTCGTTCAATCTCACCGGAGCCTACGTGGCGCCTGACGGAGGGGGGGGGCGTGACGCATTCTCTGTTCCGGCGCTGGTGATCACCCGAATTCCGGATGCAGAACCGGCGAAGAATTGCGATAGCCGGCCGAGTATTGAGACAGGGGGCCCTTGTCTCGCAGGCCGTATTGCATCGTTGGACGGAACTCTGCATGCAGCCGATAGGCTGTTGCTATCCACCGCGGAGAATCCCTTCGCCACTGACCCATTAAAATCATTGGGTGTTCGATGAGTGGCACGGAACCGATCAGCTTTTCAAATGCCGGCTGCCTTGGTCACAGCGAGGGTTTGCCGAAAACGGCTGCCACTTGTGTGACTGTTAATAAAAATAAAAATCCCCTGTTCGACAGTCCCGCCCCCCAGGGGGAAAGCAAACAGGGGCTTTTATTGTTGCGGCGGCCTCTTGTAGCAGAGCGCGCCGGACAAGCCCTAAATATCGTTAGTCGATCGCCTCAATTGCGGCGCCGGCGCCGTAGAAGCGCAGCAGCGGCCAGACTGCCGATCAAGAGAGCCCAAGTGGTCGGTTCGGGGACTGTTGCAATCTCAAAGCTATCCATGCGCACGCGGGCGTCCGTGGCGGCCAGTCCGCCGATGTCGGAGTAGAGGCCGTATCCGGTAATCACACTGCTGCTGGAGAGAGAAACGGACGGCAGGAGCGTGACATCGCTACTCAGCGACACGTTAGGAACGAACGCGCCCTCATACCAGTTGATCCCGACGGGGTTGGTAAGCGTGAATTTTTCGAAGTTGGCCGTCTGCGTCGTCTGGTAGCTACTGCTGCTGGTATACCATGTAGTGCCGACTTGGAGTGCCAGGCGCATCACCGGCGAGGTGGAGCCGTTGCGGGCGTAAAAAGAAACCGTGTTAATTTCGCCCAAGGTCAACCCGCTGAGCGACTGCGTGCCCACTCGGCGCCAACTTCCTTGGGGCGCGTCCTGGAAGGTATCTATGGTGCCGAGATTGGTGTTATAGAGAATCGTGGCTTCGCTGGTGTCGTTGGCTGGGAGAGCAAACGCAAAGCCGGCAGCAGTGCTGTTACCGGCGACGACTGGAACGCCAAGGGTGTTCGTCGTGCCTTGGCTGACGGCGAAGTTGGTGACCGCGCCCCCGGTGTGGACCGTGCCGCTCGTGCCGGCGGCCGCGGACCAGTTGTAAACGGCTAGGGTTTTATCGCCGGAGCTGCCCAGGGTGCCGTTGTTAAAATACTGGGTGTATGTGGTAATTTGTGCTTGTGCAGCCGTGGAGGCAATGAGTAAGGCGGCTGACATGGCAAGGGTGACCTTGCTGAACTGAAGGAGTCGGTGAGTTTTCATTGTGGGGCAGAAGAATTTCTCGGGGTTGATAACTCCTGCAGATTAGGAGAAACGGCTAGAGTGCTCTACCCCGAAGTTGGCAATTCATTTTATTTTTTCAGCCACACAAAGCCGGAGCCTGCGTCCTTGCAAGCGACGGAGTTCTGCTACTTGGGCGCATGCGCTTTTGCCTGGTGCTTGAGGCGGCAGC
>CAZSMN010000050.1:0-15562 GCA_964607615.1 uncultured Chthoniobacterales bacterium | reverse complement strand
TCTCGACATGTTCCTCACCGGAGGCGGCAACAACCGGACGGGATGGTCGAATCCGGAGTACGACCGCCTTATCGCTGATGCGGCAAAAGAGCTCGATCCCGCCAAGAGGTTCGGGATTCTCCGGGATGCCGAAGACCTTCTCGTCCGGCAGTCGGTGCCGGTTTTTCCGATCTATTACTACGTTGGCATTCAGCTCTACGATCCGGACAAGTGGGATGGCATCAGGGCCAATGTGCTGGACGAGCACCCGATCCGCCGCATCCGGCCGAGGATGCCCACTCATTGACGCCGGGCCGGCAAATTGTCCGGCGGCGGGGACGGTCGATGCGAAGCATGGAATGGCGCAATTGCTGGCCAGTCCTTCGAGATGTGCCTTCGGGATTGGAAGCCCGCCTCAGCGCTCGTTGAGGGGCATCTTTGCCTCGGTAACAGGATAGAATCGCTACATAGATAAGGAGTGCAGTCTGGCGCAAAAGTTGATATGAAATACGTCTGAAGGGCTTTCCGCCCGGCGGTTGTCTGTCACTGTCACATCTGTGTCATCCCCCCTGAAAAATGCCGACACGGTGACGTGCGGAGGAAACGTTTCGTCTTCATCCGCCGGAGCCGAATGCTACACGGCGCCGAAACGAACCATGTGGCTCTGGGGCGTCGGCTGCATCGCCGATACGCTGATGATCCAGATGTTCGGCCTCGTGATGCCGATCTTCAATACCGGCTTCGGACTGGATTCCGTGATGCTGAGCTGGGCGATTATGATTCCGCGACTGCTCGACGGGATCACTGACCCGCTCATCGGCCACTTTTCGGACAATCTCCGCACGCGATGGGGGAGGCGGAAGCCCTTTCTGGTCGTGACAACCTTCATCGGGGCGGGTGTGGTCGCCGGGATCTGGTGGGCCCAGCCGGGATGGCCGAAGGAATGGCAGTTCGGATTCCTCGTCGTGGTTGCCACCATTTACTACATGACCTGGGGCACGTATTCGATGACCTACAATGCCCTCGGGTATGAGTTGACCGACGACTACCACGAGCGCGCCCGCGTGATGGCGATCCGGACGGTTTTCAGCCAGGCCATCGTTCTTGCCGTCTCGTGGGTCTACTGGCTCGCGCTGCGGCCGTGCTTCGGCGGGGAGATTCAAGGAATCCGTTGGATCGGCGGGGTGCTTGGCGTCGCGATCATCGTGACCGGGCTTATGCCTGTTTTTTTCTGCCGGGAGCGATTTTCGGAGGCGAACCGGACGCATGTGCCGATTTTCCGGGCGATCGGAGAGGCGCTTCGGATCGGAGTGTTCCGGACGTATCTTGCGATGCGGTTTTTTGCCGCCTTCGGGCTGGTGGTCTTCTCCCAACTGGTTTTCTACATCAACGTTTATTTCGTCTGCCGGGGCGACAAGAGCCTTGCGACAAGCCTGATTGGTTTTTCGACGATGATCACGGTCGTGCTCTCGGTCGCCGCGTTGCCGCTCGTTCCGAAGTTGAGCCGGGCCATCGGCAAGCGGATGGCGGTCATCGGGGGCTGCGGGGTGGCGGTGCTGCAGGCGTTGGCGGTGCCGTTTCTCTACAATCCGGCCAATCCCTACCTCCAACTTGTCGCTGCGGTGCTGACAGCGCCGCTCGTCGCGGTGGCGATCGTCATGCGCGATGCGATTGTGCCGGACATTTGCGACATCGACGAGCTTGAGAACGGAGCCCGCCGGGAGGGGCTTTTCACTGCGGTCGTTTCGTTTGTCTACAAGGTTGAGGTCTCTCTCTGCGTGGTGATCGTCGGTTACCTGCTGATGTTTTCGGGATTCGATCCGAAGCTGGCCCAGCAACCGGACGCCGTTCTGACGAAACTCCAGTGGTTTACTTTCGCCCCCAATATCCTTTTCGCTCTGATCGCGCTCTACTTCGCGATCCGGTTTCCGGTGACCGAGGAGTGGATGGCCAGAGTCCATCAGGCACTGGCTGCGCGCCGGGCGGCGGCGGTTTCGGATACCCGTTGAATCGGTCACCGGATCCCCACTTTGTCCATCCCTTGAATGACATGAAGAAGAACAACCGCTCCAGCACCCCCGCACGAAGCCGGCGCAAAGCTTGCCCGAAGGTGCCTTTCGTTTCCATTTTCGTGGAAACCGACACGTCATGGGGCCGGAGGGTCGTTTCCGGTATCATCGAATATGCGCGCATTAATGGCCCATGGCACATCGAACTCCGGGCCGGCGGGGTGGAGAGCGTCAAAGCCCTCGGGCCGGAGTGGCGCCCCGATGGGATCATCGCTCGCGTCAGTAGCCTTGAAATGGGCAAGGCCCTGCTGGCGAGAAACGTGCCGGTGGTGAACTGCTCGGGAATCGTTTTTCCCGGGTTCGAAGCGCCGACGGTCACCGGGAGCTACATCGGTGATGCGCGGATCTGCGCGGAGCACCTCTGGTCGAAAGGGCTTACCAACTTCGCCTATGTCGGTCGTCCGGAGGAATCCTACGTCAACATCCTCTATGAGAAGCTTCAGCAGGTTCTTGCCGAACGCGGGCATACCTGCGCTTTCCACCGCTCGGTTCCGCGGCCGGAGATGTATTTCGACTGGTTGCAGCGCCTGCCGAAGCCGGTGGGGGTGCTCTGCTGGGGGCCGGCCATCGGTCACATGCTTCTCGACGCCTGCCTTAAGTCAGGAATCCGTGTGCCGCACGATGTCGCGGTGATGGGGTGCGATTTTGACGAGTTGCACTCGGAGGCTTCGTATCCCGAGCAGACCGGCATCCGGCTGGCTTCGGAACAGATCGGCCGCACAGCAGGCGATGTCCTTCACACGCTCATGTGTGGCGGAAAGCCGAAAAAAATGCGCTACGAACTCGAGCCGCTCGGGGTTATCTCCCGGCTCTCCACCGATACGCTGGCTGTCTCCGATCCGCGCATCGCCGCCGTGATGCGGATGATCCAGGAGAAAGCGCACGAGCCGATTTCGGTCAATGATTTGCTCAAGGCTCAGCCGATGGCCCGCCGCTCGCTGGAGCGAAAGTTCCGGCACTATTTCGGATGCTCCGTGGTCGAGCAGATCCGCCAGATCCGCGTCAACAAGCTCCGCCTTCTCCTCGCAAGAACGGACGAGCCGATCACGAACCTTGCAGAGCAATGCGGCTTCGCCTCGTACAAATACATGGGTCTGGTTTTCTCTCAGGCCACCGGCATGTCGCCACGTGAGTTCCGCGATAAAAACAGCACCAAGAGACGGTAGCGTCCGCGTCCGTCAACGGGATCCGGTGCCGGTTTATTGCCGTCCGCTGACCGGGTGTGTGGCGGAAACGTGGATATCTGGTGCGCGTCGTGGGGTTGCCGCTGGAACCTGTTATATGGGACTGTCACTAGAACTCTCCCCCAAAAGGGACCCCCTATGAAACACCTTCTCCGCACTTTCAGGAAGTCCGTCGCCCTAGCTGCATCCGGCGCAGCCTTTGTTGCCATACCTTCGGCCTTTGCCCAGACCACCGTCACGTGGAACGGATCGACCAGCAATTCGAGTGTTAGCATCGGATCCAACTGGGTGGGAGGCGTTGTGCCGACGTTCGGTAGCGCTGTGCAGGGAAACTTCAATGTCACGTCCAACGCCACGAAGACCAACAATGCCACGATCGATTCGGATATTGCCTTCGGGAGCAATGGGGCCACAACGGCGGCTCTTAACTTTACGACCAATTCGGTGCTTTCCGCGGGCGGGGGTAACATAACGATCTACGGTACGAACTCCGGAGCCAATCTGGGATTGCGGACAACCTCCGGAGCGTCGTCGGTGATGATTGAGGCACCGATCCGGATTTTTGCCACGAGCCCGGTGGCTGGGTCGCTCGGCAATATTTTCAACCTGACTGTTAACAACACCTCCGCGGCGAATACGGCGCTTACCATCAACGGAACCCTCAGTCTCGCGGCGGGCAGTTCGGCAACAACCTTCGATATCCGCTACTCCAACGGCTCGGGTGGGTTTGCCAACACGCGCATCGCGGGTCCGATCACCGGGCTCGGTGCTATCGCTAACGGAAACACCGGCACATGGAACAGCCGTTTGATGATCGCCGGCAACCAGAGCCTGAGCACATCGAGCATCGCGATTTCCAGCGGTGCCGGTTTCGGTGCGACCACCGGGAATGGATCCATTCAACTCGGCGAGTCGGCTTCGGAGACGCAAACATGGGGTTCGGTGACTCTCAACAACACGATGCGCCTGGCAATCGGGGGTAACGTCACGATCAGTTCCATCGCAGGCACCGGCAACGGCACCGCTGGGTCAGCACGCGTCACCGGTGCCGGAGTGAGCGGAGCGAAGCTTTCTATCTCCAGCGGCACGGTCGGCGGCAACCTCGTCATCGGCGGCAGCGGGGCGGGGCAGAATACCCTGGATATCGTAAAGCAGGGTGCCGGAACGCTCAATGTGTTCGGGGCGCACACCTACAACGGGTCCACAACGGTCAACTCCGGAACACTTTCGCTCGCCTCGAATGCGACCCTTGCCACGTCCGGCATTACGGTCAACGGCGGCACGCTTGCTAATGCGGCCGCGCTCTCGAATTCCATTGTCATCAACGGGAACGGAACGCTCAGTGGCGAGGGAAGCACAGCTTCCAGCCTCACTTTTGGCAACGGAACATCCTCCTTCCTGTTTGACCCGACGACCGGTGGCGCGTTTGCCGCAGGATCGGTCACGCTCGAGAGTGGTGCGCTCGTTCTGCTCACCCCGACATCCTCGGTCGGCGTGGGCAACAGCACGCTCGTCCTCACGAACAATGCCGGTTTCGCCGGCGGGGTCATCCCTTCAGGGTTCGCCGCGGCTTCGCGCGGAACCTTGAGCCTCTCAAACCTCGACAAGGACCTCAACTTCACCGCGACGGGCGCCGCTTCACTGGTCTGGGCGGGTAATGCCACGCTCTCGAACTGGGATGTCATCGTGAGCCAGAACTGGACCAACGGAGGCAGCCCGGATCGCTACTACGACGGAGACTCCGTAACCTTCAACGATGTCGCAACGTCCGCAAACGTCACGGTCCAGGCAACCGGCGTCACGCCGGGCAGTATCGTGATTGATAACAGCTCTAATGCCTACAGTTTCACCGGCGGAAGCATCAGTGGCACCGGATCTTTGACGAAGAATGGAACCGGCTCGGCAACCATCGGCAATACGCTTAACAACACCGGCGGCATCATCGTGAATGGCGGAGCGCTCACGCTGAGCGCGGCAAACAACTTCGGAGCCGGTGGCGTGACGGTGACCGGCGGCCTCCTGAACCTCAACGCGGCCAACACCTACACCGGCAACCTGAGCATCAGCAATGGAACAGTGGTCGCCACGACCGGAGCGTTGGGGACGATCTCAAGCTCCCGCCCGATCCAGTTGAACAGCGGCAACCTTACCTATACCGGTAACACCCTTTCGAGCGACAGTCTCGGTTTTGCCATCAGCGGCAACAGCACGATCGGCGCATTTTCGGCGAATGCCACGCTGCGTGCCGGTTCTCCCATTACGGGAACCGGTAACGTGAATATCGAAGGTCCGGGTGTGGTTGCCTTCGGCCGCAACGGTGCGGCGACGCTCGGAAATACCTTCAATGGAACGATCACCGTGAAGAGCGGGGGAACGCTCGATATCCGCAATCCTGACTCCATGGGGGCAACCGGCGCAGGGGCTGGAACGGTCGTCGAGAGCGGCGGGGCGCTGATGATCAACCCGTTCAACCAGACCAGCGTCACGTTCAACGCCGAGTCGATCACCTTCAAAAACAACGCGACCCTGACCAACCGCCTCAACGGACAGGCTTCGAATCTCACGACGACGCTCACGGGCGCGATCGTGACCGAGGGGACGATGATCGTGAACACGGTCAGCACCAACACCTCCCTGACGACGAGGCTGAACTTCGATGGGGGCATCTCAGGCGGCGGCGGTGTTGATTTCGGATCCGGCACCAGTGTCGGTGGAGCGACGGTGGCCGGTACCTATGCGCTGAATGCGGCGAACAGCTACCTCGGTGCGACAACCGTCACATCGGGAACGCTTCTTATCACGAGTTCCGGATCAGTGACGAGCAACGTGACCGTCTCCTCTGGGGCCTTCATCGGCGGCAATGGAACCATCACCGGAGACCTTTCGCTTCTTTCGGGAGCGAACTTCGTCTTCAGCCTGACGGACAGCCTGAAGGTCAGCGGGACGGTCAGCTTCGGTGGTTTCGGCATCAGCAATGTGCTCGGCCTCGACGGAACCGTGGTGGCCAACGGCGTCTATACGCTCATCGGCGGGAGCGCTTCCATCAATACGGCGAATCTTGCCAACCTCGGCGCTGCCAATGCCGTTGATATCGGCGGTGGCCGGTCGGCATATTTTGAGATCAACAGCCTCGATGTGGTGGTTGTTCCTGAGCCCGGCACTTGGGTTCTTCTCGCCATGGGCCTCGTTGTCCTCCTTGGCGGCCGCGCTCTCTTCCGCAAACGTTCTTCCTGAGCGGGGCGGCGCAGGTTTCTCCGGGCGCGGCCAGGTGATGGAATCGTCGCTGTCCAGAAGTAGTGTGCCTGTCCCAAGACCTGATGTAACGACCGTTCCGCTGAACGCAGATCCCATAGCACCCTGGCGAATATGGCGTAAAAGTGGATATTTATTTCTTCTGCAGGGGTTGAGGTGCAGCGTTTCCCCGGTAGATTCTTCCCAATACAACTCACTGCCTCCCCCCCTTCGAATGAAGCTCCCTTCCCCAAGTGTTCCTCCCGACCAGCGTCGGGCATTTACTCTCATCGAGATGCTGATCGTCGGCGCGATCATCTGCATCCTTGCCGCGCTCCTCTTTCCGTCCGTGGGAAAAATGCTGGCGAAGGGCAGGACAACCCAATCGGTCAGCAACCTCCGGCAGATCCATTCGGCGATTCTCGGTTACGCCTCGGACAACGATGGAAATTTTCCTTACAGCTATGGCAATGGAGCTCTTCCTCCCGGTGGAACGGATCGCGAATTCTGGTATAACGCCGTTAAGGTCCGGCTTTACCCTCATCCCACGGCTGCCAACCGCTCGGCTCTCGACGGAGCGAACGGCTGGGGAACGCCGAATGTTTCGAGAACCATCCTCCGCTCCCCGAACGTCGAAAAAGCCTGGCCGACGAGCGTCATAAGCTACGGATACAACAACCGCTTTGCCTACAGTCCGACCAATTCGGCGAAGCTCGCTCTGGTTTACAACAGCGCGAAGACCGTGATGCTGGCGGATAATCTGGGCAACACGCAGTTCCTCACTCCGGAATACGGCTCCTCCTTCGGCAAGCTGAATGCCAGAAACGGAGCCACCCGGGACAATGCCACCAACGGCGTTGCGATCGCGGTCTTCATTGACGGGCATACCGAAATGCTCTCCGCGGCAGAGTGCGCACGCTTGAATGCTGATCGGAATATGACCAACGAATTCTGGGGAATCCGGCAGAACTAGCCATGATCACTCCCGCTCCGTGGGACGTGCAGGATGGAACCGATTACTCCGCGAGAAGCCAGCCGCTCGCGCCGGTCCCTTCCGCACACCGCTTCGCGATGGCGGGGTGGCACGTCTGGTGCGGGTCGATTGTCGCAAACCCCGGCGGAGGGTTTTCCCTGTTCTTCTCGGCATGGCCGGAGGCGGAAGGTCACGAGGGCTGGGTAACCCATTCCGAGATCTGGCGTGCCACCGCGCCGGAGCCCTTCGGGCCGTTTCAAAATCCCGAGCCGGTGCTTAGCGCATCGGACTCCGGCGTCTGGGACGCGGATAACTTCCACAACGTGACCGTGAGGCACTTTGAAGGGCGCTATTTTTTGTACTACACCGGCAACCGTGGTAACGGGGACTGGTGGGTTCACCGCAACAACCAGCGCATTGGCGTCGCGGTTGCCGATTCGCCCTCGGGACCATGGCGACGGAGAGCCGAGCCTCTCATCGATGTTTCTCCGGACTCCTGGGACAGCCTCTGCATTGCGAACCCTGCCGTGGCTCCGGCTGCTTCGGGCGGCTACATGATGATCTATAAGGGCGTCACGTCCGGCGACCTGCCTTTCGGGACCCGGGTGCTGCACGGACTGGCTTTTGCGGACATGCCGGACGGTCCGTTCACCAAATCGCACCAGCCTCTGTTTGATGTCCCCGGTGTCAGGTTTCCCTTTGAAGACCCCCACATCTGGCGTGGTGCGGACGGCCGGTTCCGCTGCCTCATGAAGGACATGTTCGGTCTTGAGGGATCCGCCCCACGTGCGACGCTTTTGTTTGAATCGGAAAACGGTGTCGATTGGGATTTTCAGAAATTCGGTCTCATTGCCACGCCCCACCTTTTGCTTGAGGACGGTGCAGTTCTTACGGTCGACCGCCTCGAGCGTCCGGCTTATTTTGATCACCCTGAAATGGGTTGTCTTTCCTTCGCGGTGAAGCCCCTGGGCGACGAGCCGTCGTTCCTCGTCCTGGTGCCGCGTGTCCTCGAGTAGAAGCAGGCAGGTTTCGGCGATCAGTAGAGTGGAGCAGGGGCTGGCGCGAAAATGGATATGATTTGCGTGTTTCTCTCTAGATCGCGGCGTGGTTGTGGCAATATTGATCTGATGGATCTCCCCCGGACCCTCCTCATCTTGCTCCGTTGCTGCGAACCTGTGCCGTCGTTTGTCGGTTCTCGTAGTTTTCCCCGCGAGGTTCGTGGTTTTTCAGCTATCCGATGCGTGGCCGGAGGTGAGGTGCGATGAAAAGCACGGCGGCTATTTTTTTTACGATTCTTGCCCTGTTCGTCGCGATCGGGTTCTGGATCGTGCGCAATGACGGGCGGGGTGACGCCCGGCGTTTGGTGGAGCAGGAGCCCAAGCCTCCGGCTCCGGTTACCGAGTCGACTCCCCTGCCCACACCCGAGGCAACTCCCCCTCCTCAGCCGGAAGTCGCGGCGGAATCTGTCCCTCAGCCCACCCCGGTTGCCACACCGAAAGCAACGCCGACGCCGCTTACAGCCTTTCCATCGGCACTTTGGCCGAAAGAAGTGCGGATCACCGGGCGCCTGGAGTTGCCGATTTTCAAAGACGGAGTTGCGATAGGAAAGTCTGTGGTTCCGAGCGGAACCCTGGTGCCTTTTCGCGAAATGACTCCCGACGGGTCGGTTGGCATCCTCTGGGCAGGATCTCAAGTGACCGTCGATGCATCGTCTACCGATGTGCGGTCGAGGCTGGAAGAAGCGGCGCGGAAAAGTCTCGAGCGCGAGCGGGCCCTTCAAGCTGCCGCCACCGCCAGCGCGGCGGCCTCGCCAGGCCCGTCCGAGACGCCCGCGCCGAGCCCTGCGGAGGTCAAGCTTCCCGCCTTCACAACCACGGGCGCATGGAAGTATGGCTATATTGAAAGCTACGCCGCAGGGAAGGGGAGTCTCTACTCCGGTGATCGCAACGCATCGGCCACCTGGCGGCCGGGTATTCACAGCGTGTGCCCGGTCAGGATTTCGCTGTTCGTTTATGCCAAACCCGAGAAACAGACGCGTGGGGAGGTAACGGTGAGAACCAAGGCCGGCAAGAAAATCACGCCCATTGATTTCGCGCGGGCCGAGCCCTACTGGGAGGATCTTGGAACCTTCGAATTCGACGGGAGCGGCACCGAGGAGATCACGTTTGAAAACATCAGCGGACGTCCGGTCCTCAGCGCCTTGAAAGTCGAGATTCTCGATCCCAACGACCCCAAGATGGTCTGGCAGACCCTGATTCTTGACGAGTTGGTGCCGGATTTCAGCGCCGAACTCCAGAAGACAAAAACCGCATTCGAGGATCTCGAGAACGACCCCGGCGGTCCGGCGGCGCGGGCGCTGGCAGAGGACGGGATTCTTCACGGTCGGAGTGCGAAGAGATTCGATCCGAACGAGGCTGTGAAGCCCGAGGAGTTCCTCGCGGCGTTGCTGCGGCTCAACGGCACGTGGGATGGGGTCTCCGAGGCTTCGGCTGCGGCCCAGGCCCGCGAGCGGGGCTGGGTGACGGCAAAGCATCCGGTGCGCATGCGGCTGAACGCTGATGACGCCCTCTTCCAACTGGTGACTGCGGCTCTGGGCTCCGGGAAGAATCTGGACTGGGCACGAGGTCCGAGGGATAAGGAGAACATTGCCGGATGGGCGCAGGCGCTGGGATTCCTTGAGGGGAATGATGATCCGCTTGCCGGGAAAACCGCGCCGCTCACGCGTTCCGATGCGGCGATTCTTCTCCGCCGCTACCAAGTGAATATCGCGGAAGCCGGGCCGCCCAAGGGGGAGTGGGAGCTTACGTTTGAGGACGTTTTCGACTCGCTGGATCGTGCCGTATGGAGCGTTTCGAACAACGAGACCTGGGGGAAGCTCTTATCGATCCGGATGAAGGACAATGTCGTCGTGGAGGACGGACTGCTCAAACTGATCACGAAGAAAGAAAAGGTCGGCGGAGTCGAATGGACGAGCGGCAACCTGCGAACTTCGTCTTTCCGACAGGCCTACGGATACTTCGAGGCCCGCATGCGTTATGCACCGGCTCCCGGTTTGAACAATGCCTTCTGGCTGCACTCCGGGAAAGCAGAGAAGATCTTCGAGATCGATATCAACGAGGGGCACTGGCCGCACTACATCAACATGACCCTCCATCAGGAGGGAAGGGAGTCACTTGGCAAGAAATATACGGCCGATGAGGATCTTTCGGCGGGTTTCCACAACTACGCTGTCGAGTGGAATGAGAAAGAGATTATCTTCTATCTCGATGGCCGCGAGATCGATCGCAAGCCGCATGAGTTTGCGCATACGCCATGCCCCGTCATCTTCAGCACCGCGGTCCTCCAGTGGGCCGGCCCGACGTCGGCCAAGCTCAATGGTGCAAGCATGGATGTCGATTGGGTTCGCGTGTATCAGAAAAAGGGTACGCAGTAGCCGAAGGGAAGTAGGTTTTAGAATGATGGTGCGACGCATGATTCCGGGGTTGAGGAGGTCCAGAGTTTCCGGTTGGTTGCCGGTGATGGGCTTTGTTTTGCTCGTGACCTTCCTCCTATCGCCGACCGTGTTCGCCCAGCCGGTCGCACCCGCGTCTATCGGCGTCATGCCCTCGGAATCCAGCGGGCGGGTGACTCTTTCATGGTCAGCCGTCGCGGGAGCGACCGGTTACAACGTAAAGCGCGGCACGGGTCCCGGAGCGGCGCTGACCACTCTGTCCTCAAACACCACGGCCACGACGTTCAATGATTCCACGGCTGTTCCCGGAACGCGTTACTACTACAGCGTGACGGCTGTCGACGGGTCCGGCGAGAGTCCGGCCACCCGAGGCGTGTATGCCTCGGCCGGGCTCATCGTCGACAACGCCTCGGCCGGCAATACGGCCCCCGGCGTGTCGTTCACCGGCAACTGGGACAATTCGTCGGTAGCCGGATTCTACGGCACGGCTCCCGTCTTCGCTGGACAGGTCTCGGGTTCGACGCCGACTGCAACCTACACGTTCGCGCCCGATTTGCCGGCGAGGGGCAATTATGATGTCTACCTCCGGTGGACGACCCACTCCAACCGCGCGACCAACACGCCGGTGGACGTCATTTTTCCAGACGGCCAGACCACTGTCAGCGTGAATCAAGAAGTCGATGGCGGCCAATGGAACCGCATCGCCACCGTAACCGCGGACGCCGGTACGACGACGTCTGTCGTTATCCGCAACAACGGTGCCAACGGCAATGTGGTTGCCGATGCCGTCCAGTTCGTGCCGCGCCATGCCCCTTGGGCGCCGGATTCGGATGCTCCGCGTGACTACTCGCTGATTTCCATCGACGAGGATTTTGAGGGTGGCACGCTTAATGGTGCGCGTTGGAGCACGTTTTTCGGCCGGAGCGCTTACGAGGTGTCGGGCGGCCGTCTCCGCACCCGATTGGTCTACCAGGGATCCGTGCCACTCGAATCCGCGACGACCGCCGATCTCGAAACCGAGGCGAATTGGAATCAGGGAGGCATCATTGCGAATCAGGCTCAGAAATTTGGCTATCATGAGGCGCGCATCCGGCTGCCACAGATACCGGCGCGCGGGGTCGATACCGCCTACTGGCATGCGGCGACGGACGAATACATCCACGGTTACGAAATCGATGCTCCGGAGTTTTTCAATAAGGACTCGAGCGGCGTGCAGAATAATTTCGGTTTCGGCAACTGGGACCATTTTTTGCCGACGATCCAGCGCATCAATCCGGATACGGGCAAACTTCTCTCACCCGGCCGCACGTGGGACTACAGCCGCAAAACGGCAGAAACGTTCGGCGACGTCTCGCAATACATCACCATCGGGTTGGAATGGAGAACGGACAATACACAGGTCGTTTACCTCAACGGAGAAAAAGTTTACACGGCTCCGGCATCGGGCATGAACGACATGGAATCGATCCTGCCCGCCCAGATTATTCTCAGCACCAAGGTGCTCGACTGGCTGCGGCCTAACGTGCAGCTCGATGGCGCCGAAGCCGCGTGGGACTACGTCCGCTACTACCAGAAGCCGGGATTCATCGGAGCGGTCGATGGCGATTGGTCGAAGCTCGCCAACTGGGGCCCCGACGGACTTCCGGGCAACGGCGTAACAGCCGTTTTCAATCTGCCCACAGCGCCGGCCTCGATTTCCCTTCCGGCTGATCAAAGCCCTCAGACGCTCTTTCTTGAAGGTGCATCGCTTCCGGCGCACGTTTTCTCAGGCCCCGGCAAATTCCGCCTCGGTTCGGCCAAGGCCGGCGACGATTCGGTCACGCATGGAGGCATTCTGGTCAATACGAACGTCAGTGCGAACCAGACCTTCCAGACCGATATCATCGGGCTGCAGCATCTTCAGTTTGCAAATCTCAGCCGCAGCCCCGGCGTCGTGCTCCGGTTCAACGGCCTTATCTCTGGCGACGGCATCGCGCCGCGCGATGTCGACTTCCTTTCTTCCCTCGCCACCAATTCCGCCATGGGCTCCATCGTGCTGGCCCAGCCGCTCGGTGCCGGCATCCGCCACATCAACCGCGCTGGAGACAGCCTCTTGACCCTGCCTGCCGGCAGTCAGCATACCGGCGAGCTCCGCATTGCCCGCGGCCCCGTTTCCATTCCCAACCTGTCCTCGCTGGGTCTCACCGCGAATGCCACCATCGAGTTCGGTCCGCGTTACCAGCACTCGGAGAACTGGCGTCCCCGCCTAACTTACACCGGGCCGGCGGCGACCTCCGCGCGCCCGATCCGCCTGACCAACTGGGCGATGGATGGTGTGTTGGAATCCTCCGGCACCGGCCCGCTCACCTGGGAGGGAGATGTCGTCGTCGTTCCGGTCTCCCGCAACAATAACAACGAACTGAGCAGCGATGCCCGCCTGACCCTTGGCGGCACCTACGCCGCGGCCGATAACATATTCTCCGGCTCGATCTCCGACACTCCGCTGACCGGATACGTTGTCGGCTACACCGACACGGACGGCACCCGCAAGTTCCGGCCGGCTGTTTTTGACCTGCTCAAATCCGGCGCCTCCACCTGGGTTCTCGCCGGCCCGGTTTCTGTCTCCGACCCGATCATTGTTTCCGGAGGTAAGCTCTTCGTCGGCCGCGGCACGGCCGCGCCCTTCGCCGCGCCGTCCGTTTCCGTTGGTTCGGGTGCGGAGTTCGGCTTTGGCGCTGATACGGATGTCGCCTTCGACTCTCCGATCACGGGAGCGGGCGGATTCCGCAAACGCGGAGCGGGCAGCCTCACACTCTCGGGCAATCACACCTACGCCGGCCCCACATCTCTCGATGCGGGCGCGCTCGTGCTTGCCGGAAACCTTGCAGGGGCGGGCACCTTTACCACTGCAGCAAATGCCACACTGGCCGGTTCGGGCTCTGTGGCAGGGAGCATTTCGATGTTTGGCGTCTTCGCTCCCGCCTCCTTCACTGTGGGCGGCGCTCTCCAGATGCGGTCAACGTCAACGCTTCGGGTCGGATTTGCCAACAACAGCGGGAGCGGACTCCCTTCCGTTTCCGCCGGTTCGCTCAGCATTACGTCCGGAGCAAGAGTGGATGTGGTTCTCAACCAGGCCGGCTCCACGGTGAATTTTATCCAGACTTTCTGGCGTTCATCGCGCAGTTTTCCGCTGATCACGTTTGGCTCCCGCTCCGGGTCGCTGGTCCTTGGCACGGTTTCGGTCGATTCCGCTGGCAACTCCGCTTCGACCTACGGATCTTTCTCGCTGCAGCAGACCTCTACCGGAGTGAACCTTCTCTGGACGCCGCTGCCCGGCTTCCCGGATGTGGATGAGCCGACAGTCGGCCTCACCAGCCCGGTCACCGATCCTGTGGCAGGGCCGATTTCTCTGGCAAGCCGCTCGGCTTCCCTTCGCTTGACCGCTAATGTGGGAGGCGGTCCTACCACGACGATCGCATGGTCGGTGGTCTCCGGTCCGGGATCGGCCGTGTTTTCGAACGCCGCTACCGCCGATACGTCTGTTCAGTTCTCCGCCGCGGGGACCTATGTTCTGCGCGCTACGGTCGTTAATGCGCTCGGCTCGAGATCGGTCGATCTCACTGTTCTTGTTGAGCCGCCCACAACGTTGATCTTGCGACAGGGATTGAACGGCTACTCGCATGCCGCGACCTTCATCCGCGCGGATACGCCCACATGGAACTCCGGCGAACGGGAGCAGATGCTGGTCGGCCGGAATGCCTCGGCGTTCCGTGCGCTTCTCGGCTTCGATCTCTCCGCGGCGCCGCCATCCGCAACCGTGGCAGCGGTTACGCTGGATCTCTGGACGGATACGGCAGGGTCCGGGACGGTCGGCGGTATCGAGCTCCGCCGCCTCCAAAGCCTGTTTGTTGAGGGAACCGGCAATGGCACCACTGCGGCCAGCGGGGTTGGCTCCGGCGCGGATTGGAACACATCGAACGGGTCCACGACGTGGACGGTCCCCGGCGGCGATATGGAAGCTGGCGCTCTCTCTACTTTGCCGGGATTTGCTGCCACAGAACTCGGAGTTCAGAAGACGTTTACCGGTGGTGCTGACTTCATCGCTGCCGTTCAATCGGCGGTCACGAGTGCGTCTCCGCTCCATCTTGCCCTCGTTTCGCCTTCGACGGAGGCCGGGGCCGCAGGGAACTTTATCCGCTTTGCATCAGACGACCATCCCACGCAGGCGAGGCGTCCCCAGTTAACGATCGCTCTCACTTACCCCTCGGCTCCCGTTCCCGATCCGGGCCCGGCTCCAGCAGCTGTTGCCAATCAACCTGCCAGTCTTTCGGGTAGTGTTACGTCGGCCACGTCCTCGCTCTGGTCGCTCTCGAGTGGTCCCGGCACGGCGGTCTTCGCCGACGCCACGTCGCCGGCAACGACGGTTACGTTTTCCGCGGCCGGTGCTTACGTTCTCAAGCTCTCCGCAACAAACGCAGTCGGCGAGAGCTCACGCACGCTCACCGTGAACGTCTCCGCACCGCTGACTCCGATCGAGTCGTGGCGCCAGACCCACTTCGGCAGCACAGCCAACTCCGGTAGCGCCGCCGATTTGTTCGACTTTGATGCGGATGGTCTTGCGAATCTTATCGAGTTCGCTGTGGGGTCGAGCCCCGTTGTGTCGTCCTCCGCCTTCCGACCGGTCGTCTCGCTCGAT
>CAZSMN010000049.1:6145-15675 GCA_964607615.1 uncultured Chthoniobacterales bacterium | reverse complement strand
GCCGTCATCAAGCCCCTCACCATGTTGGAATAAGTCGTCTGCATGCCGGCGGTCGAGAGCTTGATCTGCCTGGAAGGGGTCTGGTTTTCCATGCCGAGAAGATACGCCTGCGACGAGTATTCTCAAGGGAAATGACAACAACGAGAATTTGTCGAATCGACTCTGAGGAAGAGAATCAAAGCTTTCCTGTTTTCTGATCCTGCGGAAGCAAAAAAGGGGCTGCAAAAAATGCTTTTCACTGTTCCCCAAGAGGCTGTTATGAACTTTGAAGTTGGAGGGCACCAAGTAGATGAAAGCCAGCCAATGGTAACCTGCGAGGGATTGGGCAGCACGTTCGTAGTCGCGGACAAGACGCCGGAAGCGGATGCTCCATGCGAACGAGCGTTCGACGACCCAACGTCTGGGAATGAGGATCAAGCCTCGTTTGGCCTCGGGCAGTAGCACCACCGCCAGCGGGATGCCAACAGGCTCTGCTTGCCTGGCCGGGTCCTCTCCCGTGTAGCCTTGGTCCACGCAGGTCAGTTCCACGTGGTCGCCGGTCGTCTTTTGAACATCAGCCGCCAGATCGGCGATATGATCCCGCTCCTGCACATTGGCCGCAGTGACTTTGATCGCGAGCAGATGTCACGAGGTATCAACCGCCTTATGGACTTGGGACCCTTTCCTGCGCTTGTAGCCGTCGTAACCGGCGCGATGTCCGCTTTCCGGCGTCGATTGAATCGTGCGTCCGTCAAAAATCACCGCCGAAGGTTGGATGTCCTTCACGGCCACGAGTCGCAAGACTTCGCGCAAGTCATGTGCCATCGCTTCAAAGCAGCCAGCCTTGATCCAGCGCTGAGCCTGCTGCTGAACCGCGTGCCACGGAACCAGATCGTAGGGGATCATGCGCCAAGGACACCCAGCCCTCACCACGTAACGCAGAGCGTTAAAGATCGAGCGCATCGAGTAGACACGTTGCGGGGCATCCTCCCTCATGTGTGAGACACGCCGCACAGAACGCCCACTCTTCATCGGTGACATCGCTGGGATAACCGATCCGGCCATTGCCTTGTTTGAACTTCTTGGTCCCATCCGTAATGCCCGGCTGTCGTGATATAGTACGGCTCGATCTACCAGAAAGTTCATGACACGCTCTAAAAGGCATGACGGAGCCTGCTAATCATGATACCACTCGAGGGTGTCATGCACTTTGGGCGGTCAATCGTTGGGTCGAGAACCTCTTAACGATTCTCTGCGTTACTCGATCGGAAAGAGCGATTTACACACCGGCCAAGGCTTTAGATTCCTCATTACCAACTCTCATGGCGATTCTCCTTGAACTCCTCGAAGACCGCATTGCCCCCGCCACTTTGATTGATGGCAAAACCGTCGAGTTCACGGATGTGGACAATGATGTGATCCGGGTGCAATTGAGCAGGTCGGTTTTGACGGCACAGAACTGGCAGACCCATTTTGATTTTCAGTCCGATGGCGCCGGCCATGACGTTCTGGAGAATATAAATTTTGCTAGTCCGGCTTTCTCCGGGATCGGGATTGGCATTTCGGTTTTTCAGAAAGTGAGTCCGGACGGTAAGGTCAATATCGGGGCGCTCAATGCCGGCGGAGTGGATCTTGACAAGGTGGTTATTGCGGGCGGTCTGGTCAAAATTTCCGCCGGTGATTTGTTGACGCCGACCAAAGGCATCAATCTCCTCAAGGTGGACTCCTTGGGTTTTTTGGATCCGCAGGACTTTAATCTGTTGGATCGCTCAAGCACCATCCAAGGCAAACTTGGTGAACTTTCCGTGAGCGGAAATCTGGGCGGTTCACTCACCGTCAATGGCGGGCAGCAAGCCGGCATAGGCAAAATCTCGGTGGGTGGGTCCCTTCTGGCCGGGGCAGGTTCTCTCTCTGGAACAGTTTCCACCAATGGCGGGATCGGGTCTGTTTTTATTGGAGGAAGCATCGACGGGCGTCTCGCGGACACACCCGGCGAAGCCTCGATCACGACTCGCCACTCCATTGGAAGTCTCACCGTCAAGGGTTCTGTCATCGCGGGATCGACGGAACTCTCGGGAACAGTCTCCGCATTTTACAACATCGGCCCGGTGGTCATCGATGGAAATCTGGGCACGGATGCTTCAGGCTCGACCCCAGCCGCCTCTTACTCGGGTTCGATTTTTGCAGAACACGGAAGAATCTCATCCCTCACCCTTGGTAGCAGCCTTCTGGGTGGAGACGGCGATTTTTCGGGATTCCTTCAGGCTGAGAGCGGAGTGGGTGCCGTCAAGATCCTGGGCTCGATCCGTGGCGGAAACGGTTTGTCGAGCGGATCCATCCAGACGTTTGGCGCCATCACCTCTTTGAGTGTGGGAGGGTCGATTCTTGGCGGTCAGGGACCGGAATCCGGGTCGGTAAACAGCTCTGGAAGAATTGGTGCTCTGACTGTGGCTGGCAGCATAGTTGGGGATGTCGTTTCCGGGGGCGAAAACTCCGCAAGGATTCAAACCGAAGACAGCATGGGAACCGTGTTCGTCGGCGGGGATCTGGAGGGGGGGGCTGGTGACGGCTCCGGGACAATCTTGGCTGTTGAAAACATTACCAAAGCAACGATTCGCGGAGAAATCCAAGGCGGCACTGGTGTCAGCAGCGGGGTCCTTACGTCCACTTCGGGAAGTCTCCTCAGCGTGGAAGTCGGACTGGGTCTCGATGGAGGCGCCGGAGCGGGGAGCGGCAGCATTTTCTCCCAGCAAGGTTTCTCCAGCGTTAAGATTCTTGCGGGGGGACTCGATGGCGGGAACGGCGAGAAGAGTGGCTCCATTATCTCTGATGGTGAGATCAAGATACTTTCCATCTTCGGCGACCTTGATGGGGCCGGGGGCACCAACAGTGCCTCCGTTTCTGCAGGCGCTCTCGGGACAGGAACCTTTGTGGGATCACTCATTGGGGGTAGCGGAACCGGGTCAGGTGGGATTTACTTGGCTGGCAAACTGACTTCGTTGTCCACTTCCCGGCCAGCAGGCAGTGGTTTCGGAGGAAGTGTGATCGGCGGATCCGGAGAGGGCTCAGGCTCGATTATGGCCAAGGCTGGAATCGGATCCGTGCTTCTTGCTGGAAACCTTACAGGTGGTAGCGGGCTTGATTCTGGCTCCATCCAAGCTGGTTCGGAGACCGAAAACGCCAGTATTGGGATGGTAAAAATCCAAGGTAATGTCGCCGGAAACACCGGGATCCGAAGTGCTTCAATCCTAGGCTGGGGCGGCAATATGGCTCTTGCCTCCATCGGGGGATCGGTGACCGGAGGCGACGGTCTCTTCAGCGCCCTCATCTATGCCAACAACACATTCACCAAAGCCGAAATCCTGGGAAATCTCACGGGGGGAACCGGTGACTTCAGCGGGCGTGTCGCTACGGATACGGGAGCTCTTGGTGCAGTGCTTATTGGGGGGAACTTGCTGGGCAGCGATGGGATCAACAGCGGTACAATTTACGCAGGAACGACCATCGGTACAGTCACAATCAAGGGCTCGGTAACCGGCGGCAATGGAGACTGCAGTGGTGCAGTGGGAGTAATTCTCTCCCAAAACTCCCTGGAGGCTTCGGACAGAATTGCCAGCATCGTGATTGGCTCGAGGTTGCAAAACCCTGAGTCGCTCAAAGGTGGTTCCGGCAATTACAGTGGTTCGGTTGTCTCAATACAGTCGATGGGGCCAATAACAATTTTTGGAACTCTTGAAGGCGGCCTCGGAAACAATTCAGGAAGCATCGAGTCCCTTGGCACCCTGGCCTCCGTGAGTGCCATCCATGTGCTCGGCGGACAAGGCGAGAACAGCGGCAGAGTTCATTCCGCCAAGGCTCTTGGGAAAGTCATTCTTTCCGGCCATCTTCAAGGAGGCGCCGGAATCGGCTCAGGGTCGGTGACAACTGATGATTCCCTCAGCGAGTTCAAGTCCACAGGCATCATTGGCGGAGACGCGGCCTATAGCGGCCGACTTTTCGCAAATAAGGACCTCAAAACGGTCAACGTGCTCGGGTCAGTTATGGGAGGGGACTTCGGCTACAGCGGCAGCATCATTGGGGGCACAAGTCTTGGATCTTTGTCCATCACCGGCAACCTCACCGGCGGAGACAATGCCGCCGGAAGGGACGTCGAAAGGACCGGTTGTGTTCTCGGTGGTAAAATCGGTGCCGTTTCGATCGGCGGCAACATTTCCTCCGGCACCGTTGTGGATCCCGGAAAAAAGCTCGTGGACAGCGGATCGATCCGCTCCACAACCACCATCGGGTCTCTCAAGGTCGGCGGCTCGATGATCGGAAACTCCCAGGTCCCGGTTTTGATCACCTCGGAACTCCTCGTTGGCCCCATCGCCTCCAACGTGACTATTGGAACGCTTGAGGTCAAAAACCACGTGAGCCATGCCGTGATTCTTGCAGGTGCTTCGATTGACAATTCCCCCGCATGGAACAATCCCTTTGCCCAGATCACCTCGGTGAAGGTCGGGGGCAATTGGACAGCCAGCAGCATTTCTGCGGGAGCCCAACCCGGCCCCAACGGCTATGGCAGCGGCGATTCAGCATCCCCACAAAATGTAGCCAACCCAGTTATTCCCGCAGGAAATTTCAGCAAAATCGGATCGCTCACCATTGCCGGCACAGTCGCTGGCGGTGATCCGGGCGACCAATTCGGCTTTGTCGCCGCCAACTTCGGGACAATCACCATCGGTGGCCAAAAGATTCCCTCACCGGCGGCCGGTTGGGAATCCGACCTTTCTATCGATGGCTCGGTGAAGATCCACCGGCTTCCGACGCTTCCTTGAGTGAGCCTTGGAAACCAGCGACGCACAACAGGCTGCCCAAGGTGGTTTCCATATCATAGAAACTACCCGCGGCGATGCCCTCCCCGGCAATTGATGGGATCGCGTATTCCCAATGTCCCCCCAGCACCCTCTCTTTTCCGGATTGTGAGCGGAATTCAGCCGGGGTGAGACCGATGCCGGGCTCTAGGTCGACATTTCAGACATGCCGATGTCCAGAACTGTCGCCGCAGCGCCCAGAGAAACAGCTCCTACAACGCAAGATTTGCCGCCGGGAGCGTGCCGCCTGTATTGGAGGTTCAAGGTGCCAGACCAAGATTCAGATTCGGGGGGATAGGGCTCGGCGAACTGAGCGTTCCCGAAAAAATCGTTGTGTTGCCCGAGTAGCTGCCGATGTTTCCGAGACTCAAGGTGCCACCGCTGGTATTCGACCTGAACGTGGTTCCGCCTTCCGGAGTGATCAAGAACTCTCCGACGGCCCCCGTCGATTCGCTCATCTGCAGCGGGTCCAAAAGCGATTTCACCTTGATGGTCGGGCTTAGGAATCGGGCTTCGAATCCGTCGTTCGCACGTAGGCCATCGTAGTCCTGATTGGCGATGCCGTAAAATCTGACGATACGGGTGCCGAGGGATATTCCATTATCATCAGGGTGCGAGACCGGGATGGTGAAACTCCCTTCCAGCAAACCGTTTGCGGAGTTGAAGGTAAAGGCGAGCTTGTTGGTATTCGGCGCGGGATTTCCGTACTCATCTGTCAGCGACCATGCAAGCGCGTTTGTGCGATTGAGAAGTCTCACGCGGCCGTAGATCGTGTCCGGGTAGGGGGAAATGTCCGGAATATCGATGACACCAAAGCTGGCCGTGGCATTTCCCGATGGCCAGACGAAGGCCGGTTGACCAGTTGCGGGTCGGACGTAGCGATTCAACAGAAAGTCCACATTATAGTCGCCGGACAATTTTCCGGATGCATCCGTTGCCGGAAGTTCGGGCCTGGCAGGCACCCAGGAGGTCATTATACCACTTGCGAGGAAGGTCCCGGGGGTCGCAAGATCCGGACGCTGAGCGTAGGCGCCAACGAGCGTTCCCTTGGCGCTGTAGATGGTGGAGGTGAAAAACGCCAAGCCCCACTCTTTATCAATGCCGGTAGCTCCGATGACGGGAACCGACATAGTGAGCGGGATGCCGTCGACAAACTTGCCCGCAAAGGTCGCCACGCCGGCTGTGCTGATCGAGATCGCCGTGGCAGCGGGCCAGCGATCACCCATCAGGGAAACGTAAGTTCCGGCGTCAGGGAAGAGTGACGATCTTCCGTCGAAGACCTGCTTGCCCGCTACGACCTGCCAGCCATCGGCTGTTCCCTTCATGAGCTTGGTGAACGGGGAATTAACCTCAAACTCCAGTTCCACGCTGATCGCCGATACCGGCTTTGTCGGTGCAGTCCAGTTTCCGCTGATCTTCCATGGCACCGTCGATGTGTTGACCAACCCTCTCCCCGTGTAGGTAAGGCCGTCTGTACGAACGCTTCCTGTGAAGGCGACGGTATTGAGCGTCGAGGGCGTCAGGGTCACGCTGATGCCTCCTAACGGGATCCTAACGTCGTAAAAAATTGAGGAATTTCCTGCGGGCGGAGATGCAGCGTGGAGAATGCCTGTGTAGGTCCCCCGGTGCAGGAGCGGAAGCGTCTGACCCTGCTGGTTGAGCACGTAGTTGAGCCCATTGATCGTGAGCGTTACCGTGCGAGGCTGGGTTGTGGGATTCTCCGGGATGTTCACCACAACGCTTCCCGCGCCAACCCCGGACGTCTTGCTCAGCGCCGGCCACGATCCATCCGAAGCGGCTGTCCAGCCGGATCGGGCGAGATCCGCCACCGGGACGGTAAACGTACTCACGCCGCCTGGAAGGTTCCGCGGCGCGGCCTCCTGAGTCACCCTGTGAGGCAATCCCCCGAACGAAACGACGGCCGTGCGGGTCGTCGGTAGCGGGTTGGGCTGTGCAACCAGAGTGATCGTGGTGTTGCCGGTAGGGACAGTGCCATTGGACAAGGACGATGCCGCTACCGAGATCCACGGTGCCGGGTTTGTGATCTTCCAAGGCATCGTTGCCGTGGCATTCACCGTGTAGGAGAGCCCGGTGCTGGCACCCACGATTTTACTGGGTGAACTTATCGTAATGAAACCCGGCTGGGTAAGGGTAAGGAAATTTCCGCCGATGGTGACGTTGCCTGTGCGCGCAGACACCGTCGTATTGGGCGCCACGGTGAGTTGGACGGTTCCATTACCCGTTCCGGTCAGCGGACTTGCCGTGACCCATGCGAGCGATTCGACGACCTTCCAGTCCTGATTCGACACCACTGCGATCGGGAGCACTTGTCCGGCGGACGATGCCGTGACGATGGTAGGCGTGACGATGGTAAAGGGTCCGGGAGGCAGCGGAGAGAGCCCGTCCGGATGCGTCAGGATGCCGAACTTGTCGGTGATTCCGACAAGCTGGCTGCCCGTCCAGACAAGTTCAGAAACAGACGTGCCAAGCTCCCGGCGCGTCCAGTTCACGCCATCCGGCGAGGTATTGAGCTCTTCACCGCTATTCGAAGAGGCGAAAATCGATCCGGTCCAGACAACACCGTTGTTATAGGTCCAGCCGGATCTACCGGGTTGGGACGACCGCCATGAGCCGTTCAAAAACGTGAAGAACCGGTCCGGACCGCTGGTGCTGAAGTAGCCGTTGCTAAGCTTTCCTGACCGCGACACAATCGTCGTGCCGTTTGAGGCAAAAGCCGAGACAAGGTTCGCAGCAGGAGACCCGCTGCCGTAGTTTGAACTGACGTATGCGGCAGAGTCGCTCGGGAGGGCAGGCAGCACGGTCCATGTCAGCCCATCGATTGAGGTGGAGAGCCGACCGTTGGGCGAAAGGAGCACGAATCGCGCTCCGTCCCACTGGACCCGAGGCGTGGCGCAGCCCTGGGATTCGTAGCCAACGGAAAAGCCGGGCACCGTGGTGACAGGTGTCCAGTTGGTCCAGTCGGTCGATCCATAGAGGCGGAAAACATTTTTATACTCACCCGTGATGGGGTCGGGCTCAAAAGCGAAGGTAACAACGGCGACGGGCCCTTGCGGCTTGGCGGCAAAGGAGGAAACCGTTCCCTCGAAAGTGCCGTTTCCGAGCGTTGACCAAGTGCTGTTTCCATTGGTGCTGGATTCGAAGGTCCCTTCCGCAAACTTGACCAACGTGTCACCAACCCGAGCGACAGCGGAGGTCGTGCTACTCGCGGTCGAAAATGTCACATCATCGGTGGACTGGATCAGTCGGCTCGAACCGTTGGTGTCCACCGCGAGAAACAACCCACCCAGCCCCGCAGCAGCAAAACTATCTTTCGAAAGATACCCTCCAATGTAATCGGCGACTACAATCCGGAAGTTCGTGCCATCAAACGAAGCGATCAGCCCCCCATGACCGAACATTAATGTCTCCGAACCGGACGGTGAGGGAGCGGTAGCCCGCGTGTCATCCGAACGCGATACGCCGCTAGCGGAAAAGTCTGGAGACCCTACCGATGTCCACGACTGGCCATCCGGGGAAATGAAATACTCGCTGCCGTTCGAAATGTAGCCGGTTCCATTGGCAAACACGTTGTAGAATACTGTTGAATTGCCGTCTGCATCTGAGGGAAACGCACCAGACGACCAAGTAATGCCATCTGAGGATTTGAGAATCGCATACTGGGTTTCCTGTGTGGTGGAATTCCACGAATTCCCAACGGCAACGAACCCCGAACCATTTGAGGCAACAGACAGCAGATCAACAGTTGTTCCGCTGGTCCGCTTGGTCCACGTGATACCGTCTGAAGATGTAGCAATGGCTCCGCCCGTTCCGACCGCAACGAACAAATTGGAACTGGCCGCAAGAGCATGATAACTCCCTTTGTAGCCACCCGAGAGCGGTGTCGCCGGCAGGGAGGATGGCGTCCAGATGAGACGGTTAGCATCGGTCGATACCCAAGCCTTGGCATCCCACGACAGGGCAACGGTGCGGTTCCCCGCGGATTCCAGATACGATGCCGACCCGTGATAGGGCAGATTCGGCTCTGGAGATTCCGACCAAGCCACCCCGTCCGACGAGCGAAAGGCTTTTAGGCTGGAGTTCCGAGCCATGGCGAGGAAGATGGTTCCCGTCCATGTGACATCCTGAAATCCGTAAGTATTTGGAATTTTTGCGACGGTCTCCACCTGGTTGCCCGACAGGGTGAGAATCACCCCATTGTCTCCGACGGCCACTGTCTTGCCCAGTTGTGGCGAATGGGCTGCGGCTTGCAGGGTTTCCCCCTGCGGAAGCGGAGCGCGCCAAGTCCATGGCTGTTGAGAACTCACTGCCTGCAAAGGCACGACGACCGCAAAAAGCCATACGGCTGCCATGGAGGCGGGTCGGAGGAATATTTTCATAATGTTTCGAATCAAGATCGGTAGTGCCTTCTTTTGTGCGGTTATCTCAAAAGCTTAACACGTCTAGCAGTGCTCCTCAACCGTGTCGACGCCTTTTGCGGAATCCAGTGACACTGCAAAAGCAGCACATCTCCGATGCCGAAGCGGGTGAAGGCAGCAGAGGGTGACGACGATTGAGCGAATCAAAGAAGAACGCGCCGAGCAGCCCGTTTTGAACTCACCGGCCTGCCCAAAGTGCATGACACCCTCTCAACGGTCTACCTCCCAGCCTGATCTCAGAGCGCGATCACGTGCAGAGCCG
>CAZSMN010000049.1:0-6045 GCA_964607615.1 uncultured Chthoniobacterales bacterium | reverse complement strand
AGAGCCGCCCATTCGAGGATCTTTTTGTCGGCACTGATCAGAGGCAGTCCGAGGACCAAGGCCGTGGCCACGATCATTCGATCGGCCGGATCACCGTGAAAACCCTCAAGCCGGCAGCTTTCGATCGCAATGGCGGGGTGGACTGGCTCCAGTTCTACAGGTTGGCGAAGGTTTGCTTTAATCCAATCATCGAGGGTGGGCTCGAGCTTCAGGCGCCCACGACTCTCCAGCATTGCTACCTCCCAAACGGAGATCGCGGAAACCACAGCCCGACCCCGGAATTTTTCCAGTTCGCCAGCGCGGCTGTCGCCGGCGCAAAGCCAGACCCAGGCATGCGTGTCGAGCACCGCCGCCTTGAGGAACTCAATGCTCGGCATCCCAGCCCTCTTCTGCAGTGAAAATATCGCCGCAAATCTTTGTCTGCGCCGCAGCGCGGCCGAAGAGCCGCCCGCCCCCCTCGCTGTCTCCTTCAATCGGCCTTAACTCCGCCGCCGGACGACCATGACGGCTGATCACGACGCTGACCTTCTCCCTTTGAACCCGCTCGACGATCCCGAGACACTTCGCCTTAAACTGCGTAATCGTCATTTCCATAAAATGACCATAGAATGACCACGGTCATTTTCCAAGATTTGTCAGAGATAAGAGGCGATGGCACGATATCCGTTCCTACACGGTGGCTTGCTGCACTCTCGTTTGTCGATCCGTCAGAAAATCACGCCGTGGCGACCCCTTTGCGGATCGCAGCTTCCGCCATGGCATTGAGGCTCCGTCCGGTCTGCTCGGCCTTCAAGGCAAGCGCTTCATGGAGTCCCGGCAGGATGCGCAGCACAAACCTTCCGCTGAAGGAACGGGGAGAAGCGTCCGGCAAGGCACGTCCGTCCGCCTCAAGGATCGCGACGATCTCCTCGGCCACGTCGCACAACCCGGCGAACACCTGCGCCCGGTCCGCGCCATGGACGCCGCCATATCCCAACGCGGGCACGCGGCCCACGTAGCACCCATCCTCCTCACTCCACTCGACCACCTTTGCGTAGCGGTCCGCACCTTTTTTGATGTCTGTTTTTATGGGTTTTCCTCCCATGCTTTCTTGATCTGTCGCTCCAAATACACCGGGCAATCATCGCCCGACCGCCCACAAATGCTCACCACCGCACCGGGCGGCAGGATTCTACACCGCCATGCGCGGCGGCAGAGGTGTCACCTCGCGAGCGATCCGCCCGGCGGCCAATCTCTCGACGGTGCGCGTGTCGTGGAACGCCTGTAAGTTCATCCAGAATTGCGCCGACGACCCACTCCACCTGGCCAGCCGCAGCGCCATCTCCGGCGAGACGTTACGCTTGCCGCGGATGAGAAGGCTTACGGTGATGGGAGCAACGCCGAGCGCCTTCGCCACCGCGCAGGCCGAAAGGCCCAGCGGCTTCATAAAATCCTCCCGCAACACGTCACCCGGGTGAGGGATGGGAATCGATTCTGATTTTGTTTTCATTTCAGTGATAGTCGGCAATTTCCACATCCGCCGGACCTCTCTCGGTCCAGCGAAAGCAGACACGCCATTGTTGATTGATGCGGATCGAGTGCTGCCCCGCGCGATCTCCACGCAATGCCTCCAACCTATTGCCGGGTGGCACTGCCAGATCATCCAGCGCTACAGCCCCATCCAGTTGGGCCAACTTTCGCAATGCTGTTGCCTGCATGTCATGCGCAAGTTTCCGAGATCGCTCGCCCGCGAAGATCCTTGCTGTTTCTTTGCATGCGAACGTCAGGATCACAAACCATATATAGCATTGCTATATATGGTTGGCAATCATTTGTCGTTCCGCCGGACCATTCCGGCACGGAGAACTCATCGCTCTCGATGGAGCACGTATCTCTTCGCAAAGGACTACCGCGCTGATCTTTTCGCGCGGCGGCGAAAAATCACAACGGCCGCTAGGCCGAGGCCGAGGAGCGCCGAGGTGGACGGCTCCGGAGCCGGGGAGATCGTCAGGTCGCCGGATGCGAGATCGAAGGTATAGTCGGACACGCCGTTCGTTCCCGTCCAAGTGCTGCCCGACGACGCGAGGCTGGTAGCACCGACGGAGAGGGAAGCAAAATTGCCGGTGAAGGAGGAGAGCCCGAACAGATCGTAAACTCCGGCTGTGTCGAGCGAGAAGCCGCCGAAGCTTACGATCGAAAGGGTTCCACCGGAGGCGGGGCGGCCTGGAACAGGCGGAACCTCGTCACGACGCTCACAACGAAGGATGCCTTGACGACAATCGACGCCCTTCGATCAACCACCACCTTGCAAGCAGCCAGCCTTACGGAGCGAACTGGCGGGTATTCAGCACGCGCCACTTGTAGAAGTTGCCCAGGTCCTCAGGAGTTGCGCTCGAGTTGGCAGCCAGAATCGTAGCGTAATCCGGAATCGTGGAATCGTTCGGATTGATGTAGCGCTCGATCGTCGTTGATCCACGATACTCTCCGGTGACCTTATCGCGGGTTTCGTCCCAGACGGTTGCCGCTCCGCCCGGTGCCTTTCGGAGAGATTGCACCCGATAGTGTACCGTGAACGTGTTGGACTTCGTGGTCAGGCGGCCGAGGAGGTTCGTGTAGGGACGTTCGCGCGAGTTGTCGCCGGTAAGCCGATTGGTATTCCAAAAGGTCTCCATTGCATTAAGTGTCTGACCACGTGGCACAAGCCACTGTTCCATTATCTGCGACGGTGAGCGAAACACATTGCCCGCTGCAAAAACCGTGTCGAATTGTTGCAGGGTTGCGTGAGGGTCAATCGATAGCCTATATGATCCCGTTGCGTTCTGCTTATAGGCGCCAGCTTGAGTCACCGGAATGGCTAAGATTTTTTCGGATCGCAGAGTAGCTATCATCGCCGTAGCACGCCGGATGTAAGTAAACGGAACGACCTGATAGTTCATGTTCACCTTACCCGCTGTCGAGAACGGCTCACTGATTGCGTAGGGTTCCACCACCGGCATCCAGAAAAGATCCGTCCAAAGATGGTCACGCGGAGCAGTGCTACCGAAGTGGGTGCTCTGAGGACGGAAAAGTAAGGTTCTCCATGGGATACCGGCTTTGGCACCAGAAGGGAGCGATCCAAACATTCCTGCGGAAGGAATTTGTCGGTTAGGCGAAAATAAACTTTCCCCGAGCTCCGAGTACGTTGAGTCACCTGGATAATAAGGATTTGCAGCACCGGCAGTGGCTGTTGTTCCAACGTCTGGAAAGTTGATATATGCACCGTCAGGAGTGACTCCAAAGCCATTGTCCCAGTCTCCACTCAGGTCTGCTCTTCCCTGAGTTGGATCATCACCGGGCAAAATCGGAGGGGAGGTAGGCGTTGGCACGTCTGGCTCAGCGCGGCTCCAATAGGATGCACCGGCAACCATTGTGCCACCCATTTTGTTTCGAACGGGGATTAGGTCGGCACCTGCGGCCTGAACAAGTGACTGAGCATGATTATCTGAACTATTCGTGTAGTTGCCATGGCCGCGGTAGGCAGTAAAGGTTGAATTCCCGGCGAGAATTACGTTCCTGTAATCAGACCCATTGGGTGCCATGGAGCGAACCACATCATAGCGGGTGCCTGTGCGATTTACCTGATCCAACCACAACGTTGCCGCGCCCGGCTCAGCAGGTCGGCCAGAGGGATTGTCCGTGGCGTGCCAATAATTCGCTGTCTCGCCGCCAGCTCGTGCAACTCTACCCGGCTTTCCTGCAACCGCTCCATCTCTTGAAAAACTCCAAAACCTTTCGCGTTCTTGTCCGTTAATGCTCCTGTCTACCAAATTTGGAATTGGTAGCTGCTGGGCAGGAAAATCTAATTTCATTGTTGAGATAGGTCTCGAGGACTCGTTGGGATGCAAGACTTCTACGGTAACATTGCCACCAGAAAAATTCATTGTCCCTCCAGCAGTTGAGATTGTGATCGGAATGCTCACAAATGGGTAAACCCTTCCAGATCCTGCGTCGGCAGGCATTACGCCTCGCGCTGGAAGGCGATTACCTGATGCAAACGCGTGGATAGAGTTTGCCCCCCCCCACCCTCGGGCATGATACACTTGACCGAACCGGGCGTCCCATGTCGCTGAGGCAGGGAAACCCATGGGGGTTCCATTGACTTGGAAGCCATCCAAACCGCTAATTCTAACTGAAAATGCTTGGTTAAGCAGCGGGTAGCCCATCCCTGGGACGAAAGTTTCAAGAACAAGCATGGCTTCGATTCGGCGTTGGTTCGCGGTGAGGAGCGTGCCCCCCAGAGTCTTATTAATTCCGTAGGGTGGTGTAGCTGTGGCATTAGCCGTAATTCTATTGCTATTTGCGACTCCTCCTTCCGTTCCATTACCGCCATCCGCCGTGGTGATGAATACAACGCCTGCCTCGCTGATTATCGGGAATCTACCAAATCCTTGGTTTGAACCGGTCGACGTTTCGATGCGAATAGGAACGATTTGGCCATGTCCTGCGGGAGGGGATTGTGCATTTGCAAAGCTAACAGGCGGATCAGTTAACTGGGCACGGTACCCGAATCGGTTAAGCCTGCGTGCGCCCGTGAGGAGCGTGTCATTGGCATTTGTGACCCGGATGTAATCGAAGATTTCAGTAAGAATCTGATCGCGGTCATTGCCGTATTTTTGCTCAAAGCTTCTCCCGCCAAACCCTGGAACGGAGCGGTCACTCAACGCCTGCAGATAACCAAAAAGCTGTTGGTTTCGCTGGATGTTGTCCCAGTCTGCGGTGAGGCTGCGCGGATTGGAGCGCTGGAAGTAGTAGCGCTGCACAGGGCGTCCTTCCTCTCCGCCGGGATTAATTGTGCTAGCGAAAGCAAACAGTCGGTCCAAAGCGGTACGGTAATTGTCGTCATCATTAAAGTCCAAAGGCCACATCGAAACGCGAGGGGTGTTGAAAAGCGTAACCTCGGGAGCTCTGCTGGTCGCGGTTAGGAAGAAACGCGAGCGCTCCAGTTTCATCTTGGTCAAGCCGGCAGCATCCAGCTGGGCGGATCGTGAGGCATTGAAGATCAACTCATCCACACTGGTGTAAAGACGGTCGGAATCCGGAGTCAGCACCGGATTAACACCTACGGCAACTGTATTGGTCCTTCCGCTTTCGGATCCTCCCTGCTTTACGCGGGGCGCGATGCTGTAAATCGCGTCCAGCTTTGCTCGGTCTTGAGGATTGGCCGGATCGAGGTCAGGAGTGCTAGTTGCACTTGCTGCGAAAAGAACCGGCGAAAGCGAAGTCATTGCCGGGTGTCCTGGATACCGTTGGAATTCATTACGAATAGGTTGCTTTTTTGCGAGTCCCTCTTTGTCTTCCGGAGCAACGGTTTTCGGCGCATCCCAATAAATGCCCTCGCTGGCAGTGTTGATGTTAACCTTTGAGGTTTCGTCATCTGTCCAGAAGGCAACCCGACCCACGATCGGGTTGTCTGCAGATGGCGTTAGCTGAGGCAGAGAGGAGGTCCAATTTGCCAATACACCCGATCCACCGTCGGGTGCGGTCATTGTGCCATCTTTTAGAACATAAAGCCATCGCACCGGCATGGGCAAACGGCGACTTGCGCTGGTATCAGTGCCGGGAGATACCGTGATTGATGCCGTGCTGTTGGCTGAAAAACCCTCAACAGTTCCCTGTGCAGCGGGATCTAGAATCGGGAAGTTAGCTACACCATCCGCAATGACTGGTGCATTAAGGTCCGTCCAAACTGCCTTGTCATTGTCCGGACTCCAGCCAATAGGGGGTTGATCACCAGCGGTCAGGTTCCCAGAGCTGACGATCATATTCCCGGAAGAGTAGAGCTTGTAAGCTCTCAAGAGTTGATCCGAGGCCTCAAGGCTAGACGTCGCAAAAGTGCGAACCATACCCGGTTGGGAGGCCCAGGCGACGTTGGCTCCCTGAGTCGTGGCGTCGCGAATCTGGCCTTGGACGAGATTGACCACGGTATCGGCTAGCTGCCGCGTCGTCGACGCTGCGGCATAACCGGCTGAGGCACTGCGTTCGATGCTGGTACGATTAAGAAAAGTCACGGCCAACCCCAAAATGATA
>CAZSMN010000048.1:0-15695 GCA_964607615.1 uncultured Chthoniobacterales bacterium | reverse complement strand
CATCCATGCGCTCCGACATCTGCGGCTTCTGGGGTGCGCAGTGGAATCGGCCGGGAACGGGCTCGAAGCGCTCGAGAGATTTCAGCACCGGAAGTTTGATGCGATCTTCATGGATATGCAGATGCCGGTGATGGATGGCGTTGAGGCGACAAGGAGAATCCGTAGTCTGCCGGAAGGGCGGGAGGTGCCGATCATTGCGCTCACGGCCAACGCCCTTGAGGCGGATCGCCAGCGGTGTCTCAGCGCCGGCATGACGGGCTTCGTTGCCAAGCCGTATCGCAAGGAAACGTTCGCGCAGGCTTTGGCCAACGCGTTGGCGTCAGTCCCGTAAAATTCCTGTCGGGGCGAGGATTGCGTCGCGCATTCCGTGCAGGAGTTTCTTGTCGTCGGGACAGAGGGTCGCGAGGGCTCCTCCGAGGGTTACGGAGCGGTCCCCCACGAAATAGTATGGACAGAGCCTCACGCGTCCCCTCATCCGCTGGACAGACTCCGAGCCGGGGAGCCAGTAATCTTCTTCAAAGAGCTTACCGTGGTGGAATTCCTGCAGAATGTGCGGGTGGGCCGGGAAATCTTCGAGGGCTTTTTCGAGCTCCGCCTGCCAGTCGCGCTGCGGGAGGTCGGCCGCCATGATCACGCCTCGCGAGCCCCAGGCGGTTTCGGAGAATCCGCTGATCTTGAGAATCAGGTGCCGCTGCTTCTGGCTCAGGCGGGCGACATCGTCCCAGGACTGCGCATCCAGCCGGGGCAGCACGGCGTGGCGGGGCAGGGGAGTCGGATCGACAAGCCAAGTGTAGGGGATGACCTTCCGGAGCTCGAGCCAGGCACGCTCCCCCAGCTCCCTTCGCCAGAAATCCTCCAGCGGTTTCAGCCAGAAGAGGGCAAACCAAAGCTTCTCCTCGAGGGCCGGCTTGATGGGTGGGGTTATCGCGAGGGCACCTCCGGCAGCCTTCTCCATGAGCTGTTTTGCGCAGCGGACGTTTGCGAGATCGAAGAGCTCGAAGAAGCGATAGACTGTCTGCTGCCAGTCGTCCCGGGGTTCATCGCCGACGACGCGCCACCTCTTTCCGTTTGCGGACTGGCGGGTGAGCTCACCGGCGAGCCACTCCATTTCGGGCCGGTAGGTGGCGGCCTCCTCCGAGACGACAATATCGCCGCCCGGAACAATCGATGCGAAGGCGTCGAGCATTCCCGACGGCCCCCCGAGAACCTCATGACCGGCTTCAGCATACTCGCGGTTAAGCCAGGCCGTCAGGCCGATGCCGCCGGGGACGCTGTCGATTTCTGCGATGGCAAAGCCGGCTTCCGTCAGAACGAGATCCGGACGAAGGACGCGGGGAATCCCTGCGCGGGAGCTGTTTTCGCGCTGATAAGCGACCAGTTCCGCTGGTTTGCCGCTGTCGAGGAGGTCGGCGATCCATGCCGGCTGTTTGCCCTTCGCGCTCTGGCGGTACAGAAGGTCGCAGGCCCGGACGAAAAGCATGAGCCGGTAGCCAAGCTTGCCGAGCTCTGTGGCAAGAGCATCACTGACCGGGAACGGCCGCGTGGCGATGCGCCATTCCTTTTCGTGGAAGAGCCCGCCTTCGGGCAACGAGGCGTGGAGGGCGCGTGCCGAGTCGATGGCGCTCATGACAGAATCTTGAGAGACTGGCGGATCAGCTCTTCGGCGGATGGTGACGTTCCTCCGGCAAGCTCAATCACCCGCCGGACGGCCTTGGTGGCTTCGACCTGTTTGTAGCCAAGGGAGATGAGAGCGAGAACGGCATCGTGGAGATCGAGATCCTCCTGGCTCGGGGCGTTGCGAGCGCTTGAAGCCTCCCATTCCGCGGCCACGCCGACCTTGTCCTTCAATTCCAGAACGATCCGCTCGGCTGTCTTCTTTCCGATGCCACTGATTTTCGAGATGGCCGCAATATCGCCCGAGACCACGCTTGCTTTGAAGATCTCGAGCGACATTCCGCTCAGGACAGCGAGGGCAATCTTCGGGCCGACTCCGCTCACGTGATGGAGAAGGAGACGGAAGAGGTCGCGCTCACCCGCGGTGAAAAAGCCGTAGAGAACATGGGCGTCTTCACGAACCGTCAGATGGGTCAGGATCTTCACCGGGCTTCCGGGCGGGGGCAGCCGGTCGAAACTTGAAAGGGGGATCAGCACCTGATAACCCACGCCGTGGACGTTGACGACGATCTGCGTGGGCAGGGCCTCGGCGAGTGTTCCCTCAAGAAAAGCTATCATGTTCGCAGGCACCCATAACAGAGCGCGGCCAAAACTCAAATGTCTGCTGTTTCTCCTGCTGCCTCTTCTGGCCGGTGCGGACGAGGGATCGCGGTGGACGCTCCTCGTGGAACCTTCCTTCATGGACTACCCGATCCGGAGGCCGATCGCCGGTTCGGACCGGACGATTCTCGCCGTTGCGCGGATCAGTGGAGGTGAGATCGAGCCTGTGACGCGGGAGCAAAAACGGGAAGTTCCCATCACGTTCGAGCAGGTCGAGGCGGACTCGGGAAAGCTCTTGTCGGAGACGCTTGCGCGGCTCACTCCGAATTTTGTGCGCGATAAAAAAGGCGTGATCGAATATGCCGAGCTCGTCTCGGAGGATCCCCTGACCGCATCGACCGTGCTGGCTCCGGAGTTCGCCGCGAAGTTCCGGGACACCATCGGTCCGGATCTGGTGGTCGCGATGCCAAACCGGTTTCAGGTTTATGTGTTCTCCCGGCAGGACACGATCTTTCAGCAGATGGGCGAGGCGGTCATCAATGGCTACCTTTCCTCCAACTACCCGGTGAGCCGCGAGGCGTTTCTGTTGGAGAACGGACGCCTTCGTTCGCTGGGCGTTTATCGCTGAGCCGCGGGTATTGCTTGCCCTCGGGCGGCCTCATGGACGAAAAGCAGCGATGGTTTCCGACATTGCCAAAGTCCTCTATCACGAATCCACGATCCTGAGCCGGCTCGACGAACTCGCGCACCAGATCACGCAGGACTATCGCGACAAGGACCTGACGGTCATTGCGATCCTCAACGGCAGCTTCATCTTTATGGCGGATCTCCTCCGCCGGATTCCGCTCGCCCTGCAGGTCGACTGCTGGAGCGTCTCAAGCTATCACGGCACCAAGACCACCGGGCAGATCAATTTCCGGCAAACCCAGCTCGCCGATGTCCGCGGGCGGCATGTTCTGATTCTCGACGACATCCTGGACAGCGGAATCACGCTCCATGCGATCAAGGAACGCCTGGCGGCGGAATCCGGTGCCGAGAGTCTCAGGGTCTGCGTGCTTCTCCGGAAGGAAGTCGAGCGTGTCCGTCCCGTGGATGCCGACTACGTCGCCTTCGATATCCCGAACGAATTCGTGGTCGGCTACGGTCTCGATTACAACGAGCGCTACCGCAATCTCCCGTTTGTCGGAGTGCTTACGGAAAAGGCGATTCAAGAGCACGCCCGATAGGGGCGTGGAAAGGGATTTTCTGAAATTCCACATCACGACCTCCGCCGTTCGAAGGTCGTGATGAGAAGTTGAGGCGCTGATCCGTTCAGCGGTTCGGTCCGCCGGGAGGGGGCTGCGGAGGATTCTGGGGGCCATTGCCGGCGCCCGGGCCCTGACCGTCCAGTTCGTCTCCTTCGACGCCTTCATCGTCGATCATCAGCTTTTTGTTCTTGATGAGCTCAGCGGCGCGGCCGTCGGTATCCACCATCCAAACCCGTGCCCGGGGGTGTTTGCCCGGAGCGGCGAGCAGGATGCCGCGGAGGGTGTCGGCGTCGAGACGACGGCCGTCGGGATCCGTTCCATACTTGCGCGCAAAGGCGGTGGTTTTGTCCGCCGCGACGACTACGAGAATGCGTCCCGCGGGCCGGTCGTCCCGGCGGTCGGTCGTCATGGCGTGGAAGAAGGCGAGTTCCGGCACCGGGCTTTTCCATCGGACCGGCTTCACGAAGGCGACGTCGAGCGTGACTTCTTTGCCTTCAAAGTCCGACGGTGACGTCAGGATGTAATCGGCGGTTCGTTTGGAGTCTGCTGCGAAGCCAACGGCGGACGAAGCGGCGATGGCCAATGCTGCGAGGAGGGTTGTGGTTTTCATGGCAAGGATTCAAAACCGCATCCGACAGGAAGTTGCGTAAAATTTTGCCCGGGCAGGAAAAGCGGGCCGGCAGCGTGATATCCCGCGCGGACGTGTTGCGCTCGGTGCAAACCGCTGATAGGTAAAGCGGTCTGTGAGCGAAATGATGCCAGTGCGCGTGCGCGCCAAATTTTTCTTCGAGGGCGACCGGAAGTTTTTCGTCAAGGGGGTGACCTACGGCCCGTTTGCGCCCGATGCCAACGGCGAATACTTCGGAACGCCGGAAGGAGCGGCCCGCGATCTCGACCTGATGGTGGAAGCGGGCGTCAATCTCGTCCGCGTCTATTACGTCCCGCCACGGTGGTTTCTGGATCTCTGTGCCGAGCGCCGGATCCGCGCGTTGATCTCGATTCCATGGGCCGAGCATTTGGAGTTCCTGAAGGATGCGAAGATCCGTGAAGAGGCCGAACGGGCGATCGCCGAGGGTGTGGCGAAGAATGCCGGGCACCCCGCGGTGTTCGGTTACCTTGTCGGCAACGAGATTCCGACAACGATGGTCCGGTGGCTGGGCGCCCGCGAGGTGACAGAGTTTGTCGAGCGGCTGATCAACATCGGCCGGGCCGCCGATCCCAAGGCGCTTTTTTCCTACGCGAGCTATCCGCCCACCGAATACCTTCTCCCGCAGAACAGCGATTTTGTGACGTTCAATGTCTACCTGCACCGGCAGGAGGACTTTGAGCGCTACCTCGCGAGGCTTCAGAACCTTGCCGACGACAAGCCGCTGATCCTCGGGGAATTCGGGATGGATACGATCCGGCATCCCGAGGAGGAACAGGCGGAGATGATCCGCTGGCACATCGAGAGTGTTGTGCGCGGTGGACTGGCAGGCACGATTATCTATGCCTGGACGGACGAGTGGTTCCGCGGCGGCATGGAGATTCTCGACTGGGCTTTCGGACTCGTCCGGCGCGACCGGACGAAAAAACCGGCTTTCGACACGGTGAAGCAGCTCTTTCACGGGGAAGGTTCGATGACGTCCCGGGTTGCCTTGCCCTCCTATCCCAAGGCGTCGGTTATTGTCTGCTCCTACAACGGCGGCAAAACGCTCGAGCGCTGCCTGGAGTCGCTCAAGCATGTCGACTACCCGAACTATGAAGTGATCCTCGTCGATGACGGCTCCAAAGACGACACGCAGGAGATCGCGGCACGGCATCCCTGGATCGTCAATGTCCGTCAGGAAAACAAAGGTCTGAGCTACGCCCGCAATGTCGGTGCTCAAACGGCCACCGGCGACATCATCGTTTACACCGACAGCGACTGCATGGCGGATCCCGACTGGCTCTATTATCTCATCGGCACCTTGCTGAGCGGGGATTATGCGGGCGTTGGCGGCCCGAATATCTCGCCACCGGCAGAAAACTGGGTGCAGGCCTGCGTGGCGGCAGCACCGGGCGGTCCGAGCCATGTCCTCCTCACGGACGTTGTTGCCGAGCACATTCCCGGCTGCAATATGGCCTTCCACCGCTGGGCCTTCGAGCAGGTTGGCGGCTTTGATCCCGAGTATCGCAAGGCCGGAGACGATGTGGATTTCTGCTGGCGGCTCCAGCAATCGGGGGGCGTCATTGCGTTCAGCCCGGCCGCCATCGTGTGGCATTACCGCCGCTTTACGCTCCAGGCGTTCCGCAAGCAGCAGGAGGGCTACGGCGAGGCGGAGTCGATGCTGAGGTTCAAGCACTTGGTCTTCTTCGGCCCGACGGGAACGGCAAAATGGAAGGGTCAGATCTACGGGGCCCCGCGGTTCACGTGGCTGATCAATAAACCGGTCATCTATCACGGGGTTTTTGGTGAAGGCCTTTTCCAATCCATCTACCCGACCCCGCAGTCGGATGTCGCGGCCTACCTGAGCAGCATCGAGTGGGTCGTGCTGACCCTGTTCATCTTCGCAGTGTCGATTCCGTTGCCATTCCTGCGCATCGTTCCCTACATCATGTTCGGGGGTACGTTTTTGGTGGCCCTTTCATACATGATCCATGCGCGGCTGGAGGCCAGGCACGACACGGTTCCGGCGCGGTTGCTGGTGGCGTGGCTCGCCTTGGCGCAGCCTCTGGTGCGCGGTTGGGCGCGTTATTTCACCTGGCTGAAGTTCAAGCGCACGCCTCCCGCGGTGATCGCGAGCGTGGAGAAGGACTTCAAGCCGATGGGCGGCAGCATTTCCAAGCTGAAGTTCTGGAGCGAAAACGGCAACGGCCGCGAAATCCTGCTCCAGGAGATCGTCAAATCCCTCGAGGAGGAAGGCTGGAGCTACTCGACCGATACCGGCTGGAAAGACTGGGATGTCCAGATCTACGGAAGCTTCTGGTGGGGCGTGAAACTCCGCTCCGTGACCGAATACCATGGCGGGCCGAAATGCCTCACCCGGGTCAACCTTCGTTCCCGCATGGTGGCCACAACCGCGCTGATCAATCTCATCCTCTTGAGCATTCTGGCCTACCGGCAGTTCGTGGTTCCCGGCAGCGACTGGTGGCTGTGGTTACCTTACCTGATTTTCGTCGTGGTCATTTTCGGACGGGCCTGGCGCCTGCAGAGGCGGGTCGCCAATCTGGTGGGCGCAGCAGCCTTCCGCTGTGGTCTTCGCCGGATGGGACGGGGTGGCAAGGTCGAGGCCTGACCGGTGGCGCGCGCATGTCGAGCCTGCTTCGCGATTATCATTATGACCTGCCGCCGGAGCTGATCGCCTCGCGTCCGCTCGCCGAGCGGGATGCCTCCCGGATGATGATCGTGGACCGGAAGGCCGGCTCGATCACCCACGCGGCCTTTCGCGATTTTCCCGATCTGCTGCAGCAGGGCGACCGGGTTGTCCTCAACAACTCGAAGGTCATCAAGGCGCGCTTGCAGGCCGAGACAGGCAACGTGGAGATCTTCCTTCTCGAACGGCGCGCCGACGGTTGCTGGGTGTGCCTGGCGAAGCCGGGCCGAAAAACACGGGCCGGCGCCCGTCTTCCCATTGCCGGCACCGAAGCCGAGGTGATCGATGTGCTGGAGGGAGGCGAGCGGGTGGTCCGTTTCGCGGAGGAGCCGGATCTTCATGCACACGGTCACATGCCGGTGCCGCCGTACTTTAAGCGGCCCGACGATGCGGCCGACGAGGAGCGCTACCAGACGGTTTACGCGAAGCACGAGGGATCCGTGGCAGCTCCGACGGCAGGCTTGCATTTCACGCCCGGCGTCCTCTCTCGTATCCCTCATGCCTTCGTTACGCTCCATGTCGGAGCAGGCACGTTTTTGCCGGTAAAAGTGGACGACGTTCGCGACCATCACATGCACGAAGAACGGTATGAAATCTCCGCGGAAACGGCCGGCGTCCTCACCGCGGCACGCCGGATTGTCGCGGTCGGCACCACGGTGACGCGCGTGCTGGAATCGCAGCCGGAGGGTCCTCTACGAGCCGCTGCCGGCCGGACAGCGATTTTTATCTATCCGCCTTTCACGTTCCGGTTCGTCGGAGCTCTGCTTACCAATTTTCATCTCCCGGGTTCCACCCTCCTGATGCTGGTGAGCGCCATGGCCGGTCGGGAGTTGATTCTGGAGGCTTATGCCAGGGCGGTGGAGGAGAAATACCGCTTCTTCAGCTACGGCGACTGCATGCTGATCGTGTAGCCAATGTGACAGTAACGACTTGCAGGCCTGAGCAATCCCAACTATTTGATCAAGAGGTGCATGATATCACGATGGTCCTGGGAGCGGTCGCCCGCGATCAACGGCTCGCGTCCGAGCAGCTTTTGCCGATCGTTTACGAGGAACTTCGCCGTCTCGCTGCCTCCCGCATGGCGCAGGAGTCCGCCGGCCAGACGATCCAGCCGACCGCGCTGGTGCACGAGGCGTGGCTGAGGCTCCTGGGAAACCGTTCGGCGACATGGGAAAACCGGGCCCATTTTTTCGGGGCGGCGGCTCAGGCGATGCGGCGCATCCTGGTGGACCGTTCCCGCCGCAAGGCGGCGCTTAAGCGCAAAACCAACGAGTGTGAGCCGCTCCGGCCGGACCTGCCGCTGGCGGAGCCGGGTGATCACATCCTGATGATCCACGAGAATCTCTCCCGGCTCGAGGAGGAGGATCCGGTCGCAGCGAGAATTGTTCTTCTGAAATTCTTCAGCGGAATGGGGAGCGAAGAAATTGCTAAAATGCTTGGCATCAGCCTCCGTTCGGTGGAGCGCCAGTGGACAATGGCAAAGGCGCGGCTGTTCCAGATGATCCGAGAAGACGGTTTTCAGCGCAGGGCCGGTTCATGAGTGAAGCGAGGGAGGTGGAGCTTGCCATCTTCGATGCGGCGCTGGGCATCGAGGATGGAGAATTGCGACGTCGGTTTCTTCAGCGGATCTATGCTGAAGATGCTGAGGGGCTCGCAAGGATGGAAAAGCTGCTGGCCGCTTCGAGGGATTCGGTATCCTTTTTTCTCAAAGCCAGCGAGGACCGGGCGTCCCTTGCGGGAGAGCTTGCCGGGGAGGCAGGCGTTGAGCCGCGTGGCTTGTCAACGGTCGACAGCGCCGATTCCGATCCGGTGGGAACAGAAGTGGGCCCGTACAGCATTCTGAAGCTTCTGGGCGAGGGAGGGTGCGGAGTCGTTTACGAGGCGGAGCAGAGGAGTCCCGTCCACCGGTTGGTCGCGCTCAAAATCATCCGCCTCGGCATGGATACGAAATCGGTGATCGCACGGTTCAATCTCGAGAGGCAGGCGCTTGCTCTCATGGATCACCCCAATATCTGCCGGGTGTTGGATGCCGGATCGACGGATGCCGGGCGGCCGTTTTTTGTGATGGAGCTTGCCGGGGGGGAGCGGATCACCACCTTCTGCGATGCCCGTGGCATGGATCTTCCCGGCCGGTTGGGTCTCTTCATCGCAGTCTGCCACGCCATCCAGCACGCTCACCAGAAGGGCATCATCCACCGGGATATCAAGCCGTCGAATGTTCTTGTCGCTGTCGTTGATGGAGTTCCGCTTCCGAAGGTCATCGATTTCGGGATCGCGAAGGCTGCGGAAGCCCGGCGGTCGGGAACGGCATTGACCCTCCGTGACGAGTGGGTTGGAACCCCCTCGTATATGAGCCCCGAACAGGTTGACATGGGGGGAATCGACGTCGACACGCGAAGTGACATCTACAGCCTCGGTGCAATGCTTTACGAATTGCTGACCGGCAGGCCGCCTTTCGACAAGGACGAGATGACGAGGCTCGGGCTATCGGAGATGCGCAAGATCCTGATGGAGCGGGATCCGCCGAAGCCGTCGGCTGCGGTACTCCTGGGGGATGCCGCCGAGCGGGAGCGGGTGGCGAAGTGCCGTGGGCTCGATGCCGCGCATCTGCCGTCGGTCCTCAGAGGCGAGCTGGACTGGATCGTGATGAAGGCGCTTGAAAAGGACCGCAGCCGCCGCTACCAGACCGCAAACGCGCTTGCCATCGATATTCAGCGGTATCTTGACAACCAGCCTGTTTCGGCCGGTCCGCCCGGAGGATGGTATGCGGTCCGCAAGTTCGTGAGGAGAAACCGGATCCCGGTCTTCTCCGGCCTGACGATTGCGGCGGCGTTGATCATTGCTCTGGCGGTCTCGACGGTTCTTCTCATCCGGACGAACGAGGCCCGGCGGGGGGAGGAGATCCAGCGGAAGGCAGCGGAGGAGGCCCACCTGCGTGAGGAGATTCTCCGGAAAGAAGTGGTCACCCGCGCGAATATTTCCCGTGCGGCTCTGCTGGTGAGCGAACGCCGTTTTGAGGAGGCCGACGCGCTTTTGAAAGTCTCTCCCATCTCCACGATCGATTCGAATATCGAAGCAACGGAAGTGTTGTGCTCCCTCGGTGAGTGGAATGCGATCAGCGGGCGGTGGAAGCAGGCGGCGGAGTGTTTTGTGCTGCTGACCGAAGCGAACCGCTTCCAGACACCTCAGTTTCTCGTCCTACGGCGGGACATTCTCCTCCCGGGCCCCTCTCTCATTGAAGCCGGAGACCTTGATGGCTACGAAAAGTATCGGGAAGACATGCTCAACAGGCTTGGAGGAACCCTGAACCCTCAAGTCGCCGAGCAGCTCATGAAGGCCGTGCTCCTAAGGCCTGCCCGGGAGGAATACCTGGAAAAAATGTCCAATCTTGCGGTCCTGCTTGAGGAGTCGATGAAACCGGTTCGCGAGGGCAACCGAGATCTCGCCGCATGGCGCGCGATCTCGCTCGCCTTATTGAACCTGAGGCTTTCCATGCCTCGCGAAGCCATCGATTGGGCGGAGGTGTCCCGCGAACTCCACAACGCGAATCTGGCAAGGCTGTCGATCCTTCAGCTTGTACTCGCCATGGCGCATCAGATAACCGGTGAGACGGATGCCGCCCGCAGGGAACTCGACGAAGCAGAAAAGCGGATCAACAAGGCGCTGACCGGGGTTTATCCGATTCCCTTCGAGCCGCTCGGGCCATGGACCGGCTATTGGAATGACTGGGTGATGGCGCGGATTCTTCTCCGCGAGGCGCGGCAGATTATTGATAGCAACCCGCCCGATTAGGCCTGGCGGGGATTCGGGCCCGATTGCGCATTGCTCTGTATCACGCTAAATTGCGCCATCGGATCGCGTTGGTCATCCGGATGCCGGCGCGCTTCTTTTCCCCGTTTTGTCCTCCCAATCGATCAAACTCCGTTATGACCTGCCTGCCACACGCGCTCGGTGGTGTGCTTCTGTTCTTGTCTTCGGCGCGTTGTCCCTATCCTGTCCGGCAGCGAACGTTACGTTGACGGCGAAGGATGCAAGCGGAACAAGTTCGTTCAATGCGGCGGGAAACTGGAGTAATTCGGCCGCGCCCTCAGCTGGAAATAACTACTCGACGGGCGGTTTCAGCCTTCGGACGCCTCCCAATGGGGGTAATCACACGTTTGCCGGCGATCTGCTGACGATTCTTCCGGCCACTGACGGCGATACCGGCATTATCTTCAAGGGCACCGGCTCCGGCGTTATCACAGTTCGCAACCTTGTGATCCAAGGCGGCCGCAGCCTCGGCAACGGCAGCGCGCCCATTGTCCAAACTCTGGCTGGCAACATCACCGTGAGCGCAAATACGACGGTGGACGGCGGCAGTAACTCGACCCTCCATATCAGCGGACGTCTCATCGCCGGCTCGGGATCAATTGCGCTCACAAATCCCAACGCTGCCACCACGCTCTCGACTCTGCGCCTCTCGGGCAACAATACCGGCTGGACGGGGAAACTCATCGCCGACACGGGCAATGCCACCAAGTCGTTCGTGATCGAGGTCGGGAGCGAGGAAAACCTGGGAGGCAATCCCGCCGTCTTTAGCGCTGACCAACTCACGCTCAGCAGTGGTACGCTGAAGCCTTCGGCCTCTTTCACGATCAATGACTTGAACCGGGGGATCCGCCTCGGAACACACGGAGGCATTTTTCAGAATGGCACCGGCATTCAGCTCACCATTGCTGTGCCGGTCTCAGGGCCGGGAAACCTCACGCAAAGCGGGAATGGCAGCCTCGTTCTCAGCGCGACCAATTCCTACACCGGCTCCACTTTTGTCCCTTCGGGCACCCTCTTCTTAACGGGAAACGGCTCGATCGCATCGTCGAGTCGCATCTCTGTTGCCTCGGGAGCCACCCTCGACGTCTCGACACGCATTGATGGAAAACTGGCCCTCGTGGGTAACGAGACGATTGACGGAGCGGGCACGGTGAAAGGAAACCTCTTTTTCAATCCCTCCTCCCGGTTCAGCTACCAGACGGTCGCGGGGGCCGGCGTTTCTTCGGCGCTTACTGTGCAGGGCGATCTCACCCTTGATGGCACCGTCCAGCTGAGTGGACTCGAAACCCTCGCGGACGGCAACTACACCTTCCCCCTCATCCGCTACACAGGCAACCTGATCAACCACACGATGGAGGTAGGAAATCTCCCCGCGGCCTTCAGTGCCTCGGTGGTCGTGGACACGGCCAATAAACAGATCAACCTGGTTGGCACCAAAAACGGGTCCATCTGGGTGGCAGGGGCGACTCCTGGCAATAGTCAGGCCACGGTCACATGGACAGCCGTTGCGGGCGCCACCAGCTATAACATCAAGCGATCGACGGCTGCCTCCGGCCCTTTTGCCACGGTCAACAACGTTACGACGCTTACCTACACCGACTCGCCGCTCCTCAATGGGACGACTTACTATTACACGGTCGCGGCGGTCAGCGGCGGCAATGAGACGGCAACTTCATCGGTCGCGGCGGTCACTCCGTTCATTACCAGCGGCACGCCGGCGATGTATTTCGGCGACTCAGTAAGGCTCAAACGCCCGTTTGCCAAGGATCCGACCGTGATCCGTTTTCAAGGTCGCTACCTCATGTATTATTCGCAAAAAAATACCTCGAACCAGTGGTCGACCGCGATTGCCGAGAGCTACGATCTGGTGAATTGGACGCGCTTCGGAGAGTTTTTGCCGGGGGGCACCGGGCCGGATCGCAATGGCCTCGCCGCCCCTTGCGCCCGGGTTATCAACGGGAAGGTACATCTTTTTTATCAGAGCTACGCCGGTAATGCTAGCGACCGGATCTGTCATGCGGTCTCTGACGACGGGCTGACCTTCACGCGCAACGCCTCCAACCCGATCTATGGTCCTCCCGGTTCTGGAGTCTGGAACAACGGGCGTGCCATCGATGCCGACTACATTGAGTACAATGGAAAGATGTACCTCTCCTGCGCGACGCGGGACACCACCAATACCGTCCAGCAGGTCGTTGTCGCCTCCGCGCCGATTGGGGGAAATTACTCCTCCGGCGTCTGGACGACCCTCACTCCAAATGCCCCGACGTTTCCTCCGATTCAAACCAGCTGGGAGCAGCGGTGCATCGAGGGGCAGACCATGTGCGTGCGAAATGGCCGGATCTACATGTTCTACGGCGGTGCCTACAATAATGCCCCGCAGCAGATCGGCTGCGCCTACAGCACGGACGGCATCACTTGGACACGGCTTCCGTCGCTGGCCGGGCAACCGTTTTTCGCGGACGGCGCGGCGGGAACGTGGAATGCATCGGAATCCGGCCACCCCGGTGTCTTCGTGGATGACGATGATCAGACCTACATGTTTTATCAGGGCAATAATGACGGTGGTAATACGTGGTACCTCTCGGTGTTGAAAATCGGTTGGACCTCCGAAGAGCCTTTCATCAAGCCGGGAGTCGTCCGTATTCCGGATGCCGGGGTGAGCCTCGGGGATTCGCATGCGGCAACCGTCGCCCTCATGTATCCCGTCCCGACGGTGGATACGCTGACGCTTTCGGTCCAGAGTGATAACCAGGATCTTTTTCCCACGGGCAGCCTTGTGCTCTCAGGGAGCGGTTGTGGGCGCTCACTTTCCGCGACGCCGGCGACGGATCGCGCGGGGACTGCCCGCATCACGGTGACCGCCACCGATACAGCGGGCAACTCAGACTCGGCCTCGTTTGTTTTGACCGTGGGGTCACCTCTCGAAATCTGGCGTCAGAAGTGGTTCAGCACCCCGTATGGCTCGGGCGATACCGCGGACGATGCTGACGCGGACGGGGATGGTGAAACCAACCTGCTCGAGTTTGCGACCGCCCAGAATCCCCGGTCCGGAAACTCCAAAGCCGGGCGGATCGAGGCCGGGCCATCCGGACTTTCGTTCTTCTATAGTCGCGACAAGAGCGCAGTCACATCCGGTGTCACGTTTATTGTGGAGTACAGTGACACTCTTGCAGCAGGCTCCTGGAGCACCGTTGGCGTGACGGAGACGGTTCTCTCAGAAGATGCCGCGCTACAGTCCGTCAGGGCCACTGTGCCTCTGGGTGGGGACACCAAGCGGTTCATCCGACTCCGCGTCATCGCGGCACCTGAGGTTTAAATCGGACGGGTATTGTCTGTTGCCGGTTGGCGTCGCGGCGGAACCCGGATCGCGGGCGGAGAATCAGCCGCTCAGGCTGTGCGCTTGGAGAGAACGTCGCGTTCGTAGGATTTGATCTGCTGCAGGCAGGCGAGGCCGGCCGGCACATCCATTCTGCGGCAGTATTCGTTCCAGACCGCACCGAAGGGAAGGGTGCGGATCTCCTCGAAAAGCGCGAGTCTTGCCGTGGCATCTCCTGCGGCTTCGTACGTGCGGAGCATGTTCGAGGGCTCCAGTAACCCGGAGAGAAGGGACTTGATCGCGGAGCGTGCTCCGATGACCCAGGCCGCGATGCGGTTGATGCTCGCATCGAAGAAATCCAGGCCGACGTGTGTGCGGGAAAGGAAATCCCCGCGAACGACCTCCTCGAGAATCGCCCGTGTCTGGTCGTCAAAAAGCACCACATGGTCGCTGTCCCACCGCACTCCGCGGCTCACGTGCAGGAGCAGTCCGGGCACGAACTGAAGGACCGAGGAAATCTTGTCGGCAATGTTCTCCGTCGGATGAAAATGGCCGGCATCCAGGCAGTAAAGGATCTGCCTTTTCACCGCGTAGCCGAGGTAGAACTCATGCGAACCGACGACGTAGGATTCCGAACCGATGCCGAACAGCTTGCTCTCAACCGCATCGAGATTGCCTTCGATGGATTCCACAAAAATGGCATCGAGGGATTCCTCCAGCCGTTCACGCGGCCCCTTGCGATCAAAAGGAACATCTTTTGAGCCGTCGGGAATCCAGAAATTGGTCACGACCGGCGACGAGAGCTGAGCCGCGATTTCGCCTGCGATCTTCCGGCAGGCCATGCCGTGGTCGATCCAGAAGCGACGGATGGCGGCATCCGGGTGCGAGAGCGTGAGCCCATCCGAGGCGAGGGGGTGGGAGAAGTAGCTCGGGTTGAAATCCATTCCCATGCCGCGCTCTTTGCACCAGTGCACCCATCCCTCGAACTGCGCCATCGTCAGGGCATCGCGGTCCACCTTGCCGGCGGAGTGGTCGCCATAAAGGGCATGAAGGTTCAGGCGATGGCGACCGGGCAGGAGCCTTACAACGGTGTCCAGATCGCTCCGGAGTTCCTCGATTGTCCGAGCCTTGCCGGGGTAGTTTCCCGTTGCCTGGATGCCTCCTCCTTCAAGGACAGCACCGGCCGTTTCGAATCCCCCGACATCATCCCCCTGCCAGCAATGCAGGGAGATCGGTATCGTCTGCAGGCGTTTGAGGGCGGATTCCGTATCGACGCCGACGGCGGCATACTGTTCCTGAGCGAGGGAGTAGGAGGAGGACATCGCTACGAGCAGAGCACGAAGGTGCCGGCTTGGAAAGCCTGCGTCCAACTGCCGGCCTCGCCCCTGCGGTAGCGACTAGGCGCCTTCGGTTTTATCAGCCGGTTCGGCTTCGGCGCCTTCCTTGGCGTCCCCGGCGGGCGCTCCCACAAAAAACTTCTCCACAAAGTAGAAGCACGTCGGGATGAGGAAAATGGCAAGCAACGTCGCGGCCAGCATGCCGCCGATCACCGTCGTACCTAGAACACGCCGGGAGACCGCGCCGGATCCGGAGGCAATCGCGAGGGGCACCGTGCCGAGGATGAAGGCGAACGCGGTCATCAGGATCGGCCGGAGGCGGAGCTTGGCTCCGGCCAACGTGGCTTCGAGCAGCGGTTTGCCTTTCTCGTATTCATCCTTGGCAAACTCGACGATCAGAATGGCATTCTTCGCGGCTAGGCCGATGAGCATG
>CAZSMN010000047.1:0-15858 GCA_964607615.1 uncultured Chthoniobacterales bacterium | reverse complement strand
CCAGCGGCATCATTTCGATGGAATACGGCCTCCGCGGCCCGAACATGTGCATCGTCACGGCCTGTGCGACGGCGAATAACTCGCTTGGCGAGGCGTGGCGCACGATCAAATTCGGCGATGCGGATATCTTTCTGGCCGGCGGCTGCGAGGCGACGATCACTCCGCTCGGTATTGCAGGCTTTGCCTCAATGAAGGCTCTGAGCCTCCGCAATGACGAGCCCGAACGCGCCTGCCGTCCGTTCGACCGCGACCGCGATGGCTTCATTATGAGCGAGGGCGCGGGCATCATGGTTCTCGAGGAATACGAGCACGCCAAGCGCCGCGGAGCGGCGATCTACTGCGAGATCGCCGGCTACGGATGCACGGCGGATGCCTACCACATGACGGCCCCGATGCCGGAAGGCGAGGGCGCGGCGCGCGCGATGAAGATCGCGATGAACCATGCGAAGGTGAACCCCTCGGAGATCGAGTATATCAACGCCCACGCGACGTCGACCGGCCTCGGTGACATCTGCGAGACAAAGGCGATCAAGCTGGCGCTCGGCGACCATGCCAAGAAGACGATGGTGAGCGCCACAAAGTCGATGACCGGCCACCTCCTTGGTGCGGCCGGCGGCGTCGAGCTGGCGGTGTGCGCCCTTGCTCTCAAGCACGGCATTATCCCTCCGACGATCAATCTGGAAAATCCGGATCCCGAGTGCGATCTGGACTGCGTGCCGAACGTCGCCCGCGAGGCGAAGGTGAAGACCGTGGTCAGCAACTCGTTCGGCTTCGGCGGGCACAACGCCACCCTGGTCGCGAAGGCGGTTTGATTCCGTCTCTGCCGCCGCTCCGCACCGGGGCGCGCCGGCGGAGGGTCAGGATTTTTTGCCCCCAAGAAAAGCGGCGACGAGCTCGTCGATCACCGCCCCGTCCATCGGACGCACCGGTCCCAGGGGCCGGCTGTTGATGACGGCTTCGGCGGTCGATTCCAGAACCTCCAGCCGATCGAAGGCATCCAGAAGCGAGGTCCCGAGAATCATGGCTCCGTCGTGCGCCAGCAGGCTGACCGGGAACTCCGTCCGGCAGCGCGCTGCGAAGGCCGCAGGGTCGCCGTAGACGGTTTCGAACGGAAAGACGTCCACGTCGCGGAGGAAGATGTAACTCTCCGGGATGGTTCGCGTGTCGAGGGTTGTCGAGGAGACGGCGAAGGCGGTCGCATTCACCGGCGTCGCCATCGCGATCGCCTGAACGGCGGGGTGGGCCTGGTAAATCGCTGCATGGAGCGGCAGGGCCCGGCTGGCGGTTTTTCCCTCCTCCACGGCTGCGCCGCTTGCGAGGACAATATCCGCCGGCCCGAGCTGGGCGCGGTCGGCGCCGGCAGGCGTCATGAGAAAATCCGTCTCGCCGAGCCGCGCTGAGAACGTGCCCTGGCTGCTGATGAGGAGGCGCTGCTTGTAGCCGCGGCGGACGAATTCGCAAAGATCCCGCCTCAGGGCGCGCTCGGGTCCGGAGGCCGTCCCTGGCAGGAACGTTTCTCTCGCACCTTGACGCCGTCCCGCGAGCGCAAGCTGGTCGGCATTGAGAAATTCCGCACCCCCGAGGGCCTGGGCCTTGATGAGCGTTTTGGCCGTGAACTCCAGCGTCTCGAAGCGCGTGAATGCCTGCTCGAAATCCGCGCCGCCGACCACCACGCCGTGGTTCTCCAGCATCACGCACGACGGGCCCCCGGCGAAAACCTCCGCAATCCGCTCGCCAAGAAGCTCGCTGCCCGGCAGAGCATAGGGCGCAAAGCCGACCTCCCCGCAGATCGCGTGGCTCTTCGGAAAAAGCCGGGTGTCCGGAGCGCGCCCGCAAATGCTGAACGCCACGAGGGCCACGGGATGCGCGTGTACGATGCCGCAAAGGTCCGGCCGCAGATCGTAGATCCGCCGGTGGAAGGGAAACTCCGACGACGGGCGGTGACGTCCTTCCACCGTGCCGTCCGCGCGGACGGCGACGATGTCCTCGCGGCGGAGGGCGCCTTTGTCGATGCGGGCGGGGGTGATCCAGATCGTGCCGTCGCCTTCGCGGATCGAAAGGTTTCCGCCGGAGGTGGTCGTCATCCGGTAGCTGTAGATGCGTTCCATGGCCGCCACGAGGCGGTCGGCGGGGTGGATCAGATCGCGTGGCATACCCTCCCTTCATGCACCCGCCGCGTCGAAATGAACATGCAAAAGCATCGACGCGGTCGGCGGACGGCGTTTACTGGAGCCGGGATGAAAAACGTGTTCGCAGCATCCGGGGTGCCGGGACTCCGTCTCTCCGGAGCCCTTGCCATGCTGATCGGGCGGGTAAAGAGCCATCTTGCAGCCCTCCCGTCCCGTTCGGAGGACCGGGTGCATGAGATCCGTGTGAGTATGAAAAAAGTGCGTGCGCTCGTCTTGCTGACCCGTCCCGCCGTCGGTCGCGAGGCGGCGGCACGCGCCGGCCGGCGGGCTCGCGATGTGAAAAATCACTTCGGCTCGCTGCGCGACGCGGATGTGCTCCGCGATTTGCTTCTCGACCTGCTGCCACCGGCGCCGGCCGCGGCGGAGATCCGCCGGCTTCATCTCGAAGGCGGTGCCTGCGAGCAGGTCGTGGCAGACGGGGCGGTCGCCGCCCAACTCGACGCTCTGCTGGCCGCGACAGATGATGACAGGCTGCATCAGTTGACGTGGCCTGATGTTGTCGACGGCTGGCTTGCCACCTACCGGAAATGCCGCCGCGCATCGAAGGTCTGCCGCTGCCGGGGCACGGATGGAGATTTCCATAGCTGGCGGAAGCGCGTGAAAGAACTGCTTTACCAATCCGAGATCCTGTCGGACGCTTCGGAGGTATCGACGCGGATCCCTGCCGCGGAGAAGCTTTCCTCGCTCCTGGGAAAACACCACGACCTGTCCATGCTCTGCGAACGTTTCGAAAATTTTCACCCCGATTCCCCCGCGGTCGATGTGGTCCGCCGCCTGCAGGCGAAGATCGCACGCCGTGCGTTCAGGGTTGCCGGCCGTCTTTTGAATCAGAAGCCCTCAGCCGTCCGGAGGAAGCTTCCGTGAACGATCCCGGCATCGAGGTGCGGACCTATTTTGCGCGTGGCAAGAACGCGCTCGTCGCGCGCGCTGATTTCTCCGAGCTCTTCGCCTCGTGGTACCTGCACCGCATGGATTACGACATCGTGGTGCCGCCCGCCTGTGACGCGATCGGACGCGATGCGCTCGCGGCGCTCACGCTGCATTGTGCCAGCCGGCCGTGGAAGGAGAGTTGTGCATGGACGGTGCATTTTGGCGAGCCGCGAATGAACGTCTTCGTCGCGGGCGACAATGCCTCCGGCACCGTCATTGCCAACCTGTTCACCGAGAACGTGAAAGAGGCCGCGCAGGGCATGTTTTACGCCGATGTCGTCGAGGAGGGTAAGCCGGCCCGCCGCTCGGTCGTTGAGTTCTCCGGCAATAGCTTCTTCGGTGCGGTCGAGACGTTCTACGCGAAAAGCGAGCAGCGGCCGGCCCGGTTTTTCTGGCACGATGAGGAGGACCTCGTGATGGTCGCCGCCCAGCCGGACTGCGATGTCGAATGGCTCGAATCCCTGACCCGGGAGGCGATTTTGAAGCTCGATCAGGACGTCGAACTCGCCCTCCTTGAAAAGCGGAGCTACCGGTTCGCCTGCGGGTGCAATAACGACCGCATGCTGGACTTTCTCGCCCCCGTCTTCCGCAACCAGGGCGACGAGCTCTTCGGCGGCGATGAGACGATCCGGATCCACTGCCCCCGCTGCGGCGCCAAACATCTGATCACGCGCGAGGCCCTCGAAGCCCGCATCAAGCAGACTCCGGCGGAGGAGTGATGCCGCGTCAGACGATCTTGAAGTCGACCTGCTGCTTGAACATGTCGACGCGGGCCACGATCACCTCGACCGCATCGCCGACCTGATACACCCTTTTTGACTTCCGCCCGACCAGCCGCTTGCGCGCTTGATCGACGACAAAGAAATCCCCCTCGATCGACGAGATGTGGATGAGCCCGCTGAGGAGAAAATCCGGCAGCTCGACGAAGAGCCCGTAGTTCCTCACGTCCATGATGATCGCGCGGAAGGCTTCGCCCGTTCGCTTGGAAGACTGCATCTGGAAAAATTCCAGCTTCTTCAGACGGACGGATTCCTTTTCCGCATCCGAGGCCGTGCGCTCGGTCGTCGAAATGTGCTCGGCCGTCGAGGCAAGCGTGGAGGAATCCGGGCCCGTCCGTGAGAGGCCCAGCATCTTCTCCAGCGCGCGGTGGACCACGAGGTCGCTGTAACGGCGGATCGGGCTGGTGAAGTGTGTGTAGTCCGGCTTCGCGAGCCCGTAGTGGCCGACGGGATCGGGCGAGTAGCGGGCGCGCTTGAGGCTTTTCAGGAGGGCGATCTTCACGGCCGATTCATGCGGCTGTCCTCGGAGGCCGCCGAGCAGTTTCTGCAGTTCCGGCCGCTGGGTCAGGTCTCCAATGCGGATGCCCTGGCTGATTGCGAAGTCACGGAATTCCGCCAGCCGGTCCGGTTCGGGTTTCTCATGAATACGATAGAGCGCCGGCTGCCGCCGGATCTTGAGCTCACGTCCAACGAGTTCGTTCGCCAGCAGCATGAGCTCCTCGATGAGCTGATGTGAAATGTCGTTTTCGATCCGCTCCAGCCGGACCGGCTTGCCCTGATCGTCGAGCCAGACTTTCAGCTCTGGAAAATCCAGATCCAGCGACCCGGCGGCGAAGCGTTTTTTGCGCAGCGTCGACGAAAGCTCCCATGCGGTGTGCACCTGCTCGGCAAGGGTGTCTCCACGGGGCGGGCGGTTCAGAATTTCAAACGCCTGCTTGTAGGTGAGCCGGGCCGCACTGCGGATGATCGTCTTGGCAAACCGGCAGGATTTTACCTTTCCGTTCCGGTTGATCTCCGCGAAGACCGAGAAGGCCAGCCGCTCGACGCCCGGCTTGAGGCTGCAGATCCCGTTGCTGAGGGCCTCGGGAAGCATGGGGATCACGCGGTCCGCCAGATATACGCTATTGCCGCGTGCCACCGCCTCGCGGTCGAGAGCGGACTTCAGCCGCACGTAATGCGAAACGTCCGCAATATGCACGCCGACCGACCACCCGTCCGATGTGCGGCTGATGCTGATCGCATCGTCAAAATCCTTCGCATCGTCCGGATCGATCGTGAAGACAAACGTGCCACGCAGGTCCTCGCGCCGTGCGGTCTCGCGTTTGTCCACCTCTGGCGAGACCTGGTCCGCCTCGCGTAAAACATCCGGCGGAAAGTGCAGAGGCAGCCGGTGCTTCTTGATGATCGAAAGCATGTCCACCCCCGGCTTGCCCACCGGTCCGAGCACTTCGATGATATGCCCCTCGGGGTTGACGTGCCGCGACGGCCAGGCATCGAGGTGGACGACGACTTTGTCGCCCACGTTCGCATAGAGCGGAGGCACGGGTGCCTGGACGTAGAGGTTGTGGACGAAGCGCGGGTCGTCCGCGACGAGGTAGTAAAAGTTTTTCGACTTCTGAAGCGTGCCGACAATCGTGTCGCTTGCGCGGTGGAGGATCCGGATCACGCGGCCCTCGCGGCGGGCGGTCCGCCCGGGATTCCAGTCGGGCACGCGCTCGGTCGAGACGCGGGCCACTACGCGGTCGCCATGCATCGCCGTGAACGTATTCTCCGCGCGGATGTAGAGATCCGGCTCGCCGGCTGTCTCGTTGAGAACATGGGCGGCTCCGCTCGCGTGAAACTGGATCACGCCCGTGAAAAGATCGGCCTCTTTCGGGATGATGTAGCGGTCCTTCCGGATGCGTGCGATCTCGCCCTCAAGCTCCATCCCGCGCAGGAGATCCCGCAGCTTCCCGCGCGCGGCCGGCGCGAGGTCGAGGGCTTTGGAAATTTCCACTTTGTCCAGCGGGCGCTCCTTCAGAAGATCAAGGATCCGTCCACGCACATCGCCCGACCCGGCGGCTCTGCGACCCGGCTTCGCAGTCTGGGGCGCCGGAGTTTGACCCGCCGCCTTTGAGCCCTCCGGTCCGGGTGCGGATGCCTTGGCCGGCCGGTTGTTGGACGCACCTCTGCGGCGGCGCCTGCGGTTGCTGGGAGCGGGGGCTGCCCCCTGCGGTGTGGTGTTCGCCCTCTGGCGCCTGGATTTCACGTTCCTGTCTTCGACGCTGGCCCCCGCCAAGGCAAGAAAATGCTTGCCCGACCCTGTGATTGTGAGACGTTTTCCCGAGACCTTTTTCCCCCGAATCTCCCGGAAATGACTTCCTCCAAAAAAGCCTTCACCCTCATCGAACTTCTGATCGTTATCGCGATCCTCGGCATCCTGATGTCGCTCCTCTTCCCGGCCGTCAACTCCGCCATCGACAGCGCCCGCAAGGCCCAGGCGAAAAACGACGTCACCCAGATCGCCACGGCCATAGTTGCCTACGAGACGGAGTATGGTCGCCTGCCGGTTGCGACCGAATCCGCGAGTGACGTTAATTCCGACCTTGTTAATATTTTGACTGGAGCAACTGGGAATACGAATAATCCTCGAAAAATTGCGTTTCTGGAGGTACAGGCAGCGAAAAAGGGGAAAAGTGGAACAAACAGTAGCGGAGACTTTTTGGATCCGTGGGGAGGGCGTTACAAGGTCATTGTGGACGCAAATAATGACAACACGATTTCGAGCGCCGGAACGTCTCCCGGTGCGGTAGCTAGCGGCCTAAGAAAAAAAGTTGCTGTTTGGAATGATGTCAACACGCAGACAAATCCAAAACCGAATACCGGGCAGATGACGCGCCGGTGGGTCGTTTCTTGGGAGTAGTTTTTCGCGGGTGTAGTTCAATGGTAGAACGGCAGCTTCCCAAGCTGCATACGAGGGTTCGATTCCCTTCACCCGCTCTCTCTCATCAATACAGGGTCATCTGGGTTTTTGGGGCGGTTAGACGGAGTGGTGGCGATTCTGCCGGAGGGCACGCGGGCCGATGCCGAATAAAATCCGCGCCGGCCGGCAGCCGGGGATGGAAACGACGGGCCGGCTATGACACCTTCGCAGATAACCTCATGAGCACGTCCATCCGGCACCTGTTTGTTTCTACCGGCCACAGCTTCCGCGGCCACCATGGCGGGCCGGCGGACCTCCATCCGATCGTTGACGTGGAATCCATCGAATGCGTCGCGGGACGCGGGATCGTGGGCGACCGCTACTTCGATTTCAAACCCGACTACAAAGGACAAATCACATTCTTCGAGTGGGAGAATCTCACCCGGATGTGGGACGAGCTGGGCATCGAAGAGCCGGCGCGTGATCCCTCGGCCACGCGCCGGAACGTGATCGTTGCCGGCATCGATTTAAACGGCCTCATCGGCGTTACTTTCGAGATTCAGGGCATCCGATTCGCGGGCACCGAGGAGTGCCGTCCGTGCCGTTGGATGAATACTGCGATTCACGAGCGTGCGGAAGAGTGGATGAAGGGGCGCGGCGGGCTGCGCGCCAGAATCCTTTCGAGTGGATGGCTTCGAAAAGGCGTCTGCTCAGACGACTCGGTCCGGTTGGGATCGTGAAGCAGGAACAGGCATTATTTTCCACCGTAACGTCGCCGGCTATGCTAGGAAGATAAGGCTATGAGCGGCCCGGCCCCAGAGTCCCGCAGGAGAGCCCTCTCCGATGGCTTCGGGAGGACGGTGGATTACCTGCGCGTTTCCGTTACCGATCGCTGCAACGAGCGCTGCCTTTACTGCATGCCCGAGGGCTACAAAGGCTGGGCGCAGAAGGAGGATCATCTCACGGCCGGCGAGATCATCCGCAGCGTGGAGGCCGCCACGGAGCTGGGCTTCCGGAAATTCCGCATCACCGGCGGGGAGCCGCTGATCCGGCGCGATATCATCGAGATTCTGAGCGGGATCTGGGAATTGCCCGGCGTCCAGACGCTCGGAGTCTCCACGAATGCCACGCATCTCGCGGACTTGGCGTCTGACGTCCGACGAGCTGGAGTGCGCTCGCTGAACATCAGCCTGGATGCGTTGGATCCGGAGATCTACCAACGGATCACCGGCGGGCGGCTGGAGCCGGTTCTGGAGGGTATTCAAAAAGCCCTCGAGCAGGGTTTTGAGATCATCAAGCTGAACTGCGTTTTGCTGAGGGGGCTCAACGAATGTCAGTATCTGCCTCTCATCGAATTTGGAGCGCGCCACGGGATGCCGGTGAGGTTTATCGAATTGATGCCGGTTACTGCTGCGGGGGTGATGGACGATCCGCGATTTCTCTCTGTGGAGGAGCTCCGCCGTCGCCTGTCGTCGATCGGCCGCCTCGTGGCGCGGGAGGATCTCCGGCCCGGACACGGCCCGGCGCGCTACCATGAGTTTTCCCACGACGGTCTGACGTCGTCTGCGACCGTCGGCTTCATCGGAGCCATGACGACAACGCACTTTTGTGCCACCTGCAACAAGCTCCGGCTCACGGCGGATGGCAAGCTCCGCCCCTGCCTCGGCCGGCACGGGGAGATCGATTTGCGGGGGAGCCTGCGCAGCGGTGGAGATCCGGTCGAGGCCTTCCGGGAGGCGGTGGCCAACAAGCCCGAGAACCATGAGTTTTTGCAGGCATACGAGCCCGGGCGGCCGATGACGGCGATCGGCGGGTAAGGAGGACGGATGAAGGTGCTCTATTTTGCGCAGGCTGCTGTGGTGGCCGGATGCCGTGAGGAGGAGTGGATCAACACGGAGATCCGCTCGCTGGAGGATTTCTGGGCAGAGGCGATCCGGCGCCATCCGGGTCTTTCCTCTCTGCGCGCGCAGTGCCGCGTGGCTGCGGAGCACCGGTATGTTGGGCAGGAAGATTCCTTGAGCAACAGCGGGGAGGTGGCGGTGATCCCGCCGGTTTCGGGAGGATGAGGATCGAGGTCCACATCGGAGAGGGGTGCCTGCGGATGGAATCCTGCGTTGTGCCCGGCTGTGGCGCGGTGGCGCGGTTCGATGGCATCGTGCGGGAATCGGAAAACGGCGCGCGGATCTCAGCGCTGGAATACGAAGCCTACCATCCGATGGCTGAGAACGTCATTCGGGAGATCCTCGGTGAACTCCGTAACGCGCACCCGGTCGAACTGGTGCGGGTTCATCACCGAACGGGGATCGTGCCCGTTGGGGAATCCGCGATCCTTGTCGAGGTTCATTCCCGACACCGGGGAGAGGCGTTTGCGGTTCTTACGAAATTCATGGACCGTTTGAAGCAGGACGTGCCCATCTGGAAAGTGCGCGCGCTGCCCGTCGGAGCGTCGTCGGCACCGGCGGTCCCGCCTTCCGGCGCATCGGCTATCGGGATTAAGGAACTCTGGAATTTGATCGATTCCGTGGTTTCTCCTCTGCCGGGCGAGGAGGTTCCTGTGGCGGAGGCGGTGGGCCGTCGGCTTGCGCTGGATGCAGCGGCCGGGGAGGACTTTCCTTCCTTCGATCACAGCGCGATGGATGGTTACGCGTTCGCGGAGGCAGACCCTGGAAAATGCCGCATCATCGAACATGTCGCCGCGGGCGACTCCGTGGCTGGCGAGCTCCATCCGGGCGGGGCGGTTCGCATTCTGACCGGGGCCATGATCCCGCCGGGCACGTTTGCCGTTGCGAGGCAGGAGGATTGTTTGGTGGAGGACGGATGTGTTTCCCTGATCGCCGGCACGGCCCTGCAGCCTTCTTCGCACATCCGGCGGCGGGCGGCCATCGCGCGGGAAGGACAAACGGTGATGTCAGCGGGCGAGGAGGTGCCGGCCGGTGCCGTGGCCCTGCTGGTCGCCTGCGGCGTCGGCAGCGTCTGCGTTCATCGTTGCCCGCGCATTACACATCTCTCCACGGGATCGGAGTTGCTCGATACCGGCGAGGAGATCCGCGCGGGAAAAATCCCGGACAGCAACGGCCCGATGATGGCAGCCCTGTTGGCCGGACGCGGGCTGGCGCTTCACAGGCGGCGGCTGCGCGACGATCTTGCGGCGCTTGAGGCCGGCGTGCGGGATTTTGAAGGGAATCTGCTCCTCATCTCGGGTGGCTCGGGGCCAGGTGATCGCGACCACACTGCTGCCGCATTGAAGGCGGGAGGTTTCACGATTCACAGCCGGCGGGTGAACAGCCGGCCGGGCCGGCCGCTCCTCTTTGCGACGCGGGGCACGCAAGTCGCCTTCGGACTTCCCGGCAATCCGCTTTCGCACTGGGTTTGCTATCACGCCTTTGTCCGGCGGGCGCTCGACCGGTTGGAAGGACGGTCCCCCGTGGAGCTTGTGGAAACGATGTGCCCGTCATGGCCCGGCCCGGATGGCGGGGGCGGCCAGACATGGACTCCGGCAAAGGTGACAATCGCGGGCGGTCTTGCCATCGCGACCGCGCTTCCGTGGCTGCATTCCGGCGACTTGTCGCCGCTCTCTTCGGCAAACGCACTTCTGCTCGACGGACCGGATCCCTCCACGCAACGTGTGAAGACATTTCTTCTATGAGCGAATTCAGTCACCTTGATCCCGCCGGCGAGGCCCGGATGGTCGATGTGGGCGCCAAGCCGGTGCAGGTGCGCACGGCCTCCGCGGCGGGCTGTCTCGTTTGTCAGCCGGGAACGATCGCTCTCCTGCGACATCAGGCGCTGCCGAAAGGCGATGTCCTCGCGGTCGCGCGGATCGCGGCGATCCAAGCGGCCAAGCGCACCGATGAACTGATCCCGCTCTGCCACAGCCTTCCGCTCGATCAGGTGCGCGTTGATTTTCAGGTCGGGGAGGACCGGATTGAGATTTCCGCTTCCGTTCGCACCAGTGCGAAAACGGGCGTTGAAATGGAGGCGCTCACCGCGGTGTCGGTCGCCGCCCTGACGCTCTACGACATGATGAAAGCCGTCGACAAAACCATGAGAATCGAAGGTGTTCGCGTCACGGCGAAGCATAAGGAATGAAGATCGGACGCATCACCCTCAGCGACCGTGCCAGCGCGGGTGTTTATGAGGACCTGAGCGGGCCGGAGATCGAACGTGTCGTGCGGGAAGGTCTCGACCCGGATGCCTTGTTTGTCGTCCGTCTCCTGCCGGACGAGCGACCGCTGATCGAAGCTGAGTTGCGGGAGCTTTGCGATAATGAGGGCTGTGATTTGGTGATCACGACCGGAGGAACGGGACCGACTCCGCGCGACGTGACCCCCGAGGCGACGCGCGCGGTCATCGAGAAGGAACTCCCGGGCTTTGGTGAGACCATGCGCGCTGTGAGCTTTTCAAAAGTCCCGACCGCTATCCTGTCGAGGGCGCTCGCCGGCATCCGGGGGCGGTCGCTGATTCTGAATCTCCCGGGAAATCCCCGCGCGATCGCCGAGTGCCTCCCGCCTCTCGGGCCGGCGATCCGGGAATGCGTCCGGCATCTCCGCGAGGCCTGAGGCGGGGCTGGCGGAATCGACGGGGCGATTTTTGCCCCGCGTCAAGAGACTGGCACGTTCCGGTCAGGTTTCCCTTTCATCAAAATCGGCGCACTATTAGGCATTCTAATGCCAAATGAAAAAGCCTGTTCTGTTTGCCTGTGCCGCGCTGGCGGTTGTGACGTCCGGATTTGCCGAGCCTCTTGAGGAGACGGCAGCGAATTGGTGGAGCGGTTCCCGAGCCTCCGGAGAATGGATGGGGCTGCGGCCGACGCTTGAGGACCGGGGCATCGTTATCACGGGAAAATACCTCGGGACGGTCTACGGTCTTGTCGCGGGAGGTCTTGAAGACCACGCGACCTACGATGAGGAGCTGAAATTCGATGGCCGCATCGACCTCGCGAAGCTCACCGGCTGGGAGCCCCTGCAGGGCCTTGTGGCGGTGGGCGGCGTGCGCTGGCGCGACGGTGAGAACATCAACGACTTCGTCGGTGCGTCTCCCGCATTCAATCCGTCCTCCTATCAGGGAGGCAAGGCGTGGCGTCTGCTGCCGTTTTACCTTTCCTACACAACCCCGGAGCTTCTCGGCGTGAAGAACCTCCTCACGATCTCCGGCGGCTGGCAGAATCCCTATGAATTTTTCGCGCGGCAGGAGGATGCGAAGCTGTTCCGCAACAACATCATCGTAAGCGGCAAAGGCATCAGCTCGAACGGTGTCGGCTGGTCGTCCAGTTACGCGGCATGGGGCGGGACGGTAAAGATCGTTCCAAACCATTGGTCGTATGCTCAGGGCGGTCTCTACATGGCGATCCCCGGCGACGCCGACACGGCGAACCATGGCTTTGCGATGGCGGGTGCCTCGCCGGCGAGCAGCAACGGCCTTTTTGGTATGGCAGAGCTCGGCGTCACACCGAAGATTGCCGGACTGCCCGGGAAATACGCTGTCGGCGGCTACTACTGGGGCCTCGAGAACACGTCGTTCTTCGGCGCGACCTATGATGCCAAATTCGGATTCTATGGTATGGCCGAGCAGATGCTCTACCGCGAACCATCGGCCGGGCCGGAGGTCGCCGACGGCGGCAAGACAGCTCCGGACGGGAAGTCTCTGAAAAATCCGGTCGCACCGGTCACGAAGGAATCAAAGCAGGGCCTCCGCTGGCTGAGTTTCCTGAACTACGCTCCGAAGTATGACAATGCCATGCCCTTCTTCTTCTACACGGGTCTTGTTTACGAGGGCCTGATTCCCGGCCGGGATCAGGACCAGGCGGGCATCGCCCTGGCCTACGGCAACTACAGCTACTACCAGATCCTCGCGAAGCGCGAGAGCGGCGTTGATGTTGTCGATACCTACGAAGGCGTGCTGGAGTTCGAATACCGTTTCCAGGTCAACAAGTGGCTCTTCGCCCAGCCGTTTCTCCAGTACGTCATCCGGCCCGGAGGCGATGGACAGGTCGCGAATGCCACGGTTCTCGGCCTTCACTTCGGGGTCACGTTCTGAGCCGGAGTCCGGCCGGACGAAAATAAAGGCGTGAGCGCCGGCGCCGAACGGGGTTAATTCCCCGTGATTATGGAAGCGCCCATCCCGTCCGAAACGAAGAGCCGCCGGAACCCGATCCTCCTCGGCTGTGCCGGGCTGCTACTTTTGTTGCTGATCATCGTCGCCACCGTGGCGGGGACGATCTGGTGGATCCAGCGACCCATCAAGCCGGTCGTTCTCAGCGCGCAGGAGCGGGCAACGGTGGAGCAGAAGATCAAAGAGATCGAGGGAGGAACGATTCCTCTCGAAGGGACATCGCCGGCGGCGCGGCCGGCGATGCCCGTGACGGACGTCGCCGCTGTCGCGTCCGCCGCGCCGGACGATCGTCCCTACGTCCCGGGCTCCAAGGTTCTGCGGCTGACCGAACGGGAGGTGAACGGGCTTTTGAATCAGAACACCGACCTCGGCGAAACGGTGCGCCTTGAGTTCGCCCGCGATGCGATCCACACGTATCTGGCCATCCCCATTCCGCAGGATTTTCCGATCGGTGCCGGCACGGTCATCCGGATGCGCGGCCGGTTCAAGGTCTCGATCGGCGGCGAGGGGGAACCTTATTCCATTCTTGAGGACGTCACGATTTTCGGCCTCAGCCTTCCGAAGGAGTGGCTTGGCGGGATCAAGGGCGAGAACCTGCTCCGCGACGTACTCAGTGACGGGACCAGCCTTCAGGGCATCAAGAGCCTGAAGGTCGAGCCCGGTGCCCTCGTCCTTGAAGTCGGAGACTAGGCCCGGTTATTTCAACCAAGCGGTGCTGCCGACCGGGGCGAAGCGGCCGACGTTGGCTTTCGGCAGGCGGGAGTCGCGCGTCGACTCGTCGATCTCCAGAAAGCCGACATTGCCGCTGGCGAAGGAGACCATTGCCTTGCCGCGGTGGCGGAAGTGCACGGTGACCTCCTTTTCATCAATGCCGTAGAACTCCTCGATCATCGGGTATTTTGCCGACGCGGGTTTCTGGAAGTTGTTCACCTGGGCGGAGGTGAAAAAGACGACGACTTTCGAGAGGTCGGCGATCTGCATTTGCGGCACCAGCTTCCAAGCCTCGGCGACCGCGGGGCTGCCGCTCCGGTATTGTTCGCCCATGCCTCCGCCGAGGAGGGCATTGTAGCCGATGCCGATGTAGCCCGAGCGGTACTTGGGTTTGAACGCGGCGGAGTCCATCGCGAAGCTGGGATCCGGTCTTGTGCCCTTCGGGATGTATTCGCCGAGCGGACCCTTGGCGGGATCGAAGTCACGCGTGCCTTCGGCGCTCACGGCGGAAGCACGCGTCTCACGGCCCCACCACCACACGGTGTCGCGGTTGGCCTCGGTGAACTTCCACGGCCAGTAGACGCCGTTGTTGTCGGCGAGATACGACATGCCGCCGGCGGCCAGAACCCGGAGGTTGTTGGCCGAGGTCGCGAGCGACACGGACTCGTATGCGCGCCACCCGGCGCCGGCAAGGACTGCTCCGAGGACGGCAATGATCGTTACCGTCGCCAGCAGCTCAATGAGCGTGAAGCCTTTTTCGCGCATAAAAGGCGAGGGCGGGCAGCAGGAGGAGGGCGAAGGCTGAAGGCTCGGGCACCGGGGCAACGCTGGGCGGATTCGAGATTACCGCGTAGGGAGGATTCTCTTCGTAGACGCCGTTGTAGATAAACCCGTCCCATGAGCCAGGTGCAAGCTCCCGGTTCGCGATACCGTAGCCCTCGCTCCAAACGCCCTGGGGCTTGGCGGCAAGCGGAATCCCGGACGTTCCACCGCTGACCCACTGCGCCCAGAACGGGCTGTAGGGGAAGATCGCGGTATTGATGAGATCCGTTCCGTTATACGCGATGGCGTCGAGGAAATCCCCTCCGTAAATGGTGAAGTTCAGCTCCAGAGAGAACGTATCCAGTGCCGTGAGCATATCCGCCGTGGTGAACGGGCTCTGCGCATTGTATGTGTAGTTCCACTGATAGACCTGCGGTGCTCCAAAAGCCGTGGCCTCAATCACGACAAACGAGGAGTCCGGGCCTGTGCCGAATTGGATTTGTGCCTTGGCGGTCGCCGCGAGGGCAAGAGAGACAAACAGCCCGAGAGCTGCGGATTTCAACGTGTTCATTTTCAAACGGTCCTTTCTTTCAAAAAACGGGGATGTCGAGTGGACAATCCCTCCCCCGTGTTGGAAGGACTACCCCCGCACGGACGCTCATGCGACGCCGGTGTCCATTTCAGGACGGTACGGTTTTCTCCGCCGGTTCGAACCCGGACTTTGACCTTTGCGCGACAGTGGGGGAATTTCACCCCGCTTTCCTAGGCCGGCGGATTGGTTGCTAATGAAAAGAACAGACGGGAGCGGCGATCACTCCTGAGGTAGGGAGAATGTCGGCGGCGGCGTGTAAGATCAAGCTATTTATTAGAAAAGCTAATCCCTTGCGCGATGGGGGGTATCGCAAAGGTCAGACGCCTTTGTAATGGAGGCTGAGCACGCGAAGGCTCTCGGCGCCTTTCTCGGCGGTGTAGAGAAAGAGTTGGAGCGACGTGGTGGCCTGCACCCACTGATAGCCGATGAGCGTTTGGAGGACCTCACCTTCGCGCGTCTTCTGGCGGGCGATGACGCGGCCCATACCGTATTTCGTGTCGATGTTCCGGCGGGTCTGGTCGAAAAATTGTCCGTATTGCACCGAGTCCCAGCCCCGGTCGCCGTAGTGGAGCTCGATCTCGCTGAGGGAGTCGCCGTCGAAATAGAAGAGCGCGCGCTGGAGGAGCTTTTGCGGGATCCCCTCGACGACGAGAACCGCCCGGCCACCGACGGTCTTCCGGTCGATCACCCGGGCCTGGACCCTCTTGAGGCTGTCCTCGAGCCGCTGGGCGGACTCGCCCCACTGGAAGTTGAACGGCACACGGATCTCCTCTTCGCAGCGGGCCGCAGTGGCGGTGGCGAACAGCACGAGAAGGGTGAGAAGAAGAAGGTGCCGGAGCATCACGCCGGACTGTCCGTAAATCCGGCCCGACCGTCAATCGC
>CAZSMN010000046.1:0-16115 GCA_964607615.1 uncultured Chthoniobacterales bacterium | reverse complement strand
CGCGAGAGGAAGGGGCATAGATCTCCGCCGGCGTCGCCATCCCCAGCGCCTCGTGCGGGCGCTCGGTGTTGAACTCCTCGCGCCACATATCCAGCCGCGCCACCATCCTTTGAAGTCCACCGTCCACAGCGCATTGGACTCCTCCGCCTTCGACGGTGCCTCCAGCCGGCCTCCGGGCACTCGCTGACGCACCAAGCGCTTTTTCACCAATCCCGCACGCTCCAGAACCCGCTTGAAGCTGCTCTCGCTCGGAACCTCTCCCCCGTGCTTGCGCCGATACAGCTCCTGGATCTTCCGTGGCCCCCAGTGCGGATGCACCGTCTTCAGCCTCACCATCCGGCAGACCACTTCTTCTCCCAGCGCCTCGCTGTGCCTGTGCGGTTGCCGGCTTTCCTCCACCATCCCCTCCATCCCTCAGCTCATAAAGCGAGCTCTCCACTTGTAGCCCGTCTTGCGGCTAATCCCGTATTCCCGGCACAGTTCACCAAAGTTCCCACAGTTCGTCGCTCTCATCGCAAATTCCATTCGCTCGTCCATCTTTCGGGCTTCTTTCCACGGCATCCTCCGACTCTCGGAGCCTCTCGGATCGCCGAAAAGTGTTACCCTTGTTCTGAACCTCTTTTGTTACCTATGTATTGAACCTGGACCAACCTGGACAGCCGCGAAGGGGGGAGGGGAGCTACTCCGTTGCTTCCGAGCGTTCGGCCTCCACCAGTTTTGAGGCGAGAGTTTGGAAATCGGTCTCGGCTCTCCATCCCAGGAGGTGATTGGCTTTGAAGGGGTCGCCGACGCTTCGGATGATATCGCTGGGTCGGAAGAGGGCTTTGCTGGATTCTATGTGGTTAGAAGCTTCAAGTCCGACAAGGTGGAAGACATTCTCCACGAAGCTTTGGAGGGAGTTCATGGTGCCGGTTGCTATCACGAAGTCCTGCGGCTCATCGATCTGGAGAATGCGCCACATGGCGTCGACGTATTCCGGCGCCCAGCCCCAGTCGCGGTGGACATCCAAATTTCCTAGAATGAGTTTGTCCTGCTTTCCCGAGGCGATCTTCACGGCGCTGGAGACGATTTTTCGTGTGACAAATCGGGAGGGCCTCAAGGGCGATTCGTGGTTGAAGAGAATCCCCGTGCAGGCGAAGAGTCCGTAGGCTTCGCGGTAGTTTTGGACGGCGTAGTGGGCAGCGGCTTTGGCCGTGGCATAAGGGCTTCGGGGATGGAAGGGCGATCCCTCGGCGGCGGGTGTCTCCGTGTTGCCAAAGCACTCGCTGGAGCCGGCGTTGTAAAAGCGGATTGGCTTCGGAAAAAGGCGGAGACACTCAAGGATGTTGAGCGTCGCCGTCATGATGCTTTCGAAGGTTTCGACCGGGTAGCTGAAGGACATACCGACCGACGTCTGCCCGGCAAGATTGTAGATCTCGTCGGGCTCGACGCGCTGCAAAGTCGTGAGAACGCTCCGGAAATCGGTCGTCGCCATAGAGCAGAGACGGATGTTCTCCCGGATGCCGAGTCGTGTCAGGTTGTGGAATGATGAAGCCTCGTGGTCGCGCGAGGTCCCATGGACTTCGTAGCCCTTGGCGAGGAGGAGTTCGGCAAGGTAGGCGCCGTCTTGTCCGGAGACGCCGATGATGAGGGCTTTTTTCATGGGAGACATTGATTTCAGCGTGAGGAGATAAGGGTGCCGTAGGCCTCGAGCGTTTCGGCTGCACATTGTTTCCACGTGAATTTACTCGCCTGGGCGAAGCCGCGCTCGACGAGGGTGCGGCGAAGTTCCTCGTTGCTGAGCAAGCGATGAATTCCTTCCGCGATCGACTCCACGCTTTCCGGATCGACCATCACGGCCGCATCTCCCGCCACCTCGGGAATTGATGCCGCGGTGGAGCAAACGACCGGACATCCGCAGGCCATTGCTTCCAGCGGGGGAAAGCCGAATCCCTCGTAGAGGGAGGGGTAGACGGTGACAGCGGCGCACCTGTAGGTCTCGACCACGTCCTCATCGCTCAGGTAGCCGGTGAAAACGACTTCGTCCTCCAGTTGATGGCGACGCACCGACTCGAAGACCTCGTCGAATAGCCACGCCTTCTGGCCGACAATGCGGAGTTGGTGGGGCAGCGAATGCGTGCGTTTCAGGAAAACAAACGCCTCGATGAGGCGGCGCAGGTTCTTGCGGGGATGGAGGTTGCCGACAGCCAGAAGGTAGGGAGGAGCGGAGGAAGGTTCGGGACTTTCGATCGCGGGCGATGCCGGACGGAAACGGAGGTCGGTTCCAAGGTAAGTGACGGTCACTTTTTCCTCGGGAATGCCCCATTGTTTCACCAGCTCCCGCTTCGAGAAGTGGGAGATTGTGGCGAGGTGATGCGCACTGTGCGCACACCAGCGAATCACGTTGGCGTAAACCCATCGCTCATGCGCCTTGAAACCCTGGGGAAAGCTAACGAACGAAAGATCGTGAACGGTGAGCAGTGTCGGGCAGGAAGGTGCCCACCATCGGATCCAGTAGACCCCGTGATAAAGATCGGCCTGCAACGAGCGGAGGAGCCGGGGGATCGCGAAGAAATTCCGGCTGACCAGGTTCCCGAGCGGAATATCTACCCAGTCGAAACAGGGCTGCCGAATCCCGGTATGCGCTTCGGTCGTAAGGATCGTGAATTTCAGGGGACGATCACCGATGCGCCATTCATCGGAGCGGGAAGCCAGGCCTTCCAAGAGGCCGCGGATGTAGGTTTCGTTACCTGTCTTTCGACGCCCGAGACAGACGCCGTCGATGACAATATGAAGAGGTGACTCGGAGCGCACGGGTCGGTCAATAGGGGCGGATGTCAGGGCTGCAGCCTGGCAAGCTTCTTTCACGAGACCTGATCAAGCCAGCCCGGATGGGCCGCTGCGTGGACCGCGATCTCATCGAATACTGCTTCCCAGCCGGTTGTCGGGTGCCAGTCCCATGTGCTCGAGGCAAGGGAGGAGTCGAGGACCATCCATGGGATGTCGAATGGCCTCGTGGTTGCGCCTTCCGTGGTGGAGAGCGTGTTCTCGGATGCGCTTGGGCCAAGATGTTCACGGCACCATGCAGAGAGCTGGGCGAGGGACAGGCTGTTCTTCCTCCCGCCTGAGAGATTGATGATACAGGGCTTGTCGGTCGTGGGCGAGTCCATCTGTGCGAGGATCACCGGGATGAGATCCTGCGGATGCAGGCAGTCGCGGACCTGGCGGCCTTTTCCGTCGAATCCGATGTAGCGGAGCGGCCGACCGGCGAGCCACGAGTGGATCCAAAACGGGAAGATGCCCTGGTCCGCCTTGCCGAACTGCCCGGCGCCGGCGAGAACGCCGCAGCGGTTGATCCAGACGGGAAATCCAAAGGTCTCGCCATACTCGAGGGCCATAACTTCGGAGGCAATTTTCGTCGCACCGTAAAGCGAAACCGGAGCGGCGGTGGAGAAGGCTTCGGAGACGCCTTCGGGCGAGAGCCCTGCGGGAAAGTCCTGCTGGATATCCGGCACGTAGGCATCGTTCTCCACGCCCATCCGGAGGGCGGCCAGCGGTGGAATGGAGTAGACGCGGCTTGTGCTAAGGAGAGTGAATCCGGCCTTTCGCGCCTTGCAATACTCGAGCAGATGGAGCGTGCCGCCCAGGTTGTGCTCGATGAGTTGCCGGCTGCTGGTGCTTCCATCCACGCCAGCCAGAACAATCGGGTTTGACGCCGCGTCAATGACCCATCCGGCGTCCGGGAGGCTGTCGAGGTCGGAGGCGCAGCGGAGGTCAGCGTGGAAGACGTTGATCCCCTCAGCACGGAGGAGCGAGCGGTTCAGTTCGCTGCCGGGCCGGCTGAAGTTGTCGATGCCGAAGATTTCGATGCCGTCGCGATGGGCGCGCAGACGCCGGGCGAGCGTGCTGCCGACGAAACCGCAGATTCCAGTGATGAGAATTTTCATGATCTAGCCAATTAGCCACAAGAGGCACAGGGGGAGCACAAGGAGGGCGGAGGGGGAAAATGCTGGGCGAAGACTATCTGCGTTTCCTGTGCCGTTTGTGCTTCTTGTGGCAAAATCCGCTTTTGGTTTTACAAGACCAATTTTTTGATCTGAAGAGTCGGAGCGCCAAAGTTTATGAGGATGCCATGCCTTAATCCCGTCGCCCTCAGGTAACCGAGAACCTGAGCGATATGAACGTCCGCCAGTGATTCGCAGGCCTTGATTTCTACAATCAGTTCCTCATTCACAATCAGATCCGCAAAGTAGTCGCCAAGAACTGTGCCATCTTCGTCACTCACCTTGATGGGATTCTGTTGCCGAATCGAAAAGCCGCATTTCTGCAGGCGATGAGCCAACCCGTTTTCGTAGACCTTCTCAAGGTGTCCCCATTTGAGATAGGAGTGGAGCGCCAACGACGTCGTTCGGATCTGATCCGCGACGAGCTTTGCTTCTGTGTCTTCCGTTTTTGTGTCTCGTGTGCCTCCCGTGGCTAGATCCGATTCGTCCACGCTTCGACGATCTGGCGGATGGTCTCCTCCAAGCTGATGGTGATATCCCAGGCGGGGTAGTGACTTCGCATTTTGCTCAGGTCGCTGTAGTAGCAGATGTGGTCGCCGATGCGGTTCTCTCCGGAGTAAGTGTATTTCTGCTGTTTGCCGGTGAAGCGGGAGGCAATGTCGAAGGCTTCGAGGATCGAGCAGGAATTCGCTTTGCCGCCACCGAGGTTGTAAACTTCCGCGATGCGCGGGGCTTTGAAAAACTCCCACATAAAGCGCGCGACGTCCTCGCTGTGGATGTTGTCGCGGACCTGCTTGCCCTTGTAGCCGAAGACTCGGTATTCGCGCTGCTCGAGGTTGCATTTCACGAGATAGGACAGGAAGCCGTGAAGTTCCACGCCAGAGTGGTTCGGCCCGGTGAGGCAGCCGCCGCGCAGACAGCAGGTCGGCATGGAAAAGTAGCGGCCGTATTCCTGCACCATAACGTCGGCGGCAACTTTGGATGCGCCGAAGAGGCTGTGCTTGGATTGGTCGATGGAGAAGGTCTCAGGGATTCCGCCTGCGAACTCCGGATCCGCATAGTCCCAACGCGTCTCTTTTTCAACCAGATCGAGGGTGTTGGGGCGATCTCCGTAGACCTTATTGGTCGACATGTGGATGAACGGGGATTCCGGGCACGCGCGGCGTGCGGCCTCAAGGAGATTAAGCGTGCCGACAGCGTTCGTATCAAAGTCGTCAAAGGGGATCGCAGCCGCGCGGTCGTGGGATGGCTGGGCTGCGGTGTGGATGATTGCAGCGGGCTTTACTTCCGCGACGAGGTCCAGGACAGCCTGCCGGTCGCGGATGTCGATTTCGTGGTGCAGAAAACCGGGAAGGAGCGACGCAAGCCGTTCCTGATTCCATCGCGTATCACCCTGCGGGCCGAAGAAAACGGCCCGCTGGTTGTTATCAACGCCGTGGATCGTGCAGCCCTGACGGGCGAAGAAGAGGGAAACCTCCGATCCAATAAGGCCGGAGGAGCCGGTGACGAGGACTTTCATGTGGAAGAGGTAGGGGGGAGTTCGGCTTCTGCGGCTTGCGTCCGCTGGGCTGCCACGGATGAGCAGGTCGGGCAGGACGAGTCGGCCCAGAAGACGCGATAGTCACGGGAAAGCCAAGTGGAGACGTTTACCCAGTCATCATGGTCGGTCTGGACCAATCCGCAGCACGAACAAACGCGGCGAAGCCCCATGGGCGAAGTATTTGTCGAGCGTGCTTTCCGGAGGAGTTGCATGGCTTCCTCTTTTTCCGAAGCCTGCCAGCGGTAGTAGTGAAGGAGCGATACGAATGAAAAGAAAATCACAAACCGGGAAAAGGTATTCCAGATTCTCACCGGATCGAACGGATGTCCTCCAACGGAGAGCAGGTTGGCTGTCCACCAAGCGGCTGCAGCACAGAGGCAGGCCAGAAAACACAGACGGATCGGCGCCCGTGTGGCAAGGAAGGTTAATGGAGCAAGGTAGAGGAGAACGAACTGCACATCGGTCGGCACAAAGAAATCCACCATTGCAACGATGCAAAGTGCGGCGGTTGTGAGAAGAAAGGCCCCGCGGCCGTATCGGGAGTTGTTCATGAGGAGCGGGTCATGGAATTAATCAGGGCAAGAAAACGCGTCAGCACCTGACGCGTCAAAAAGGTTTTCACGCGCTCTTGCCCGGCTTTTCCCATTCGGATTCGCAGGTCGCGATCCTTTGCGACCCTTCGGATGGCAGACGCCAGACCTTCGATATCGGCGGGCGCAACCAGCAAACCCTGCTTTTCGTGCTCGAGTGTGGACTCAATGCCTGGAACGCGTGATGCGATAATCGGCACGCCGCAGAGCATCGCCTCCAGTGTCACGTTTCCGAAGGATTCGTAGAGACTCGTAAAGACCGTGATGTCCGAGGCGGCAACAAACACGGCACCGCGCGGTTGCGATCCAAGGAACCGGCAGGAGTCGCCGAGTTCGAGCCGGGAGGCGAGCGCTTCCAGATTCGCACGCTCGGGGCCGTCGCCTACAATCCATAACACGGCCGTTGGGTGAAGGTCGCGGCAGCGAGACCACGCCTCGAGGAGCCAGTCGACCCGTTTCTGATCCGCAAGCCGTCCGACGGAAACGATGTTAAGCTTGTCGGTTGGAAATCCGTAGCTCTGCCGGACATCCGCCACCTCATCAGGCGACGGATGTTCCCCCTCGTCGATCGAGTTCGACAGGCATTGGATTTTGCCTTTCAACCACGGGAAAAGTTGCAGATAAGACTTCTGATTCGCCGGGCTGATAGTTGCCAGCGTATGGCAGAGCCGGCAGGGAAGGTATTCGGAGAGCCAGTTACGGACGACTCTGAACAGATCCCAATCCGTGAAAAATGAAGGCCACTGTGCAATGTAGAGCATCCGGGGAACGCGGGCGACCCAGCCGGCCAATCCGCCGACCGGACCGGCCCACTGGCCATGGAGAATCAGAATATCCGGCCGAAGCATGGTCAAAAGAGCGGCCAGCATCGGCAGGCTGCATAGCGCGTCCATGATATTGGTCGTCTCAAGGCGGCTGTGGGCGATGCCCATGGCCTCGCACGTCTCTGCGATTCTTCCTCTTCCTCCGTGAATTACATGCACATGGTGAAAATGGCTGTAGTAGGTGATGTGCTTGCTGACGGAATACGGTCCGCCGCCATCGCCATCGAGGTGGATGAAGTGAACGATCCGCAGAGGGCGGAATGTTGATATCGAAGCCATGGCGAGTTACCGGGACGGAGGGATCTCCGTTACCTTGTGCAGGCTCCAAGCTCCGGCGGCGCGGCAGGCGGGAATCTCGGAAACGTCGCGTGGCTCGGGTGTAACGAACGGATTCTGTGAGCTCAGATTCCGCACGCGGAACCCCAAGTGATGCGCCGCGCTGGGAAGATACATCTCCAAGTAAACCGCAGTGGTCTCCGGCAACGCGGCCACGGCTTCCCAGACTTCGCGTTTCCAGAAGGATCCCGTGCCGATGGAATTCAAGACGACTCTCGGATCTTCCCGTAGGGAGAAAGGATTCCAGCACTCCGCAAAGGCGGGATTGGAAAGTTCGTAAACATAGTGCGGAGCGTTGGTGCCATCGACGCGGGTCAGGTGATGAAACAGGACGTCGGCATTTTCCTCGCCGAGCGCATTCAGAAGCCGCGCATCCCAGTCCGCGACCAAGGGAATCTGGTCATACTCGACCAAGGCGACGTGGGAGAATTCGTCTCTTCCGGCCAGCCATGAGGTCACTGCGATGAGTGCGCCATTGTAGCTCTGCTTCTCGAAAGCATGGTTCGCCGTTCTTAGACGGGGATCGTCGACAAAAACCGCCGGCAGGTCCGCGAGTTCATCGAAGTCGGACCTCCGTCCGCCGTGGACGAGCAACAGGCTCTCGGCAGGGTAGCCTGAGGAGATCCAAAACTTCCGCACCGCGCGGCAGTAGGCGGGATCCTGGTGAACCAATATTGCCCAGAGAACTTTCGGTGTTCGTGCCGTTGGATCTGCCGGACGGATTCGGCGGAAATCCACCGGCTCATGCGTGGCGAAGCCGATGCGGTGCCGGCCGTATTTTACGCGATTCTCCGGAAGAAAGACCGGCCGCACATACGGCGCGTGCAATCCGGCCAGAAGGCTCCGGTTGGTGCGGGGAATGAGAAACGCTTTGCCAAGCGTCTTTCCCGTGCGTTGGTCCACCACGGGAGGGGCAAAAAAATCCACCAACCGGTAGGCGAGTTGTTTGATCCAGGCGGGCATCATCGGGTGGAGGGTTTCTGGTTGGCGACCCCCACGAGCAGATCGCGGTAGCTCTTCAACATGCGGGAGAGGGGAAAGGTGTCCATGACAAACGTCCGCCCGGCTTTTCCCATGAATTCAGCTATTTCCGGGGACGAGAGCAGTCTCCCGATGGCGGCGCCAAGGGAGGCGGTGTCGCCCAAGGGCACCAGCAGGCCGGTGAGTTCGTTTTGAACGCTATCCGTCACGCCATCGGTCTCAAACGCCACCACGGGCTTGCCGGCCGCCATGGCTTCCAGCGGGACGAGCGCATGGCCCTCGTAGAGACTGCTCAGGACCACGACATCCGCGGCGGCGATCCAACGGAGGGCATCGTCTTTCGGGCCTACAAAGTGGACCGATTCCTCCATGCCCATTGCTTTGACTTGCTCCTTCAACTTGCGTTCCTCGTTTCCGCTGCCGACCAGCCAAAGGTGGTGGTCTTTTCCTGCCGCTCCGGATTTCCAAGCCTCCAGAAGCCAATCGACGCGCTTCTGATCATCCATCCGTCCGGCCCAAACGGCATGGCGTCCTTCGGTCGGCCAGCCGAGCTCCTTGCGGAGGGTTTCCAGCGGCGGGAGCTCTTCGATGGGATCCATTCCATTGGGGATCTTGACGAGGGCGGATTCCGGTGCCCAGCCGCGGAAGAGGTAGTTATAGAAGTTCCCGTCGCTCAGCGTCACCACCCGGTCGCAGCCGGCGCAGGGGATCTTTTCGGCGATGTAGTTCCGGATTGCGCGGAAGAGGCTTGTGCTGTGGTAGAACGCCGGACAGTGGGCGACGTAGACCCTGCGGGAGATTCCGGCCCACCGCGCCGCCAGCGTCCCGATCGGTCCTGCCCATTGACCGTGGAGGATCAGGATGTCCGGCCGCGCTTTTCGAAAAACCGACGCCACGCGCGGCAGCGCGAAGAGCGCGCGGACGACCGACTCCGTCGGCACGTTCCAGCACGGAATTCCGCAGCTGCGCGCCCAGGCTGAGAGGGCTCCCGAACCGCCGCAGACGAGAGACTGCTCGAATTCAGCGGCCGGCAGGCCCTCAAGCAGTTGGCGAATCACCTTCGGACCTCCGCCGGGCCCGTCCCGGTGCACAAAGTGGCAGAGGCGTATCACAGCGGCAGGCGGTCCGGAAAAAGACTCATCGCAAAATGCCGCAACCTGGTTTGTACAAGCTGCCGCCTTTGGTCATTTCGCGTTTTTTTGCGAAAACCATGCGACTTTTTTTCAACTGTTTTTGCGCCTTCGCGCACGGCAGGGTCAGAATCCGCGGTCAGGGCTCAGCTTGGCGGCGGTTTCCAGAAGTTTCTGGGCGAGCGGGAGGAAGCGGGTGGCGCGTTCGTGCCACTGAACGATCCGGCCGAGGCGTAGCCTGGCCTCTTCTTGTTCCTCTGGCTTCATTTCGCCAATCAGGTTCTCGATTCCGGAGAGTGTCTCTGCGTTGGCCTCGAGGCGGGGGAGGAGGCGGCGCTGGACGAACCCGGCAATCAGGTTTTTCAGTTCCAGCTTCGCCTGGTAGTGGGCAGAGCGGCTGTCGGGAGAAACCAGCCGCTCGACGGCTCCGAGATCCTCCAAGGCCCGGAGGCCCTGGCTGACCGAGCCTTTGCTTGCGTCCAGACGGTGGGTGATTTCCTCCATGGAAAGCGGCTCCGGCGAGCTGAAGAGCAGGCCGTAGATCTCTCCATGCGACCTCGGATTTCCGAAGAGATCGGACAGTTCGGAAAAAACGCTGACCAGCCCGCTCGAATAGCGTTCGTAGGCGACGGAGGCGTCTTCTTTGGCTTGGGAGAGCGGAGCCACATGCGCAAGCTCGCAGAGCCCACTGCAAAGTTCAATTCAAATTGAATTCTTATGTGGTGCCATTCCAGCGATCCTCTATGCACGGCGCTACAGCGAACGGGCTGCGGTGCTGGGGGGGTCTGGGAAGGCAGGGCCTGAGTGCGGACGAGAGTCCACTGCAGCCGCTCGCGGGAAGAACTCACCGTTTGCGCTGGATCAGACGATCGTATTCCGCGTGCGGCCCGATCCAAAACCAGATGGCTGTCTCACCATCGACAATCGCCAGGGCGCGATAGGAATCCGTTACCCTGCACGACCAATAGTTTTGGACCCTCTTGAACTGCAGAGAGGGATGGCTCGTATCGCGCTGCCAGAGGTGGTATTGCTTGGCTGCGATCCGCTGCACTTCGACTGGAAGCTCTCGGTAGGCTTTCCAGAATTTGCTGCTCGCTTTACTCTTCACCGGAGGGCATTGGCAGACTCCTCCCGGCACGGTGTTCCATGATGGCTTCGGACGCGAGAGCGTCGAATCGCCCAGTGAGCAGGTCTTCTTCTATTTGGCGATCCCAGGCGTCCGAGAATCGCGATGACAACCAATCGGTAAGCTGAAGCAAGTCTTCCCGAGGCAGTTTCTCGATGGCCTGTTCGATCTCTTGAACCGTGCTCATACCGCAAGAGTATTCAAGAACAATGCCTCAGCAACCTTTTTGGCCGCATCGCCTATGTCTGGAGGACAGTAAGTCAGCCCTTTTGTGGATGCCGAACGGCATCGAGATACTCGCGGGCGGCGCGCTGGATTTCGGCTGCGATGTCGGCCCGGGGCCGGGCGAACTTCGGGCGGAACCAGGGAAAGAGGCCGGTCAGATCGTGGATCACGAGAATCTGGCCGTCGCAGGCGGAACCGCTGCCGATGCCGATGGTCGGAGCTTTGACTGCACGTGTGATTTCCTCGGCGAGGGGAGCGTGGACGAGTTCCAGAACGATGGCGCTCACTCCGGCCCGGTCGAGGGCGATGGCGTCGTCCACCAAGGCGCGGGCTTCGAGGTCCTGTCGGCCCTTGATGCGGTAACCGCCCTCTTCCAGAACCCGTTGAGGGAGCATTCCCAAGTGCCCGACCACAGGAATCCCCTCGGCAAGAATCGCTTCGATCATGGGGAGACATTCCCGCCCCCCTTCCATCTTTACGGCATCAGCCCCGGCCTCCATGAGGCGCTTGGAGTTCCTTACGGCATTCGCAGTATCTGCGTAGCTCTTAAAAGGAAGGTCAGACACGACCCACGTGTTGGCGGTGCCCCGGGCGACGGCAGCGGTATGATGGACCATGTCGTCCATCGTGACATGGGTCGTGTCCGGGTGTCCGAGCACCACCATGCCGACGGAATCTCCGACCAGAAGAAAATCGAGACCGATCTCGTCCAAAAGGCGGGCAGTGGGGTAGTCGTAGGCGGTCAGCGAGGCGAGCCTTCGGCCCGTTTTCTTGGCTTCCCGCAGGAAATCAGGTTGTTTTTTCAAACTGTAAAAAAGGTAACTAGTTAACTAGCTGATAAATATTTATAAAAATGCAAATGACTGAAGATTTGATCCTGATGGCAAAAGATCGAGTAGTTCGCGAATTGTGCGATGCGTGGTAGGTAAGATGCGCTGCGGGCAAATGTCGTTGAGGGGATAGAGGACGAAGGGGCGCTCGGCAATCCGCGGATGTGGCAAGGTTAGCGAAGTGTGCGAAAGTTGGAGATTGTCGCAGTAGAGGAGGTCGAGGTCAATGGTTCGTGGGGCGTGGAAGGCATGATCGGCTGGACGGCCCATGAGGGTTTCGATTTCCTGGAGGTGCTTCAACAAGTCCAGCGGAGGACAGGAGGTCGAGATCTCGACGGCGGCATTGAGGAAGGTGGGGGAATCCGGCGGACAATCGAGAGGGGTGGTTTCGTAGACTTGGGAGCGCAGGATTGGTCCGGTCCCGTCATGGATTGGACCGAGGTATTCGCATGCTCTGCGAAGATTTAGAAGTCGATCGGGAAGATTCGATCCCAAGGCGATACCGACCCGCATAGGAGGGGAGGTCAGGACAAACCGAGAACGTCCTGCATGTCGTAGAGTCCGACGGGTTGGGTGCGGGCCCACTTGGCGGCGCGGAGGGCACCGATGGCAAAGGTATCGCGGCTGGAAGCCTTGTGGGTGAGTTCCAGGCGTTCGCCGACATTGGCGAAAAGGACGGTGTGATCGCCCACGACATCGCCACCCCGGACGGCGTGCATGCCGATTTCGGTGGTGGTGCGTTCGCCAACCATGCCTTCGCGGCCGTGGCGAACATCGGTGTTGTAGCTCAATCCACGCACATCCGCCAGAATCTCAGCGAGGCGCTTGGCCGTGCCGCTCGGGGAATCTTTTTTGAGCCGGTGGTGGGTCTCGATGACTTCGAGATCGAAGTCTGGTCCAAGGATCTCGGCGGCTTTGCGGGTCAGCCAGAAGAGGGTGTTCACGCCGACCGAGAAGTTCGGCGCAAAGACGACGGGAATTTTGGTTGCACAGGCGACGATCAGGTCTCGTTCGGCGTCCGAGTGCCCGGTCGTCCCGATCACGAGCGCCTTGCCGGCCGCCGCGCAGGCCTCGGCGACGCCGACGGTGGTCGAGGCATGGGTGAAGTCGATCACCGCGTCGCAGAGGGGCAGTGCGGAAGCAAAATCATCCCCGGCATCGATTGCGGCAGCGATTTCCAAATCGGGGTCGCCAGACGAGCACTCGATGAGGGCTTTTCCCATGCGGCCCTTGGCGCCATTAATCAAGAGGCGGGTTTTCACAGGGCGGCAAGGATGTCGCGGATCCGGAGTGCATTGGCATCCGTCATTTCGCAGAGAGGGAGCCGCACCTCGGGAGAGAGTCCGGTCCGCAGGGACAGGGCGTATTTGACCGGCACCGGATTCGGCTCAATGAACAGATCTTTAAAAAGGGGATAGAACCGCTCGTGGATCGCCAATGCGCCCTTCGGATCGCCTGCGAGCCAGAGGCGGACGAGCTTCGTGACCTCGGCCGGATAGAGGTTTGAGGCCACGCTGATCACGCCGACCGCTCCCGCGGAGAGGAAGGGGAGGGTCAGGGAGTCGTCGCCGGAGAGGATCTCGAAGTCTGCCGGGAGGGCGGCATGGAGTTGGTTGACGCGTTCCACCGAACCTCCGGCTTCCTTGATGGCCGTGATATTCGGGCAGGCCTTGGCGAGACGGACGACGGTGTCGACACCGATCTCGATGCCGCAGCGGCCGGGAATGCTGTAGAGAATGAGCGGGATTTTGACCGACTCCGCAATAGCTGCGTAATGGCGGAAGAGGCCTTCCTGCGAGGGCTTGTTGTAGTAAGGGGCGACAAGCAGGGCGGCATCCGCACCAAGGGCTTCGGCCTCTTTGGTCAGCGAAATGGCCTCGCGAGTCGAGTTGGACCCGGTTCCGGCAATGACGAGGCAGCGACCGGCGGCGGTTTTGACGGCGGTTTCGATGACGGCATGGTGCTCGTCGTAGTCGAGGGTGGGGGATTCCCCGGTGGTTCCGACCGGCACGATGCCGGTGATTCCGCCCGCGATCTGGGCTTCGATCAATTCCTCAAATCCGGCACGGTCGAAGCCGCCGTTGCGGAACGGAGTGACCAGTGCGGTATGGGCGCCTGCGAATGACATAAGGGGGTGAAGGCTACAGGGAAATTGTTCCCTCGAAAACAAAATCCGCAGGTCCCGTAAGGGTAACCTCGGTGAACTGGCCGTCCTCGGTCCGCACGAAACCGGCCTGGAGCGTGTCGCCCCCGCGGACGGTGACCGCGACGGGGGACGGCGCGCCATGTGCCAGGTGGTGCAGCAGGGCGGCGGCGCAGATCCCTGTGCCGCAGGCCAGCGTCTCATCTTCGACGCCGCGCTCGTAGGTGCGCAGAATCAGGCGTCCGGGCGCCACGACCTGGGCGAAATTTGCATTGGTCCCGCGCGGCTGGAACGCCTCGTGGTAGCGCAGGGCGGCACCATCGGCGCGGACGTCCACGGTCTCTGCATCTTCGACAAAGACCACGGCATGCGGAACGCCCGTGTTCAAAAAGTGCACCTCGAGCTCTCGGCTGTTCACTGGAAGCGGGGCCGGCGGACGGTGATCCTTCGGGGTGCTCATGTTGATCGTCACGAGTTCTCCGTCGAAACGCGCGAGGATGATGCCGGCGGGAGTCTCGAAGGAGAGGACGCCGGGGTGGGCGGGAAGGAGCCGCGCAGCAAAGCGGGCAAAACACCGGGCCCCATTGCCGCACATTTCCGCCTCGCCGCCATCGGCATTGTAATAGCGCATACGGAAGTCGGCTCCCTCGCGGGCGGGCTCAACGGCCAGAAGCCCGTCGGCTCCGACCCCACGGTGGCGGTCGCAAAGGCGGGCGATCTGCGCGCCCGTGAGGCTGAGCGCAAGATCGCGGTTATCGAGAACGACGAAATCGTTCCCCGCTCCGTTCATTTTTGTGAAGTGCAGATCCATAGGAAAAAGAAGGCCGGATTCACGGGGGAGATCCGGCGGCCCAAGACGCTAGTTCACCGGACGACCGGCCGCAAACATTTCTCTGCCGGATGAGGGAGGGCACATGCCGCATCTCTGGTGGAGGCGCCTGCCGGTGAAAACGGAAAAAGCCGGCGATCTTTTCCAGATGCCGGCTTTTCCGGGAGTTTGTGACCGCCGTGCCGTCTCAGCCGATCTTTGTGCCGGCGCGCTTGCGGGCGGTGGCGTCGAGGATCTTTTTGCGGAGGCGGAGCGATTTCGGGGTGACCTCGACGTATTCGTCGGGGGCGATGTATTCGAGCGAGCGCTCGAGGCTCATGACGAGCGGGGTCTGGAGAGAGATGCCCTTGCCGTCGCCCTGGCTGCGCATGTTGGTGAGTTTTTTCGCCTTGCAGGGGTTGACCGGCATGTCGTCGGGACGGGCGTTTTCGCCGATGATCATGCCTTCGTAGATTTCCTCCTGTGGCCCGATGAAGAGGCGGCCGCGTTCCTGGATGGTATCGAGGGCGTAGGCCATGCTGATGCCGCCTTCCATCGAGACAAGGACGCCGTTGTTGCGGCTCGGGATCTCGCCGCGGTGGGGTCCGTATTCCTTGAAGAGGTGGGAGGCGATGCCGTGGCCCTTGGTGACGTTGACGAGATCGGTCTCGAAGCCGATGAGGCCACGGGTCGGGATGACGGCCTCGACGAGGACGCTGTGGCTCTTGTGCTCCATGTTCACGATGTCGGCTTTGCGGCCGGCGAGGGATTGGAGGATATCGCCGAGGTTTTCGTTCGGGAGATCGACGTAGAGGGTCTCGAGGGGCTCGAGGACGGAGCCGTCCTCTGCCCGCTGGAAGATAACCTCCGGGCGGGAAACGAGGATCTCGAAGCCCTCGCGGCGCATCTGCTCGACGAGAACGGCGATCTGCATCTCGCCGCGGGCCTTGACCTCGAAGTGGCCGGCGATCTCGGTGTCGCTGACGATGAGCGAAACGTTCGTGCGGGTCTCACGGATGAGGCGGTCGCGGATCTGGCGGGCCGTGAGGAGCTTGCCTTCGCGGCCTGCGAGAGGCGAGTCGTTCACGCAGATCTTCATGGCGATCGTGGGCGGATCAATGTCGACAAACGGCAGGGCCTCGCGGTCCTCGGTGTCGGTGAGGGTCTCGCCGATGTAGACCTCTTCGAAGCCGGTGAGGCCGATGATGTCGCCGGCAAAGGCTTCCTCGATCTGAACTTTCTCAAGACCCTCGTGTCCGAAGATGGCGGTGACTTTGCCCTTCACCTTGGTGCCGTCTTTGTGGATGCAAACGATGTTTTGCCCGACCTTGACCGATCCGCTGATGATGCGGCCGTAGGCGATACGGCCGAGGTAATCGCTGTAATCGAGGTTCGAGACCAGCATCTGGAAAAAACCGGCATCCGAGGCTTTCGGAGCGGGGATATGCCAGGCGATGGCCTCGTAGAGCGGGGTCATGTTATCGCTGGGGTCGACGAGCTCTCGCTTGGCAAAACCAGCCTTGGCACTGGCGTAGATGTGCGGGAAGTCGAGCTGCTCGTCGGAGGCCTCGAGTTCGATGAAGAGCTCAAAAACCATGT
>CAZSMN010000045.1:0-16211 GCA_964607615.1 uncultured Chthoniobacterales bacterium | reverse complement strand
CCAGTGAGTTCTTGCCAAGGGCAGGACGCTCATTATCTTGGCAGGCTCGCTATGAATATTTCCGACCTCCTTCTGCTCGCTCAAGCTCCCGCCCAGCAGCAGCCTAACCTCCTGGTGTCGATGATGCCCCTGATCTTCATCTTCGTCATCTTCTACTTCCTCCTCATCCGCCCTCAGCAGAAGCGCCAGAAGGAGCATGAAAAGCTCGTCTCTGCGCTCAAGACCGGCGATCAGGTGATCACCAGCGCTGGAATCCACGGCACCATCGCCAATGTGAAGGACAAAACCGTCATCGTCCGCATCGCCGACAACGTGAAGGTGGAGTTCGACCGCGCCGCCGTCACCGCAGTGGTGAAGGCCTCTTCGGAAGCCTGATTTTTCTCCTCATCCGGCACCCTCGTGTGCCCTCCCTACGATGTCTCCTGCACTCACGTTTACCTTCGGCCTCATCCTGCTCGCACTCTTCGGGTGGTATTTTGCGACAGACCTCGCTCCCCGCAAGCGCTGGCTGGGCCTCGTCCTGACGGTCCTGCTCACCGCATTCTGCCTGGAGCAGGTCATCCCTCCGTCACAAAAGATCCGCCTGGGTCTTGACCTGCAGGGCGGCACCTCGTTCCTCATCCGACTGGTTCCCCAGACCGAAACGGGAATCACCAAAGACCTGCTCGAGCAGGCGGTGGAGGTGATCCGCAAGCGCGTTGACCAGTTCGGCGTGAGTGAACCGGTCATCACCCCGCAGGGCAGCGACCGTATTCTGGTGCAGATTGCCGGCCTCGATGCCAAGCAGACCGAGGAGGCCCGCGCCCAGCTCCAGCGGGTCGCGAAGCTCGAGTTTGCCATCGTGGATGAAGGGGGTGCGGATCGCATCGCCCGCATCAAAGCCGGGGAGGATGTGATGCCTCCCAATCTGGTCCTCAAGCCCTACAAACCCTCACGTGATGCACAGGAGGCTTCGGAAATTCTCGTCACGCGGCGGCCGGCCCTCACCGGCGACCACGTCCGGAGCGCCATCGCCTATTTTGACCAGGCCGGCTACGGCGTTTCGCTCGAACTTGATTCCGAGGGAGCCAAGATTTTTGACAACGTTGCCGCTCAAAACAAGGGACGACAGATGGCCATCATCCTCGACGGCGAGGTGATTTCTGCGCCTGTCCTCCAGAGCGACTTCTACGGCGGCCGAGCCCAGATCACCGGTCACTTCACCGACAAGGAAGCACGGGATCTCGCAAGCGCCCTGGAGAACCCTCTGAGGGTTCCTGTGCAGATCGAGGAAACCCGCAGTGTATCTCCGACGCTTGGTGCCGACTCGATCCGCAGCGGCGTCACGGCCGGCCTCCTCGGCCTTGCGTTGGTGATGGCCTTCGTTTTCCTCTACTATCGCTTCGCCGGCCTGGTGGCCATCGTCGGACTTCTGATCAACATCGTCATCCTCTTTGGAGCCATGGCCATGTTCGGGTTCACCCTCACCCTGCCGGGTATCGCCGGCGTCATCCTCACGATCGGCATGGCGGTCGATGCCAACGTTCTGATTTACGAGCGGCTTCGCGAGGAAATGGCGGCGGGCAAATCGCTTCAAGCCGCTCTGACCGGCGCTTACGACAAGGCCTTCAGCGCGATCTTTGACGCGAATGCGACGACGCTGATCACGGCCGTCATCCTCTTCTGGCAGGCCACGGGTTCCGTGCGGGGTTTTGCCGTCACGCTCACGCTGGGCATCATCGCCTCGATGTTCTCGGCTCTGCTTTTCACCCGCACAGCTTTCCGCTGGCTCGTGGAGAAGGGAGCGCTCAAGAAGCTCACCATGCTGGACCTCATTCCGAAGAAGCGGTTCGACTTCCTCGGCAAGCGCCGCGCGGCCGCGGTCTTTTCGATCCTTCTCATCGGCGGCTCGATCGCGATCTTTGCTTTCCGAGGGGATAAAAACTTCGGCATCGATTTCCGCGGAGGTGATCTTTTGATCATCGACTCGACCCAAGCCATCTCGGTCGCCGACGCGCGAACGGCCATTAACGACTCCAACGTCGTGATCCAGCTCGAACGCGAGGGAATGCGTGAAATGCTCACCTTCCGCAGCCCTCAGGGCACGTCCGGGTCAGTCCTCGAACAATTGAAAAACTCGTTCCCTGATCGCGGCGTAGTTGCGGTCGGGCAGGACACGGTCGGTGCGCAGATCGGTATGGAGTTTGCCAAACGGGCGCTCTTCGCCCTCGGCCTGGGAATGGTCGCCATCCTGATCTACGTGACGCTCCGGTTCGAATTCTCGTTCGCGTTGGGCGCGGTCGTCGCGCTGCTCCATGACGTCATCATCACGCTCGGTTTGTTCTCGCTCATCGGCGGTGAGCTCTCGCTGGTGATGGTCGGCGCTATCCTCACGATCGCAGGCTACTCGATCAACGACACGATCGTCGTCTTCGACCGCATCCGCGAAGGCCTCAAGCAGGGCGAAAAAGGCACCGTCCAGAGCCTGATGAACACCAGCATTAACGAGACCCTAGGCCGAACCGTCCTGACCGGAGGAACGACCCTGCTCTCCGTGGCTGCGCTCTACATGTTTGGCGGTGCGGTCCTGCGGGATTTCTCCTTTGCGATCCTTATCGGCATCATTGTTGGAACCTACTCGTCCATCTTCATCGCCTCGCCGATCGTCCTCTGGGCTTCCAAGCTCCGCGGCAAGAGCGTGCGGCGTGAGGTGCTCGAAAGCGAAGCCCTCAAGCAGGCCTGACAGGGAACGGTTGGTAGAGAATCCGCCGACTCACACACAGATGAGCAAACGCGCGCTGTTGATCGTGCTCGACAGCGTGGGGATAGGCCATGCGCCGGATGCGGAATCGTATGGCGACGCGGGGGCGGACACGGTCGGGCACATTCTCGCGGCACGGCACGGCCTTCGCCTGCCCCATCTTGAGAAAATCGGCCTATCCACGGCCCGGGCGGTGGCGGCCGGCAAACCGGCATCCCTTCCCGAAATTGGCTCCGCCGGCGCCATGACGGAACTTTCGAAGGGCAAAGACACCACCACCGGGCACTGGGAACTCGCCGGCGTCACACTCGACCGGCCGTTTCCGGTCTGTGAGCATTTTCCTCCGGATCTCGTCGCTGCCATCGAGCAGGAGGCCGGCGTTACCTTTCTTGGAAACTACGCCGCCAGCGGAACCTCCATTCTCCAGGAACTCGGTGAGGAGCATTGCCGAACCGGTCGTCCGATCCTCTACACTTCTGCAGACTCCGTGCTGCAGATCGCAGCCCACGAAGGCGTCATGCCTCTCGCAGATCTCTACCACCTGTGCGAGATCGCGAGAAAACACGCCTCGTCGGTCGGCAGGGTCATCGCTCGGCCGTTTATCGGCAGTCCCGGCAACTGGCAGCGCACCCCGAACCGGCACGACTACTCGCTAACGCCCCCGCGGACCCTCTTGAACGCTCTTGCTGAAAATGGCATCCCGGTGACGGGCGTGGGAAAAATCTCCGATATCTTTGCCGGATCGGGCATCACGTCGTCCCGCCCGACCACCTCCAACCGGAACGGCATGGAGGTGATCAAGGAACTTTGGAAATCCGGAACCACCGGGCTGATTTTTGCGAACCTTGTTGATTTCGACATGCTCTTCGGCCATCGACGCGATCCGGAGGGCTACGGCGCTGCCCTCGCGGACTTTGACGACTGGCTGGGCGGCTTCCTTCCCCTCATCGCCCCCGGCGATCTTGTCATCGTGACGGCCGACCACGGCAACGATCCGACTCATCCGGGATCCGATCACACCCGAGAACGCGTGCCCGTGCTCATTCCTTCGGATGGTGAACCGGAGAACCTGGGAAACATCACCGGCTTCTCTTTTGTCGCCAACCGGATCGCCACCTACTTCGGGCTGACGAGAGATTGGAACGCCGATTCGATATCGGAATAACGGTAGCGATAGCCTTCCCCAAGAGCCACCGCCGGAACAACTCGCGCACTATCAAGCATAATTGCTGAGAGATCGCCGAGCAGAGACCTGAGAGCAAAAGCCGGCGCCGGCAGGAACGCAGGCCTGCGGACCGTCCTCGCGAGCGCTTTGGTAAACTCCCGATTGCGCACCGGAGCGGCCATCACGGCGTTGACCGGTCCTTGCACGGTCCCGCGCAGAGCCGACCACAGGATCATGCCCGCCACATCCTCCACATGAATGCAACTCATCCATTGGCGCCCCGAGCCAAGGTTCCCCCCCGCCCCGGCGCGAAAAACCGGCAGCACAAGCCGCATGGCACCGCCGTCTCCGATCACGAAGCCGATGCGGATCATGACGGTTCGAATACCTGCTCCTGAGGCCCTTAGCGCCTCGGATTCCCAAGCCTGACACGTATCGGCAAGAAAGCCCGTGCCGGCGGGAGAGCTTTCGTCCACGGTGTTCTCCCCCGTATCGCCATAGTAACCGATCGCAGAGGCGTTGATCAAAACGGGCGGCTTCGCAAACCTCAGAAGAGCATCAACCACCCGGCGGGTCCCGCCAACGCGGCTTTCAAAAATCCGCCGCCGCTTGGTCTCCGTCCAAAGGCCCAATACAGGCTCGCCGGCGAGGTTTACCACCGCATCGAGCGATTCGAACGATGAAGAGAGATCTTCTCCAATTATATGATAACCCGGCCGCGCCGACCGCGAAAACAAAACCACCTCGTGACCGTCCCTTCGGGCCATGGACGCAAGATGGTGCCCGACAAATCCGCTCGCCCCGATGATTCCGATTTTCGCCATAGGTTATTCCTCCGCAGGAGCTTCCTCCAGCCGGCGCAGGAGATCCGGCGGGAGTTGCTTCTCGGTCCTCGCACCGAGCTTCTCCAGTTCGACCGTGCGGCGGACAAGGTTTCCTTTTCCAGAAACGAGCCGGTTCATTGCCGTATCGTAGGATGCCCGGGCCTGATCGAGTCGGTTTCCGATTTCCTCCAGCGAGGAGACGAAGAGAACAAAGGCATCGTGCAGCTTGCCGGCACGGCGCGCGATCTCTTGCGCGTTCAGCGTTTGTTTGTGTCGCCTCCAGACGCTTTCCACCGCCCGCAGCGCCACCAGCAGGGTCGAGGAGGAAACCAGCACCACGTTTGAGGCAAAGGCATCGCCGTAGAGCGAGGGATCATGCTCCAACGCCGTATTCAGCGCGGGCTCGACCGGAACGAACATTAAAACAAAATCGGGCGATTCCAGCCCTTCCAGCCCGGGGTAATCCTTGCGGGACAGCTCCTCCACATGGCGCCTCACCGAAGTCGCATGCTCGCGGAGCGCCGCCGTGCGGAGCGCATCACTGGGCGCATTAACCGAACGCTCATAAGCCGTGAGCGAGACCTTGGCATCTACAATCAGGTGACGTCCCTCAGGGAGCCGGATGATCACATCCGGCATGCGGCGCGAGCCCTCTTCATCACGCAGCGAGGTCTGCGTGTCATACTCGACTCCCTTACGAAGTCCGGATTTCTCCAGAATCTTTTCCAGCACGAGTTCGCCCCAGGAGCCTTGCGACTTCGACTGTCCCTTGAGAGCGGAAACAAGCTGCGCGGCCTCATCGGCCATGCGGAGGTTGAGGTCCTGGAGCACTTTGAGCTGCCCACCAAGCGTCGCGGCGGATTTGGATTCCTCCGAGTGGATGGCCTCAATCCGTTCACGAAACTCACCGATGCGCTCCCGGAGCGGCTGGAGCAACGCCCCCAGGCTTTGTTGGTTCAGATCCAGAAATTTGCTGCTCTTCTCTTCCAAAAGCCTGGCCGCGAGCTGCTCGAATTCGAGCCGCATCTTCTCTTGCGCCGCCGCCCAGCGTTGCTCCTCGGAATCCGCCCGCGTCTCGGCAAAAGTGCGTCCGGCCTCGGCCGTTGCGAGATCGGCAGAAAGCTCATTGATGCGGGAGCGCGCCGTTGCCAGAGCGGCTTCCATCCCTTCTGCCTGACTTCCAAGCACCTCCAATCGCGCGCGATCGGCCGCAGCGGCGGCCTCCAGAGCGCCAAGCTGCAAGCCTCCGCGCCGTGAAGCCACAAGCCAACCAAAGACCCCGCCGGCAAGAAGACAGGCAATAGCAATGACAACATCCGTAGCTTCCATGGCGCGAAGATTACGCCAGCATTGTCTCAGCGCAAAGATCGGAGGGATACGGCTTGATTTTTTACGACCAACGCCGTTTCTGGAAGGCCATGCGCAAGACGAAGATTATTTGCACGCTTGGACCTGCCAGCGATTCACCCGAGAAATTGACCGAACTGATCAAAGCGGGGGCAAACATTTTCCGCCTGAACATGAGCCACGCGACCCACGACTGGGTCCGGGAGGTCACCAAGCGGATCCGCCGAATTTCCTCCGAGCTGGGGATCGTGACGGCCGTTCTCCTTGATACGCAGGGGCCGGCGATCCGCACCGGCGATCTGAAAAACAAACTCAACCTCAAGCCCGGCGATATCTTTGAGTTCACCGTGCGCGGATCCCGCAGCGAGGAGCAGTTTTCCGTCGATGTGAACTATGACGGACTCATCGACGACATCGGCGTCGGCGATACCGTTCTCGTCGATAACGGCGTGATGCACATGAAGGTGCTCGAGAAAAACTCCAACCGCATCCGCTGCGAGGTTCTCACAGCCGGCACGCTCGGCTCCCGGCGCCACATCAACCTTCCCGGAGTGAAGGTGAATCTCCCCCCGCTGACCGAAAAAGACCTCGCCGACGTCGAGCTCGGGGCCTCCATTGGAGTCGACTTCGTCGCTCTGAGCTTCTGCCGCGAGGCGGCTGATATCCTCGAGCTCAAGCGCGTGCTTCAGGAACACGGCAGCGCCGCCCGGACGATTGCCAAGATCGAGGATCAACATGCGGTGAAGTACGTGAACGAGATCATCCGGGCGTCCGATGCCGTGATGATCGCCCGCGGTGATCTCGGAATCGAATGCGAGATGGAGGAACTCCCCATCATCCAGCGGCGCATCATCAAGAAGTGCATCCAGATCGGACGCCCCGTCATCGTTGCGACGCACATGCTCGAGAGCATGATCGAAAATCCCCTCCCCACGCGCGCCGAGATCACCGACGTCGCGAATGCCGTTTACGAACAGGCGGACGCCATCATGCTCAGCGGAGAGACGACGGTCGGAAAGTATCCGGTCAAGTGCGTGGAGATCCTCGACCGCGTGGCACGGCGCATCGGAATGAGTGGAGGGGCCGGTTACTCGAAGGATGCTATCGTCAATACGACCCGCCTCAAAACGATGAAGTCCGCCGTGGCACTGGCTAACTCGTTCAAGAACTCGAAAATCATCGTCTTCACGCGCCGCGGCCTCATGGCCGACAACGCCAGCCACCTCCGGCCGGATAATGCTCCGATTTTTGCCTTTTCCCCTTCAGCCGACGTCGTGCGCAGGCTGGCGCTCAACTGGAACACCCACGCGATCCAGATGGCTTTCGGAATCGATCCCACCCACACCATCGCGGATGCAGAGGCCGAGCTTCTCCGCCGCGGGCTCGTCAAGCCGGGCGATCAATTGATCGTGCTAAGCGACGTGGTGGCCGGTAGCGAGCGGTTCGATTCGATCCAACTCCGCCAGGTGGCCTGAGCCGGGGCCGGACGGTGCACTGAGCAAACGCCGGCAATAATCCCCGCCGGCGGTTTACTTCTAAACAGCAAGGCCCCTTCGGGGACCGCTCAGTAGGAACCCTCGACGCGGGCCGCCACGTCGCGATAGCCGTAGTCCACCTCGTAGATCTGCTTCATGGACGCAATGGATTTTTCTTTGTCGCCCATCTGCTCGTAGACAAGGCCGAGATTGTAAACCACGTCTTTCTTGGTGGCATCCATCGCAGTCAGCTCGGAAGCGGCATCGGAAAGCGTCTTCGCGGCAAGGTCGAACATCGAACGCGCCGTGAAGCAGCGACCCAGGAGATTCATCGCCTTGATACGAACGCTCGGGTTCTGGCGGGCCTTCTGAAGCTCCGGGATGGCCTCCTGGAAGCGATGCAGGTTCACGAGAATCTCGCCCAGTTCGAATCGGAAGATGAGATCGGTCGGGTTGCGGTCGACGCGCTTTTTGGCCTCGTCAAGCATGAGGGAGGCTCGCTGTTCTTTGATGCCCTCGAGCTCGGCTGCGTATTGCTTCGCCTCTTCGGACTCCGGATTGGCCGCGATAATCTCCTCACGCGCCTGGATCGCCAAATCAAACTGCTTGAGGGTCAGGTCGGACGCTTTACGGACCAGCGCACCGTCGGAGTTTCCCGTCAAGCTTGCAGCATAGGTATACCAGTTCGCGGCATTTTCCAGATCATCGCGCTGCTCGTAGAGTTCCGCGATCTTGCGCGAGGCATCGACGCTGCTGGGATCCTGCTCGATCTTTGCGTGGAGATCCGCCAGAAGCTGGTCGATCATGTCGTCGCTGCGAACGACGCGCGCCTGTTGCTCGAGGGAGACAGCCTGCTCCTTGTCACGGATGAGATCGCGGTAGGTCGTGTCTTCACGCTCCCATCCGCCTTTCTGCATCGAAGCCGCCGCAGAGGCGTCTTTGCCGCCTTTGACGGCGACGAGATCGTTCGGGACCAGGTCGGTGATTTTGCCGTACCATTCGACCGCCTTCTCAGGGAGCCCCTGCTGCATGTAATGCTTCGCGATCTCATGCATCGTCTTCGTATCCTTCGGATTTCCCTCGACGATGGTCTCAAGCGCGAAAACCGCTACCTCGGGCATATTCGCCGCCATAGCCGCTTCACGGAGAAGCTGGTTTGCCTGGGGGCTGAAGGGTTCGGCTTCAAGAATTTTCTCGACCGCATCCATCGCAGCAGCCGGATCTTTTTTGACCAGCCCCTGCACTTTCATCGTGCTGAAGGAAGCGCTTGAAAGGCCGCCAAGCACGCTTTTCTTTCCGGCGCTCTTCGCAACGGCCGCCTTGCGCACAAGCTGCCGGGCCGCAAGAAAATCCGGGCTGGTTTTGAGAACGGTCTGGAGCAGCTGAATGGCGTAGCCGTAGTTCTTGAGCTGCATCGCGCTCATGGCCTTGAGCCACGTCGCTTTCAGGGGTTCGGGGAGATCTTTTTCTGTCTTTACTGACATAAGGAGTTTCGAATCTTAGGGGGGGTGAGCCGATTCATCAAGTGCCGGCAGGAGGTGTTTTTTGGACGTTGCCGCTCCACTTGCCAATCGTTTCCGAAAGGGCAACCCACTCCGTTTTCGCGCCCTCCACGTAGCCGGCTGGGCCGTGCTCGAAAAGAACGACGAACGCAAAAGTGGCGAGTGCTAGCAGAACGAGCCGTATGCAAAGAGCAAGGAGCGAGAGGATCATGGTCAGAGGAAAGATGGAGTCAGGGAAAAGGATCGGGAGATTCTTGCACGCGGGCCGATCCGCTGGATGCCGGCCTTCTGCTCAAAAGGCACCGGCGGATTGCTGTCGGGCAAACCCCAGCAGGGCTCGATACAGATAAAGTCGGACGAATCGCTCCAGAGCGTCATGTAGGGCACGTCGGTGAAGTCGAGATCCAATTGCGTTCCCCGCTCCGGCACGCTGAGCGAGAACTGCTTGTCCGTAAGCCCTGCGAGCTCGAGGAGGAAGGAGTCGCCGAGCCGGGCGCGATCGTAGGGCATCTCTCCACCTGCAAACGAGAGGGTCTCCACCTCACCATTGAGGAAGTTTCCCGGCGCCATGTGACGACGGTAGACGCCCGGGGGAAAATGGATCGCGGCAGAATCAAGCGAAGCAACCGCAAAACCGGGATGCAGGCCGAAGCTCACGTGTGCGTCGGCGTCCTCCTCATTGGTGAACCGGAATTCAACACGCAACGCCTCGCCAACGATCCGGTAGGAGAGATCCAGCCGCACTTTGAACGGATAGGCTCCCGTCGGAATCTGAGACGATAGAACGGTGTAAACCAGCCCGTCATCGAGCACTTGAGGCTCACCGAAGCTGAGATGACGCAGAAATCCATGGTTGCCCCCCTTGATGAGATGGCCCCGGTAAACCGACTGCTCCTTCCAGAGCCGGTGCAGAAAGTAGCCCATGACAGTCGCATGGTTCGCCCATCCCGAAGCCGGAGGCTGGATGATACCATCGCGATGGAGAAACCCCGTCCAACCCGTACTGCCAAGCCGTGCGAGGCTGATCATTTCCGCCCCGAGACGCGAGATCTGGAAACGGATATCTCCGGCAATCACCTCATCAACGGTGACATTTCCTGCGGTGAAGATCCGGTGTTCCATTGGTTGGCGATTGCATCACAGACCTTGCAAAGGATCAAACTCCACGTGAGATTTTCCGCATGGCACTGCTCCGCGCTCAGGATATCGAGACGGTTTTCTCGCGCTCCTCCGGCCCGGGCGGGCAGAATGTCAACAAGGTCGAGACCCGTGTCACGCTCCACCATGTGCCGACGGGAATCCGCGTCAGCGTCTCCACCTCAAGGTCGCAATCCAAGAACCGTGCCGACGCCCTCATCCTGCTCGCGGAAAAAATCACCGCTCTGCGGAAAGCACGCGATCAGGAACGCCGCGCCGCCGCTTCCAAGGCCCGACGGCAGAGCGCAAGCCGCTCGCGTTCCACCAAGCGCAAACTCGTCGAGCAGAAGCGCCGGCGGGGCGAGATCAAGCAGATGAGGGGCAAGGTCAGCGATTGACCTGCCTAGATCGCACGCTCCATGGTGAGCCGCGTGCCTCGGCTGCAGGGCTCATACACCACCCGGTCGAAGGCCTGACGGATAATGTGAACACCGAGGCCGCCGGGGCGGATCTCCTCGAGGCTTCTGCCGCGAATCTTCCCGGGATCGCACGACTTGCCGTAGTCCCGAAGGATAAAGCGGATTTTGCCGGGCATCTTCTTCATCTCCATGCGTATGGTTCTGCAGGCGTTGCCATAGGCATGCCGGATGATATTCGTGCAGGCCTCATCAAGAGCGAGAACGACGAGCTGGCTGTCCTCCTCGGAAAGCGGCGTTCCGGCAAGAAACTCCCTCACGCTTGCCCGGACATCGCACAGCGTGTCGGTGCGGCTTTGAAACGTTAACTTCACGCAGCTCATTGAAATCCCACGGCAAGCACCGTCAAGTCATCCATCTGGGCCCCGCGCCCACGATGGTTTTTCTCTGCGGTCAGCAACTTCCCCAGAAGATCCCGCGGCCCCGAATTGCCGCCCGCGAGCGCGGTCAGAAGCTTTTCGTCAAACATGACCTCTCCGGCAGCGGCGCGGGACTCGCTCAACCCGTCGGTATAGAGAATCAGGCAATCGCCGGGTAGAAACTCGATCGTCGCCTGCGCATACCGGGACCGGGGCATCACGCCGATGGGCAGAGAGGACGGAACCTCCAGAAGCTCGGGGCCGGAATCCGGACGCAGCAGAATCGGCCGGCAGTGCCCGGCACTTGCCAGCTCCACACGCTGTGCGCCAGCAGGCAGCTTGCCGACAAGGCTCGTCACAAACATTCCGCGCACAATGCGTTCGCTAAGTGTGGCATTGAGTTGCTCCAGAGCATCGGCCGGGCCGGAGGCCGCCGCAAAGACAAAGGTCATGGCACTGAGCGTTTGTGCCATGAGGAGGGATGCGGAGATCCCTTTTCCCGACACATCACCCACAACGAAATAAACATCCCCTCCCGCGCGGGGAAAGACGCCGTAGAAGTCCCCTCCCACATTCGCTGCCGGCGCATTGTGTGCGGCAAAAACCCATCCGGGAACGGATGAGGGTATCGCGCGAGAGAGGAGTTCCTTTTGAATCTCTGACGCGATCGCAAGATCGTGTTCGATGCGCTCTTGCGCACGGGCTTTTTCCAGAGATCGCACTTTTTCCAATGCAGTTGCCGTGAGATCCGCATAGGCGCAGAAACCGTCGAGATCTTCGTTCTCGAACGCGGCTTTCCCATTGGGATTCAGCACCTGAATTACTCCGGTGACTCTTCCATCGCTCTTCAAAGGGGCGCAGAGAATCGAACGTGTCACGAATCCGGTCTGCCGGTCCGCCTCCTTGTAAAAGCGGGCATCCGCATAGGCATCCGGAATCAGGAGGGCCTCGCCCTTCTCAAACACCCATCCGGCAATCCCTTTGCCCTTGGGAACTGAGATTCGCGGCTCTGCGAAGCCGTCCTCGCCGGCCGTCGCAATCACAAGCTCAAGCGCCCCGGTCTCGTCGTTGACAAGAAAGAGAGATGCCGCCTCCACCTGAATCACCCGGCGCGCCACATTGAGCACGGCCTTGAGGAGTTCGCCGTATTCCTCGATCGAGTTGATCAACCCGCTCACCTCCACAAGCCCCTTGTAGATCCGCAGCGACTTTCGTAGGGATTCCGGTGAGTCTGGTAATTCCGAGGCCATTGTTGACGGGAACTTTACACGAACAACCGCATCGATCCACTCGCAACTCCCGCGGAAATCACAGACCGGCGGTCGTTCTCCGTCACCGGCTTGGGTCCCCCGCGGGCCCTCGCGCTATCGGATCACTCATCAACCCTCCAATCCGGCAGACACCGCTACAACTCCGGTGTGAAAACCAACCGCCGCCGCTTGAGGAGCAAAACCTACTTGCCGAACGAAGGCTGCTGGAAAGCAGGAGGCGGCAGGGTTTCCGGCAAGCCGAGAGGCTCGACAACTTCTTCCTGCTCGTCTTCCATCCGAACCGGCTGGCCCTGAGCGTCCATCAAACGGGCTGTCACAAAGATGATCAGGTTCCGCTTGATCTTCTGGTCGACGTCCGAGCGGAAGAGCCGACCGGCAAGGGGAATGTCTCCGAGGATCGGCACCTTGTCCTGAACCTTCTGCACATCCTCGCGGATCAGTCCGCCAAGCGCCACCGTCTGACCATCCCAGATGCTCACGCTGGTTGTGACTTTACGTGTCGAGAATATCGGCTGGTTGATCACGTTGGGAGTGAGGACACTGGTCGTAATCTGCGGAACCGAAAGAGCGTTGTAGGTCGGCCCTAAAATCGGGCTGCCATAGTTGATAAAGCCGTCAAATTCCACCACCTCAGGAGCAAGGTTCAGATCGATCGTGTAGTTATCCGGGCCGACAACCGGCTCGACTTCAAGGGTCACGCCGAGATCGCGCGTCTCAAACGCTGTGGGAGTTGCCGGAGTCACCGTGCCTTGGGAAATGAAGCCTACATCGAACACGAGCGACGATGTCGTTGTTGTGGCCGGCTCAGGCGGCTCCGGCGGGTTGAACTCCGTCGGATACGGGAAGTTGCGCACGACTTTAATCACCGCTTTATTCCCGCTCTTCGTTGTGACTTTGGGCGCTGACATCAAGTCGACGCCTTTCTTTTGGTCCAAAGCACGAATGATAACTTGGAACTGAGGATTCGAGAAGATTCCAGACAGACCGAACATTGCCGGCGCAGTAGCTACCGTGCCAGGAGTTACGCCCGCCAAAAGGGCGTCAATCGAATTCGCTGTCACAGCCGCATTCGGGCTGGTTCCACGTCCCGAGCGCAATCCACCGGTGACGGGGTTCGTGCCTACGTTTCCGAACGGATTCACTGCGGGGTTGACAACCTGGCCAAAGCCTTCCGTGCCTCCTGCACCATATACTCCCCCACCGATGCTTACCGGGCCGAGCATCCAGTTAAAGCCCAGTTCCTTGAGATTATTCTGAGTTATCTCCAGAAACTTCGACTCGATCTCCACCTGAGTGGGCTGAACGCCGGCGGTCGCATCGACGATGTAGTCGATGGTATCAATCGCGCTCTGGGTATTTCTCACGATCAACTTGCTGCCCGCCGGCACATACTGTGCAAAGGATCCTGTCGGGAAGGGAACGCCTTGGCTTTTCAGGTATTCAAGCGCATCCGTTTTGCCTAGGAGACGGTTGTCGGTGACAGAGGTGGGTCCGGAACCAGCGGTCGGCATTGCGTCTGCATCCGACGTAGAGCGGGCGGGGATGAATCCGGGCGGGACGCGATATTCCTTGGTGATGAATTCGTCTGTATTCTCGGTGAGCGGGACGATCGAGACCGCAAACGGTTCGATCTTATACTTCAAGCCAGCCAACTCCGTGAGGTAGCGCAAGGCCTCAATCAGCGGTACATTGTTCAGAGCCAGTGTCACCTTGGAATCCTCAGTGACTACCGGAGCCGTTTGGGCAGCGTCGGCGACAGGCGTGCTCCCGTCCGGCGGCGGCACCGTGGCCAGAGCGGCGGCATCAGCGGCCGGAAGCTTGAGAACAATGTTCACACCCCGCTTCTGGCCGGGGTCGTCCGTTGTCGAGTCGAGTTCGCGGCTACGCTGTTTCAGAAACTCGACGGCCTCGCGGACTGTTGCGTCGCGGAGATCAATTTTAGGAATAATGATTCTATTGAGCTTCGCAGAAATCGATTCCGTGCTGGCGGCGCCGATGTTCCGGGCCTGACCACCGGACGCCGTGTCCCGCCCCTGGAGCTTGCGGACCGGCCGCTCCCACGACCTTGTTACACTCCACAACATCCGGCTGCGGGTCTCGTTGTAAGCTTCTCCGTAGTAGTTGCTTTTCTGATTATTGACGCGCTCCATTCCCATCCTGGCGGCCGTGTTGTAGCGGTCGATGTTCAAAACCTGTTCGTAGCGCTTGATGGCAAGATCGAGACGCCCAGTGGCGTAGAACCCGTCAGCCTCCGCGAGAAGCTTTACAACCTCCTCGCGAGACGCCGCAAATTCAGGAGTAACGGTTTTGTTGAAGTAGTCGGACTGCTCCAAGTTTGAGAGAAACTGGATGGCCGGCTTGTAAGTCGGGTTGAACTGCGGGAGTAGAACCGTCTTGGCCACGCGCTCTGCATCTCCATACCGGCCGTTCTGAACGAGGTTATTGGCGTAGGCAATTGCGATCTCGCTGAACTTATTCAGGGCCGGGCTACGCTCTTTGACTGTTGCGGGACCAGAAGGGATCAATTCGACCGCATCGAGATAACTGGTGTATGCGACTTCGAAGTTTCCATCGCGCATCGCCTTGTCGCCTGCTGCCATCCGCTTTTCGGCGAGAGCCAGGTTTTCCTGTCTGCGAACCACCTCGCGGGAAGCGAGGGATTCCAGGTTTTGAGCGTGGACGGCTACCGGCGCTAGTGTCGTCAGTATGGCCAGTAGGAGATGCGGAAAGCGCATGATGAAAAGATTTTCTAGGCGATTCGTGGTTTGGGAACTGAGCGATGAATCCTGCTGGGAGGCTCTCATTGGCTACTGGGGAAGAGGTGCGGAAAGTGGGTCTCCGGAAATGGTTTCTGCGTCCATCACCTGACCGTCTGGCACCGCGATAATTTGATCTTCCTCGTCTGATTTGACGAGGGGTTGACCAGCGGGATCGAGAAGGCTCGCCGTCACAAACATGATCAGGTTGCGCTTGATGTGCTGGCTGGCTGTTGTTCGGAAGAGGCGTCCAGCCAAGGGGATGTCTCCTATAATCGGCACCTTGTCCTCGACCTTTTGAACATCCTCTCTCATCAAACCACCGAGCACAACAGTCTGCCCGTCGTAGACAGAGACCTGAGTGGTCACCTCGCGTGTTGAAAAAACCGGTTGGTTGATCACATTCTCTGTGACGAGCACATTACCTTCCACCGGGGGGAGAAGGAAACCGAGAGCATCGACACCCTGGTAGGTCACATTTGCTCGAATCGGGCTGCCGTAGTTGATGAAGCCATCGAACTCCACAATCCGGGGAGCCAGAACGAGGTCGATGGTGAACCCATCAGGTCCAACCGTCGGTTCGACTTCAAGCGTGATCCCTACGTTTTGTACCTCGAACGCGGTAGGCGATGTCGGAGTGGCGGGTGTGTATACACGCCCGGCACTTTGGGTCACCTGAGGCAGGTCGTATTCAGACGGATAACGAAATTCGCGGACGATTTCGATCGTAGCGCGTTGACCGCTCTTTGTGGTGACCTTAGGAGCGCTCACCAAATCGACTCCCTTGCTCTGATCAAGAGCACGAAGAACTACCTGAAACTGCGGGTTGGTAAACACGCCTGCCAGCGCGAGTACCGCAGGAGCAGGTCCAACGGGTGATCCGAAGAGCAGACCGTCAAGCGCATTGACGCTGATGCCGGAGGTGCCGGAGCGATTGCCTGCCGTGATGGGCCCAGAGGAGAGGCTGCTCGAGCCAATCGGGAGAGGGCTGTTCGGGTTGACGAAGGGATAGGCCGAATTTCCGTTAACAACCGACCCGTCAACGATCGATGTTCCGGCGATATTACCTCCTCCATTCGTTGTGCCGCCACCGCCGAAGACCCCTGTTCCGCCAGGTAGGGCAAACTGACCGAGAAGCCAATCGAAGCCGAGTTCTTTG
>CAZSMN010000044.1:0-16249 GCA_964607615.1 uncultured Chthoniobacterales bacterium | reverse complement strand
AGACAAATTCGTTCGCCGGTCCGATTGTCGTTGAACGCCGGGCACCGGAACCTGTCTAATCTATCTCCTTTATGTCGAGCATCCAAGAATACGTTGTCCAAGGCGGTCAGGCCATCACCGCCGGCGAAGTCGATCAATTCCGCCGCCAGTTGGCCGTTTACAAACTCAAGGCCGAGACCTTGGAAGCCGCCGGACAGTCTCTCCTCCGGGAGCAGGCGTCCTTTTTGCTCCGCTACATTGAGGATGTGCTCGACGACGTCTATGTTCCAGCGGACTTCAGCGCCTTGCCCGAAGCCATTTTTGCCATGAAATATCTGGCCAAGGGCGTGGACATCATCCCCGACTGCATGCCGGGTGGCTATTCGGATGACGCGGCGGTTCTGAAAGCGGTTTTCGACGGTCATGCCGACGAACTCGCCAGCTTCGCGCGGACGTCCAACTTGAATCTGGCGAAAATCCTTCCCGCCTGATCCAAGCCGGGCGCGGACCTGTCTTAGGAGGGTATCCTCCATAGGAAACGTAGGAAAAAGCAGCCGGGAGCTTTTTTCTTGCGTGGCTGATACTGAGATGCAATCTCATTTGCGCTCAACCTACCTCGACCGTTTCCTATGAAAATTCTGCCTTCCCTCTTGTGCCTGTCCCTCATTTCCACAGCTTCCGCCGAGGTCGTTCAAGACTGGTGGAACGGGCGGGGAGCCACTGGGGAGTGGTTCGGGCTGCGGCCGGCGATTGAGGATCATGGCCTGAAAATCTCCGGGGAGTGGAAAGGCACCTACTATGGGTTTGTTGCGGGAGGGAAACCCGGCGTTCGGTCCGGCTTTTTCGATGAGGAGGTGAAATTCGGGGCCGAGCTGGATTTTGCGAAGCTGACCAAACTGGAGGCGCTGGAGGGATTGAAGGCGTTTTCGGAAGTCCGCTGGCGCGACGGCTTGAACCCCAACCTGCGCGCGGGGGCGTTCAGCACGTTCCAACCGTCGGATTACCAGGGCGGAAAGCAATGGCGTCTGGTCAATTTCGGCGCGACCTACACCACACCCGAGCTTTTCGGCATCAAGAAATTCGTGAGCGTGAGCGGCGGCTGGCTGCAACCCCAGCGCTTCTTTATCGATCAGCCCCTCTCCAAACTTTACATCAACAACGCCGTAAAGAGCTCGAAGGGCCTTGGCGGCAACATTCCGTTCTCCTCCAGCTTCGCCAGCTGGGGCGGCGTGCTGACGGTGAAGCCGGTGGACTGGCATTATGCCCGTGCGGGTTTCTTCATGGCCTTCCCGCAGGGCACCTCCACGGCGAATCACGGTCTGGCCTTCGAAGGCTTTGGCCCCGATCCGTCGCAGAACGGGCTTTATTTCCTGGGCGAAACCGGGTTCACCCCCCGCATTGGCAAAAGCAAGCTTCCGGGCCGCTACGCCTTCGGCGGATATTCCTTCGGCGGCCCCAATACCGCCTTCAACGGCGACAGCTACTCGAGCCGCTATGGCTTCTATTGGCAGGCCGATCAGATGCTCTTCCGCGAAGCGGCGCCGGCGGTTGAGGAATCCTCCGGAAAAAACGTGGTGGCGGCAGACGGGAAAAAGACCGTGGTTGCTCCCGAGGCCAAGCTCTCCGAGCAGGGGCTCAACTTCTTCAGCCTCGTCACCTTTGCCCCGCCGGTGAACAACATCCTGCCCTTCTACTTCCATACCGGCCTGGTTTATCGCGGCTTGCTGCCCACGCGGGATGACGACCAGACGATGATCTCCTTCGCCTGCGGCAGCTACAGCATCAACAACATTGAGGAGCTCCAAAGTGCCGGAAAAACGAACCAGCCGAACTCCACCGCCGTACTGGAATTCGGCCACCGTGTGCAGCTCAACAAGTGGGCGTATGTGCAGCCGTATCTGCAATACATCATGCAGCCCAACGGCACCTCGGCCATCGCGAACTCCACCATCCTCGGCTTCCAGGGCGGCGTGACCTTTTAATCCGATGAAAGCCTTCGCCCTTCTTCTCGCCCTCGCCACGCCGCTGTGGAGCGCCGATATCGTCATTGCGCTCAAGCCCGACAAGGATCCCGACAAAATGCTCACCGAGCGCCAGGCCCTCGGCACCGCGCTCGGCAAGGAACTCGGGAAAACCGTCGACGTCATCGTTCCGCTCTCCTCCGCGGTGATCATCGAGGGTTTGGCCAATGGCTCGATTGATGCCGGCTACCTCAGCGCGACCGATCTGGTGAATGCCCGCAAGGCGGGGGCGGCAAAGCTGCTGCTGGCCGGGGAAATCGCCGGACGCCGGGACTACTCGAGCTACTGGCTCGCGCTGAAGGAAAAGCCCTACCAATCCGTTGAAGACCTCCGCGGAAAACCAATCGCCTTCGCCAGCCGCACGAGCACGTCGGGATACCTGATTCCGATGCTCGATCTCCACCGCAAGGGATGGGTCAAAACCGATCCGCAGGAGTTCTTCGGGACCGGCAACGTGTGGTTCGGCACCGGCTATGCGAGCGCGGTCGAACGCGTGCTCGCGGGGGAGGCCGAGGCCGCTGCGGTGAGCGATTATGTTTTCGAGAAGGACAAGCACCTCTCCGCGGATCAGCGCGCGAAGCTGAAGATCGTCGCGAAGCAGGGGCCGGTTCCCACGCATGTGATTGCGGCAGCGGCCGGGCTGGATCCCGCCAAGCGGGATGCTCTTAAAAAAGCCCTGCTCGGCCTTGGTAGCTCAGAACCCGCTCTACGCGATGCGGTCTTTTCCTCGGCGCTTGTCGAGGCGGATGAGGACGCTCATCTGGCTCCGGTCGTTGAGGCTTTGGAGCTCGTTGCACCATCCCGTCCATGAGTGCCGTCATGGACGTCCATGTTCATACTCTGGAGCTGGACGTCTCACGCGGCGGGCGTCTTCTCCTGCGCGGGCTCAACCTCGAGATTCCCCGCGGCAGCTTCGTCGCGTTGGTGGGGCCGTCGGGCGTCGGCAAGAGCAGCCTGCTTTCGTGCCTGGCCGGCTTGCTCCCTCCGGCGGCCGGCGGGATCCATTATCAATGCGGAAACCGGTGCTGGCACTCGCCGGCGGACTTCCGCCAGCGGATGGGCGTGGTTTTTCAGCACCTCCGGCTGAATCCGAATGCCACGGCGGAAACGAATGTCCTCTGCGGACTTCTCGGGCAGAGGCCCTGGTGGCGCACGCTTTTCGGATTCAGCAAAGCCGACCGCACCCTCGCAGCCGGGCTGCTCTCGCGCGTCGGCCTTGGCGGGATGGAGCAAACGCCTGTCTCCCGGCTTTCCGGGGGAGAACGCCAGCGCGTTGCCATTGCGCGGGCGTTGATCGCGGAGCCGGAGGTCCTTCTCGCCGACGAGCCGGTCTCGCAGCTCGATTCCTCACTGGCAGCCGGCCTGCTCGAATCCCTCCGCGACGAAGCGCAAGCGCGCGGCCGCACGCTGATCTGCTCGCTGCACGATCCGGGGCTCGTCGGGCGTTTTGCAGATCTCACCCTCTCCCTGGACCGGGAGACGGGTTGGCAACTGACCCGTCGCGAGGCCTGAGCCTCCGTATCCCCGTTCCGTGAGCCAACATCCCGCTCCCCAGCCCCGGCCGCGCCTGCCCGACGCTCCGCGGGTGGCGTTGATCCTCCTCGCGGTGGCGGCGGTTTTTTCCCTGCCCGCCCTGCGGGGATCCGGGCGGACGCTGGATTACGGCGCGAACCTCCGGCGGTTTCTAGAGCGGTTCTGGCCGCCGGATTTCGCCGTTCTCCCTCAGGTGGCCCCGGCGCTGTGGGAAACGTTTCAGATTGCGGTGCTGTCGACGATCGGCGCCTCTCTGGTCGCCGTTCCTCTGGCCGCAGCCGCATCTTCCAACATCGCCCCTCGCTGGATGGTCGCGATCTCGCGTTTTTTTCTGAGCACCGTGCGCTCGATCCCGAGCCTGATCTGGGCGCTGCTCGCGGTGGCTGTGATGGGTGCCAACGCCGCTGCCGGCGTGGTCGCGCTGATTTTTTACTCGCTCGGGTATCTGGGAAAATTTTTCAGCGACGCCTTCGAGGCGGCGGATCCCGCCGTTTCCGAAGCCCTGCGCGTGGCGGGGGCGGGGAGGATCCAGGCGTTTCAATACGGTCTCTGGCCGCAGGCACGCCCGCTGATCTGGAGTCATATCCTCTGGATGCTGGAGTATAACCTCCGCTCGGCTGCCATCATCGGCTATGTCGGCGCCGGCGGGATCGGCGTGTGGTTGCACACGTATCAGGAATTTTACCAGTGGGACAAATTCGCCGCCGTCCTCTGTGTGATCCTTGCCGTCGTCCTCCTGCTCGATGCGGCAGGGAGCCGGCTTCGGAAGCACCTGGCCCCCGTGAGCGAGCAATCCGCCGCAGCCGGGGCTTGAGCCCCGACCCGCGCCCCGCTATGCCTCGCGCCATGAGATCCCGCAACTCCCGCAAGACCGCCGCCGTGCGGACAGGACGTTGAGCCTGCTCCCGCCGCTCGACGGCTGGCAATGGGTGCTGGCTGCGATTGCCGGGGTCTGCATCGGACTGAGCAAAACCGGATTCGGCGGCGTCGGCATGGTCGCCGTGTTGCTGATGGCCCAGGTGCTGCCGGTTCGGGAGTCCACCGGAGCGATCCTTCCTCTGCTCATCGTGGCGGATCTTTTTGCGGTGCACGCGTTCCGCAAATTCACCATCTGGCGCCACCTCATCCGGCTTCTTGTGCCCGCGGTCGTCGGGATCGTCAGCGGCTGGTGGCTGATGCAGCACGTGCCGACGAAGGCTTTTGGACCCCTCATCGGCTGGATGGTCGTCGTGCTCGTCGGCCTCACAATCGTGCAGAAGCTTTTTGTACGGACATCGGCGGTCTTTGCGGAACATCCGGCCATCGCATGGCCGACCGGCTGGGCGGCGGGCGTGACGACCATGCTCGCCAATGCCGCCGGTGCCGTGATGACCATCTACCTCCTTGCCTGCCGCTTGCCGAAATACGAATTCGTCGGCACGGCGGCGTGGTTTTTCTTCATCGTGAATGTGATCAAAGTTCCCTTCAGCGCGTCGCTAGGGCTGATCCATCCCGGATCCCTTCTCCTCGACGCCCTGCTCATTCCCGCCGTGGTGGCGGGCGTATTCGCCGGAAAATTCCTCCTCGGAAAGATCAATCAGGTCACGTTCGAGTGGCTGATGATCGCGTTTTCACTGGCCGGCGGCCTCCGGCTCGCCCTCTGGCCTTAGAGGGTGAAATTGCGCGGAGTCAATTTCGCTGAGATTACTTCTCAACATTTTCCAAAATCGGTGCATTGTTTGGCAAGATGAACGCTGGGGAACCGATGAATCTGTGCCATGCACGGTGCGGCGAGATCCTTCGCATCACGCGGATGCGGGAGACCGGCGCATCGTCCAAACGTCTCCGCGAGCTCGGGTTCTGCGAGACCGCCGAGGTCTGCAAAGTGGCCGACCACGGCGTCTGCCTGTGCCTCCTCATGGGATCGCGCGTGGCGATCGGACGCGATCTGGCCCGCGACGTCTTCGTCGAGAGAGTCGCCTGAGTTCCGCTCAAGCCTCGCCCGTTACTCGTAGCGCAGGGCGGTGATCGGATGCAGTCGGGCAGCCCGCAGCGCAGGGTAGATGCCGGAAAGAAAGCCCGCGAGCACCGCGAACCCGACGCTGAAAACCAAGGCATCGACCGTGACGACCGGCGTATTCTCCGACGGAGCGATCACCTTCAGCAGTTCGATCAACCCCCCGGCGGCCGCGATGCCCAGGAGGCCGCCGATCGTGGCGATCGTCACGCTCTCCACGAGGATCTGGGTGAAGATGTCACGGCCCTTTGCTCCGACGGCAAGGCGGATTCCGATTTCGCGGACGCGCTCGGAGATGCTGGCGAGCATGATGTTGGTGATCCCGATACCGCCGACAATGAGGCTGATGATCGCGATGAGCCCGCCGCTGAGCCGCGTCGCGCGGATGCTGCTCTCCATGCGGTCGAACCACTCCTCGCGGGTCTCAAGATCAAAATCGTCCACCCCGCGGTGCGTCACGTTGAGCACGGCCCGGACCTGGTCGAGCGCCGCCGCAAAGCGGTCCAGATCGCCCACACGCAGGGTCAGCGCATCGAGCCGGACAGAATCGATCGAATCCTCGGGAAAGGCGCCCGAGCGGAACTCATAAAACATCGTTGAGAACGGGATGATCACGGCCTCGTTTTTCTGCCGGAAGGGATCCCAGCGACCGCCGGAGCGGCCGGCAAAATTCCGGTTTGCCGCCTGCTGGCGGCGGAAACGGTCACGGTCGCGCTCGTAGAAGGGCATCACGCCGACGACTTTGAACGGCTGGTCGTTGATGCGGATGTAGCGTCCAGGAATTTCCTCGCTCGGATCATCCGGCCAGAACTGCCGCGCGACGGAATGGCCGATAACGGCCGTGCGCGCCGCCCGTTCGATGTCGAGATCGGTAAGGAACCGTCCCGCGGCCAATTCGTGCCGCGCCACCACAAAATGGTCCGGATAGACGCCCCGCACGGACTCACGGTCCGACTCCCCTGAATCGCCGCTGATCACGGCATTGAACGCGAGTTCGGGCGAAACATGCGAGATGAGCGGGGCTCCGGATTCGATAGCCTTGGCATCGCGGAGCGTACGGCCGGGCGAGAGGTTCCAGAAATCGAACATCTCGCTGGAGATCTCCTTGTTGGTGACATTGACAAACTCCAGGCCGCCCATCTGCTGCATGAAGGCCCGGGTGCCCCGTTCGATGCCGGTCGTCAGGGCCAGTGTGGCGATGAGGCTGCTCACACCCAGCACAATGCCGAGCATGGAAAGAAAGCTGCGGAACTTGTGCGCGCCGATCTCGCGCAGTCCGATCTGGAGGGCGATCAGAAGATTCATGGCGCGTATTCGCGGCGGATCTTCCCGTCGCGAATCTCGATGACGCGGCGGGACACGGCGGCGATATCGGGATCATGGGTGACGAGAACGATCGTCTTCCCCGTGCCGTGGAGGTCTTTGAACATCTGGAGGACCATCTCGCCGGTGGTGGAATCGAGGTTTCCCGTCGGCTCGTCGCCGAAGACGATGCGGGGATTGTTCACGAGCGCGCGGGCGATGGCCACGCGCTGGCACTGGCCGCCGCTCAACTGGACCGGGCGGTTACCCAGCCGGTCACCGAGACCGACCTTCTTCGCGGCCTCGATCGCACGGGTCCTCCGCTCGGCCGCCGGAACGCCGGCATAGACCAGAGGAAGCTCGACATTGCCAACCACATCGAGCTTCGGCAGGAGGTTGAAGGCCTGAAAAACAAAGCCGATCTCGCGGTTGCGGACCTCCGCCAGCCGGTTTTGCGATGCCGAGCTGAGGTCGTTCCCGCAAATCTCCATCCTTCCGCTCGTCGGAGCGTCGAGGCAGCCGAGGAGGTGCATGAGGGTGGATTTCCCGCTTCCGCTCGGTCCAATAATGGCCACAAACTCGCCCTCGTCGATCCGGAGGTCGATGCCGTCGAGGGCACGGATCTCCTGATCGCCGACGCGATAAATTTTGCTTACGCTGTCGAGCTGAACGAGCGCCACGGAGAGGTCAGGACTTGGCGTGGAGAAGAGATTCCGGTGGAACCACGAGAAGAATTTCTTCTCCTTCATCGAGTCCGGATTTGATCTCCGCTTTGGAGAGGTCCGTGAGACCTACCGAGACCTGCCGCTTCTCGATGTGGCCGCCCTTTCGAACGTAGACGACCTTGGAATCCTTCTCCTTGAAGATGGCCGAAACCGGCACGGTGACGACGCCATCCGCCCGGCCGACCGGCACGTCCATGCTCACCGACATCCCGGGCTTGAGCCGGCCGTTGTTGTTCTGGATCGCCGCCTGCACCTGGAATCCCTTGATGTTATTTTTCACCGTGGCGATTGGCGCGATGAACTCGATCGTCGCCGTCACCGCATCCTCACTGTTGCCGTAGCGGAGGGTCATCTCGCGGCCGACAGACAGGCTGGCGGCATCCATCTGGTTCACGTGCGTATCGATGAGCAATCGGGAAACGTCGGCAAAGAGCATGAGAGTCGTGCCGGAATTCACACTCGCCGCCGCAACAACCACCTGACCTTCATTGATCGCGACATCCAGGATCGTGCCGTCGCCGGGGGACAGGATGCGGGTTTTGCTGAGGCGGTCGACGACGGATTGGAGACGGCGCTCAGATTTTTCCAACGAATTCTCCGAGATGAGAAAATCGGCTTCGAGGTTGGAGAAGACCTCCTTGCTGATGAGCTTCTGCTCAAAGAGCGCGCGGGCCCGTTCGTAGTTTCCGCGGTTTTTATCGACGGAAAGCCGGGCGCCTTCAATCTCGGTCTCAACGGAGGCTTTTTCGTTGAGGAGATCGGTATCGTCGATCGTCACGAGCAAATCCCCCTTGGCCACCTTCTGGCCAGGCACGACATGGATCGTCTTCACTTTGCCGCCAACCTCGGCTTTCACTTCGACTTGGAATGCCGGCGTCACCTCGCCGGAGAGCATGAGCTTCGACTCGACAGCCTCACGGGTGGCGGTTGCTGACGGTGCCGTCTCGGCCTCGGACGGCGATGAGCGCAAGGGAATCCATCCCTGCCAGACCGCCAGCGCAGCTCCGGCAACAACGACACAGAAAATCGCTATGATTTTTTTCATTCGCCCGGATTCCTACAGACTGGTCTCCACCCAGATGGCCCCGGCGGCCGAATAGCCATGGAGGGCGTTGATTCCTGCTACCGGTGCGATCTCCCCATTGCAAAAGAATCCTGCCAGCGGCTTGCCACCGATACAGGCAGAAAGATGCCGGGCATCGTAGCCGGTCTCACCGAAAAATTTCTCCCCGCGCCCGAGGCACGAAAAGAGCAGCGCCGCAAACGGCCGGCGGCCGGCGAGCGGAACGGCATTGATCGCCCGGGAAAGGTCCTCACCCGCCACCGTGCGGTCCCGCAGCTGGTATTGAAGCGTCTGGCCGATGCGCGGGATGTCTGCGATGACAACTGCGCCGGAGTTCGGGTCCGCGCCGATGATGTTGCGGATGAGAAAATCGCCGGGCTTGAACTCGTCCACGTATTCGGTGCCGGCGATTCCTGCGAAGAGGTTGCCACGGGCGTTGGACTTCTCGGTATCGCTCAGGCTCTCGAACGCACTTTCCAGCGCATGGTAGGCCGGCTGGCCGCCGAGGGCGTAAACGACATTGTGATCCGCGCGCGTCACCGTCAGTGGCTCGCCGATCGGACGGCATCCCTGGCTGATGACCGGGAGAATCGTTGTGCTGCCGGTGATAGGAACACCGACGGCTTGCACGATGCGGTCATTCAAAAACACGGCCAGATCCTCCTGCTCGCTACCGGTGCCGCTGGCCATGCCTCCCACGCACGGGCGGCCTGGAAAAGCGGCGTTCCACTCCTTGAGCCACGAATCGGCCGGAAACTCGCGCGGGTTCGAGAGCATCACCCAGGCATTCGCTCCGGCCGTGCGCGCCGCCGAGGGAACAAACTCCTCCTCATCGATGGCAATCGGCTCGCCCACGTCGCACGCAAGCGCAAGGATCGAACACCCGCCGCCCGATTCGATCTCGGCGGAGCCGAAAATCCGGCCGCCGGCCGTGCAGCCGACGACGTTCCGGATGTGGCCGTCGACGCGGAGGGTTTCGACAAAATCGGGGAGCGCGGGCAGGACGCCGGGATCGATGAAGGCAAACGCGATCGAAGCCGGTCGGCCGAGGGCCTCGCGGATCTCCAGCGCCGCGCGGCGCACGGCATCCTCCGGGCTGCCGCCCGGGATCTCAACAGCCTTGGCCACGATTCCGTTCATGGAGTCATCATCGCGCAGACAGCCCCCCAGTCAACAGCACCGGGGAGGAAATATGTGACGCGTCAAAGAATCGGTCTCCCGGGACAGCGCGCACCTTAGTCCATCTTCAAAGCGGTCAGGACCTTGAGCGCTTTCTTGACATCACCAACGCGAAGGATCAGGAGGCCCCGCTTGGCGAGCGGCATCGAGGCGAGATAGGCGTACTCGATGTTGACCTTGGCGGCGGAGAGCGACTTGGCGATGCGGGAGAGGCCGCCCGGGCGGTTGTCGTTCTCGATCATCAGCACGTCGTTTTCGACAACGAGCGTGCCATGAGCCTCCAGAAGCGCGATCGCGCGGCGCGTGTCGCTGACAACCATCCGCACAACGGCATGGTCGACGGTATCGGAGACGGTGAGGCCGTAGATGTTGATCTTGTTTCCTGCCAACGCATCGCAGACCTCGGCGAGCGTTCCGGGTTTGTTGGCGATGAAGATGGCCAGTTGCTCGACGATGCGGACGGATTTCATAGCATGACCATTCTGGCTCCGAAATCGCTTCGCGTCGAACCAAATTCCACCTCGCAGAGCGTTGCCCGGTGTGGCAGAGTGAACAAAACGATGCGACGCCAATGGAAATTCTGATCGTCGGTGCGGGAATCGGTGGGATGGCGCTTGCGGCGCTCCTCAAGCAACGCGGGATCGGATGCACGGTCATCGATCGCTCGCCGGATCTGGGCCAGGCAGGCTCTATGATCACGCTCTACCCCATGGGCAGCCGCGTGCTCCACGGGCTCGGGCTTTTTGAAGACTTTCAACACCGGAGCTCGGAGTTCCGCAACTACGAGGTCTACAACGGCAATGGCGACCTTCTGCATGCGTTCGATGTGACGCCGATCAGCAAGGAATTCGGCCACACTGGACAGATCCTGCGCCGCGATCTCATCGATCTTCTGCGCCGCGCGGCGGAGGATGTGCCCGTGAAGACCGGGCTCGGCCTGGAACACCTTGAGCAGACCAAAAACAAGGTGGCCGTGAGGTTCACGGACGGGACCAAAGCCATGTTCGACGGCGTGGTGGGCGCTGACGGCCTCCATTCGAAAACACGTCGCATCACGTTCGGCGAAGAACCCGACCACGACACAGGCTGGGGCCTCTGGGTGTGGTGGACGGCGGTCGAGACGCCAAAGGATACGGTGCGCGAATACTGGGGCAAAGGGCGGTTTGTGGGCGTTTATCCCACGCCGGGCCTCACCGGCGCCATCGCCGCCGGGCCGACCGATCTCATCGGACCGGAATCCGTCGGGCAGAACGGCTATCGCCTGCGGGAGCTTTTCTCCAGCCTTGGCGGAGGCGCGAAAGAGATCGTTGCCAGCCTGCCGGACGATCTTTCCGAACTGTCCTTCTGGAATCTGAGCGACTACCGGAGCCGGGCATGGGTCAGCCGCCGCGTGGCCCTCTTGGGAGACTCGGCCTGCGCGTTTCTTCCGAATGCCGGTGTCGGCGCCTCGATGGCTCTGGAATCCGCCGCCGTGATGGCCGACGAACTCTCCCGGTGCGATGCCTCGCTTGTCCCGCGGGCGTTTGATTTCTACGAACGCCGGCGCCGCAAACGCGTCGAGGCGGCGCAGGACGAATCCCGCAAGCTGGCCGTCTGGATGGCGACGGAGTCCGCCACGCTCGTCTGGACCCGTGACCAGTTCATGAAAATGGCCACCGTGGATTCCCTGATCAAAAGCGTCGAAAACAGCCTTTCCGTCCCGATCTGATGAAAACGATTCTCGCCCTACTAGCCGCCGTTGTTCTAACAACGGGCTGCGCGTCCAAGCCCGCAGGGAATGCAGTGAGCGATTACCTTGCTGCTGAGAAGACCATTCAGGGCGTCGTCCTTTCACCTGAAGAGGAGGAGGCGGCCATCGGAAGATTCCGCGTTTTCTTTGCCGACATCCGCGCCGACCGCGTGCCGGAACTCACGCCCGCCCTCTACGCGCCCGATGCGTTTTTTAACGACACGCTCAAGACGATCCGGGGCTCCGAAGGTATCGCGAAATACTTCATCAAAACGGCGGAGCATACGGATTTTGTCCGGGCCGAGGTCGTCGATGTCGCGCGCTCCGGCACCAACTACTACGTGCGGTGGGTGATGGATGTGCGCTTCAAGGGTGGTAAGGAAACGATCCGCACCATCGGAATGACCCACCTCCGGTTCGACAAGGAAGGCCGCATCGTCCTGCACCAGGACTTCTGGGATTCCACCACAGGATTCTTCGAGCACGCGCCGGTGATCGGCCCGGTGATCCGCTGGATGAAATCCCTGATTTGATCAGACCTCCAGCCGCGCGCGCCAGATCCAGCTCCAGGGGATCGCACCGTGCGAAAGGACCCAGTCGTTGAACCGCCGGAGCGTCCATCCTTCCTCGCCGCAGAGACGGCGGTGAAGCTTCTCCAGCTCGATGCGGCCGAGAAGGTAGCTCATCGGAATCGTCGGGCTCGATGTATACCAGCTCACGTCGCCGGCCGCCCGCGCCCGCGTGAAGCCCACGCCCTGCTCAAGCCGCCGCGCGGCGGCCGCCGGAGATAACGTTCCCTCCTGCAGGCCGCAATCGATGACGATGCGGTGCGCCCGCCAGAGCGCGTCATGCAGTTGGACAAGCCCGGCCTCCGGAAAGTCCGCAAGCCCCTTTTCGACGGCCAGCTTCTCGCACCACATCGTCCAGCCTTCATAAAAGATCGAGTGCTCGAAAAGCCGGCGGAGACGGCTCGGGTGCTGATACTGGACCACAAACTGGAGGTGATGGCCCGGATAGCCTTCGTGCACACTGGTAATTTCCAGCCCGAAATGCTGCCGGATCTCCCGGGCCTTCCGTTCCGGATCGGACTGCACAAGACTCAGGTCATTGACCCAGAAAATCCCGGTTTGATCGCGGGAGAATGGCGGCGGCGCGCTGTAGGCGGCCGTCGGAAATTGGTGGCGGAGAAACGCAGGAACCGGAAGCACCTCAAGCGACTCACCCTCCGGCAGCGTGACCAGATCCAGCCCGGCGAGCCGGGATTTGATCCGTGCGGTAACGGCGCGGTAATGTTCCAGCAGCGGCCCATCGGTCCGCCACGCTAACGCAGCGCATTCGATGATCTCGGCGGCCTTCCGCCGTCCAAAGCGCTTGGCGGCTTCGCCAAGAAGGTGCTCGTGGAGAGCGACCAGCCGTTGGCCTGAAGCCCGCGCCTCGGGCAGCGTCAGGTCAAGGCCCAGACGCTCGCGGATGAGAAACTCGAACCGTTCCCGACCGACCGCATAGCCATTGCGGAGACCGGATTTTTTCCGCCCGATCGCTCGGGCATAATCTTTGAAAGCCCCCGCTGCTGAGCGCAGAAGAGAAGACGTTTTTTCGGGGTGCGGAGAGACCTTGACCAGTTCAGGTTCCAGCCCGTCCAGAAACTCCACCGCCCCGACACAGGAGCGCTCGGCCAACTCGGTCCAAAGAGGCACGGGATTCCGGATACACGACGCTCCCGCAGCGAGGTAGCCAGGGATCGCTTCCAACCGCGCTTCGACCGCGGGCAGGATGGCACCCGGCTTCGACGCGTGGCGCACGACCAGATCAAAAATCGCATCCACCGCCGCATCGCAGTGGCGCTGGGGATTCGTCCGCCACCTCGCCAGATCGCCTGAAAAAAGAAGATCCGTCCGGAGGCGCGAAAGAAAACCCCGGCGGTCGAGCCAGTCGTCACCGCGAAAGGCGGCTTCGGGAAGCTCCTCGACCTCGGCAAGCGTGGATCGTGTCAGCGCGAGACTGCGTGCACGGGACCGCGGAGAATTCTCGCCGAGCCGGCCTTCGTATTCGCGGAAACCCAGCTTGCTGCCGGATTCCGGAAAGATCTCGCAATGTTCCTCAAGCCACCGCTTCCCGATTTCCTTCAAACGCCGGGTAGCAGCACGTTCAGAGACGACGACGCGGCTCACGGAAGCGGCTTCTCGAAGTTCCCTTCGTCGGTCACCTTCGCCGTCGCGGCGGCCTCGGCCTCATCGGCAAGCTTCCGCATCCGCTCGACTTGGGCAGCCGTCGGCGGGGCACCCTGCGCCTCGAGAGCCACCTCGCGAATGGACTTGATGCGCGCGACGATGGTTGAGACCACCTCGGTTTTTTTCAGCCGGGGATGCAGCGTGTCGAGACGGTCCAGAAAATACTCCATAATCTCCACCCGCCCGAGCACAGCCGCCTTGGCCGGAGTGTATTCACCGGCCGTGCTCGTCGCGCCGATCTGAAAACCGCGGAGCCAGCCGCCGAGGCTGATCATATGGGCCATCTCCTCGTCGCGGAGCTCCATCATCGACGTCTCGACATCCTCCTGGGTGCGCACAAGCTCCTGGCGCATTCCGAGCCAGTCGCCTTTGTCGCTCAACTCGAAAAGGCTCTTGCTGCGCTTGGTGAGGCGGTCGCCTACGCCGAGGGCCCGCGACTGCCGGATGAGAGCACGGCCGACGGATTCGATATCTTTCGGCCGCTCGGCCAGCGTGAACATGAAACCGTCCGCCACGAGCGAGCCGAAATGCATGGCCGTCTGGAGCCGGTTGCTGAAGCTGGCCTCGCGGTTGGCCGACTCTAAGAGGGTGAAAGGAATCGGACGGAAGACCTCAAGGTCCTTCAGGATTTCCTGGATCGACGGCGTGGTAACCGGGTTCACCCCCAGTTCTTCGCGCATGTGCTCATTGGAACTGGCCTCCAGCTCGGCATCAATGGCTTCGGTGGAACTCTCCTGCGCTCGCAGCCGGACCCCGACCGCAAGGAGAAGGACTGCCGACAGAACCATGGCACGGTGCATAGGTCTTCATAATCACATCCGGCGCACGTTGTCCATCCCGCCGGAAAATCTGCTTTCGGTACTGACTAATCGGGGCGATATTCCCTGCATGATTATCGGCGTCCCGAAAGAAATCAAAGAACAGGAACACCGGGTCGCTCTGCTCCCCTCGGCAGCCTACCAACTCATCAAACGCGGACACCGCGTGCTCGTGGAGTCGCAGGCTGGCGCTGGCATCGGGTTTGACGACGAGGACTACCGCGAGGCGGGTGCGGAGATTATTTCCGCGCATGAAGATGTCTTTGCGGCTGCCGACATGATCGTGAAGGTCAAGGAACCGTTGGCTTCAGAATACGGCCTGCTCCGCAAGGATCAGATCCTCTTCACTTACCTCCACCTCGCCGCCAGCCGGCCGCTGACCGAGGCGCTCATGAAAACCGGGGCGACTTGCATTGCCTACGAGACGGTAGAGGTAAACCACCGCCTTCCGCTCCTCGAGCCGATGAGCGAGATTGCGGGCCGCATGTCGGTCCTCGTCGGAGGCTATTTCCTCGCCAAGCACAACGGCGGCAAGGGCGTCCTCCTCGGCGGTGTTCCGGGTGTTCTTCCGGGCAAGGTGATGGTCATCGGCGGCGGCACCTCGGGCGTGAACGCCGCCCGCATGGGGACCGGCCTCGGAGCGGATGTGACAATCCTCGAGGTCGACCTCGAGCGCATGCGCTTCCTCGACATCACGATGCAGACGGCGCATACGCTCTACTCCAGCGAAGCGAGCATTATGGAGCTTCTGCCGGGCGTCGACCTGCTGATCGGTGCCGTTCTGGTTCCTGGAGCCCGCGCCCCGAAGCTGATCTCGCGCGAGATGCTCCGGATGATGAAGCCCGGCAGCGTGCTCGTGGATATCGCGATCGACCAGGGCGGCTGCGTGGAGACGTCGCGACCGACGACGCACCACGATCCCACGTTTATTGAGGAGGGAATCATCCACTACTGCGTGGCGAACATGCCGGGCGCCTATGCCCGCACCGCCACCCAGGCGCTGACCAATGTCACCTACCGCTACATTGAGGCCCTCGCGGACCTGCCGCTTGCCGAAGCTGTGCAGCGGCATCCGGGACTTCTCGGAGGCGTGAACGTTTTCCAGGGCGGAATTACCTGCAAAGCGGTTGCCGCGGCGCACGGACTCGACTACACACCGTTCGCTGCATGAGTTCGCTGACAGAAGAAATCCACGCCATCGGAGCGCGGGCGCGGGAGGCCTCGCGCCAACTCGCCAAGCTCCCGGCCTCGACCAAAAATGCCATCCTGCTCGCGATGGCCGACGAGCTGGTGGCCCGTACGGCAACCCTTATCGACGCCAATGCCACCGACCTTTCCAAGGCGGAGGCCAATGGCCTCACAAAAGCCGCGATCGACCGCCTCCGCCTGACACCCGAGCGCATTGCCGCCATGGCCGATGGCGTCCGCCAGGTCGCGTCGCTGGAAGATCCGGTCGGCACCATCCTGCGCGAATGGACCCCTCCGAGCGGGATCGAGATTTCGAAGATCCGCACGCCGATCGGCGTGATCGGGATCATCTACGAGTCCCGCCCCAACGTCACGAGCGACGCCGCCGTGCTCTGCCTGAAGACCGGCAACGCGGTGATTCTCCGCGGCGGCTCCGAGGCCCTTGCCTCGAACCTCGCCATCGCCGACGCCCTCCAGGCCGGAGG
>CAZSMN010000043.1:0-16272 GCA_964607615.1 uncultured Chthoniobacterales bacterium | reverse complement strand
CCTGCACGCTTTCGATCGGCACGCGCGGGTTGGTCCAGATCTGGCGGTAGACAAACTCCGCATCCGGGATATTGCTCCACTTGAGAACCTCCAGATCCGTCGTCGTGTAGCCTTCCTCGATCTTCTTGCCGTCTTTCAGGCCGCCCGAACTGCGTGCCCGCACGGCGCGGACGCCGTTGACGAAAAGGCTCCGGGTATCGACCGGACCGTCCAAAACAGTCGCGTAAATGTTTTTCTCCTTATCGAAGAGCTTCCAGGGTCCGATCTCCTTGCCGCCGGAGATCAGCGGACGCCGGTCCGTGGCGCCCTGCCAGATCACGCGGAATCCTCCCTCGCCTGAATCCGCCTCTGTGAGGGCGAGCGGTTCGCTGAGGACGAACGTCCCCCGGAGCGAGACCACGATGTCGCCCGACATTTTGACCTTCTGTTTCCGCACCTCGTCCCGCGCGCGGGTGAGAGACCGGAAGGCCTGCTCGGGAGAGCCTCCGGTGTTGGCATCAGCCCCCCGGTCCGCATCGACATAGACCGTCGTCTGAATCGGCCGGTCAGCGGCGAATCCTACGAGGGAGTGGGCGAGGGTAGTCAGAGCGATCAGTAGGACGGGGGTCTTCATTTTGCACTAAATTCAGGGGCGTGATATTCAATATCCCGGGGGGTGGTTTGAGAAGGAAAATCGGGTTCCGCCAGGCTCAGGCAAACGGCCCGCCGGCCTCGACCCAGGTGGGCGGGAGAAGCACGGTCCGCCGGGCTGCCGGAATGCCGGACTCGGAGTGCAGGACCATGTGGAGCGCGAGGTCCACCGCTCCGGCCGATATCGCCCGGTAGTTATGGTTCACCCCGGAGCCCGGCGTGCCCGGCGTCCAGTCGAGGACGAACAGACCGGGCCGCGCGGGCAGACCGGCCAGCGTGGCCGCCTCGCTCAAGGGTTCGCGGATGTCCGACGGGCAGAGCACGATGTCGGGGCGGTTTTCCCTGAGCCACGGGACCAGATCGGTCACGGTGGGTAACTCGCACAGGAGCGGCGGGATTTCGGACTCGGCGGAGTCGCGCTCGTAGCGCTCGAAGTAGAGGTAGCGGGATGCATAGAAATGGTGCGAGCGGCGGTCGTGGTCGAAGCTGCTGCAGAATCCGATGCGGCGGAATCCCTGTTCGCGCGCCTTCTGAAGTGCGATCTTCATAATGGCTCCCGGTTCGGAGGTTACACGGTTCAGGAGCGGCGATACGATCGAGCGCCCGATGCAAACGGCGGGAAATCCCGTGAAGTCCATCGAGACGCTTGTGAAATCGGGTGGAGCCACGCTCAGGATCAACGCATCCACCCCACGGCTGATGAGCACGTTCCGCAAGCGTTCGGGGGAAATGCCCTCGGCTTTCACGTTGAACGTGTCCAGAGTGGCGCCGATCTCGGTCGTGCGGTCGACAACGCCTTCGTAGAATTCCCGCAGGTGGGGGTTCGTGGCGAATGGCGGCTCGACGTCCCAGAGATTCAGGTAGGCGAAGGCGACATGCGCGGCAGAGCCGTCCCTGCGGCGGACCGAGGACATCACGCGGCTGAGGTTGGGATTCACCAGATAGCCGAGTTGCTGGGCAGCGGCCTCGACCTTCTTCCGCGTATCGTCGCTGACGTGGCCCCCCTCGCGCAGGGCCCGCGATGCCGTCATCCGCGACACGCCGGCCAGCTTGGCGACGTCGCGCAGCGAAATCATTCGGAAGGGCTTTTTCGCGTCAGGGGGGACACCGTCGTTCATTCCGATAAATTAATGCGTAAATTCCGTCTGCCAAGTCTGCACGCGTGTTTCAGGCAAGTCCGAGCCGGATCGGCCCTCCCGGATGCTCGGGGCAGACCGGCATGCCTTTTCTCGTGCACCGCAGCCGGCCTTGCTCCACGAGCGTCCGCGAGACCAAGCGGATCTCCGGCAGGATGGCTTTCGGGTCGGCCACGGGGAGCCGCTTGGCCGCCTCCCACGGGCAGAAGGTCGCCCCGCGTCCGCGCTCCATGGCGAGGCGGAGAAGCACTTCCCGTATCTCGCTCTCAGTGGGCTTCGTCATGCTGGGATGCCAGTTGTTTCCATGCCATTTCCTTGAAGGGAAAGAATCCCCTCTGCGCGAGAGGATAGAGTCGGGAATCCCACTCCCGCCTTGCGGGCCAAAGGCTCACGCCGGCGGATGCAAGCGTCCGTTCGATGTCCGCAAAGCGATCCTTTAACGGTCCGGTGGAGGGATTCATGCAGACAACATTCCGCAGGCGGTTCTGCGAAGCCCACGTGGCGATGGACTCCGCCGGTTTGTGCGGATCGGCGGTGGTGGTCTCGCATTCGAAGTGAAGCGAGACCCGCCGGGAGGTATCCGCGATGGCCGTGCGGCGATAGTCTGTCACAAGCGGCGCGGCTTCCGTTGGAGGGAGCGACACGGCGGTCTTTACCTGAAGAACGGCGAGCGGTCCGGATTCCGGGCATCCGTCTTCTTCGTGGATCAGAAGCCCGCAAGCGGGAAGATCACACGGCACGGGGAGCGCCGGAAGGCTGACGGGAGGTAGGATGTCCTCCGGAGGCAGCATCGCGGGCGTCACTTGATGGTCTTCCAAGCGTTCGAGGCGGGCAGGGTCGGCCAGATAATCCCCGCCGCAGAAGGCTTCGAGGTTCGAGCGGCGGGCGAGATAAGTCTTCCCACGCGTCTGGAGCCCCGCGACCCAGCGCCAGCCGAGTGTATTGCTGGCGGCATCGCCGTCCAGAAGATGGCGGAGAAAAAAATCCGCACCCAGCTCCCAGGGCAGGCGTTCGACATGAATCCAGTAGGCTGCCCACCACATGCGCGCGTGATTGTGCAGATAGCCGGTCTCTCTCAACTCGCGGGCGAAACGATCCATCACCGCGATCCCGCCGCGTCCGGCCGCCACCCCGGCGGCACGATCGAGGACATCAGCAGGTGCCGTGGCGCGGAGGCGCTGGAGGGATTTTTTGTAGTCCGTCCAGACCGCGGGACGGAGCTCGAGCCAGCCTTTCCAATACGTCCGCCAGAGCACCTCCTGAATCCACTTTTCGAGATGTTCCAAAGAGTAGCGGGCCAGTGCGGCATTGATGCACTCCTCCTCGAGCAGGAGCCGTGAGCGAATCGCAGGCGAAAGCCGCGAAACATGGGGATGGCCGGGAACAACGAAGTTCCGCTTCGCACTATAGGCCGGCGCGCGGTCGAGAAATTCGTCCAGCGCTTTCAACGCGTCCGCACGGGTGCCGGCAAAGGGGATCATTCGGCTTCGGAAAAACCGGGAACCCGGATCTTAACCCGCGCGCGCAACCGGCTGAGCAGGCTGTAGAGACCGAAGAACGTGCGGTTCACATAGATCGTATCCGGCGACCCGCGCTGGCCACGGAGGCTCTTCATCATGGCGTCGCGGCGGCTCTCGTCGCCCATTTCATAAATCGCCCGGAGGAAGGCTTCATCGCCGAAGTCGAACGTGCCGGCGTGGAACGGCCTCGCGAGCAGGTCGAGCCACTTGCGGCACATGTCCAGCACCCTCGCGCGGTCCGCCGCGCTATCCTCCGGCAGCAGCACATCCAAATCGCGCAAGGCCGCCTCCAGCTGCGCGGAGTCGGCGAGGAGCGCCGGGTCCACGAAGCGGAACTGCTTGCGGTGAAAGTCGCGACTGATCTCCTTCGTGCATCCGAAATCCAACACCCAGAGCGTGCCGTCTTTCACAAGGAAATTCCCGGGGTGCGGGTCGGCGTGGAAGAGCCGGAGATGGTGGACCTGATGATCGTAGAAATCCCAGAGCGACTGGCCGATGCGGTCGCGTTCCTCCTGTCCGGCCGCGCCGTCTGCGAAATGATCGAGCGTGATGCCATCGACCCAGTCCATCGTCAGAATGCGGGGCGAGCAGAGGTCGGGATGGTAGGTGGGAAAGTGGACGCCCTCCAAATGCCGGCACGCTGCTGAGAGCTCCTGCGAGCGGGCGAGTTCCTGCACGTAGTCGGTCTCTTCGAGCAGCTTTGCTTCGACTTCGCGGAAATACGTCGCCACATCGCCTTCGCGAAGTCCGAGCACTTGCAGGGCAAACGGCTTCACCAGCCGCAGATCGCTTTTCAGGCTGTCGGCCACGCCGGGGTATTGCACTTTCACGGCAAGGTCGCGGCCGTTCTTCGAGGCGCGGTGGACCTGCCCGATCGAGGCTCCGCTCACGGCCTCGCGCGAGAAGCTGTCAAAAAGCTCCGTCGGCTCTTTGCCGAATTCCCTCCGGAATGTCCGTGCGACGAGCGGATACGAAAGAGGTGGCGCCGAGTGCTGCGCGCGGGCGAACTGCCGGGCATAAGCCGCCGGCAGGAGGCTCTGGTCGATGCTGAGCATCTGCGCCAGCTTGAGCGGGCCGCCTTTCAGCTGGCTGAATGTCCGGAAGACCTCGTCTGCATTCTCCTCGTGGAGCGCCGTCGTATCCGCGTTGCCGGAGAGCGCGCGCCGGCCGTAATGCTTGAGGTAGTTCAGCCCGACTCTAGCCCCCGATCCGGCCAGCGTGGCCATGCGCGCGGCAGGGGTGGAGCGGATGGTGTCCTGTGTCGGCGTCACGGGCGCGAGAGAAGGAATCTGGCAAAATCCACCGCCGAGTCGATGGCCTGCGTGCGCAGGAGATCGAAGGCGAGGGTGACCGATTTTTCAATGTAGGCATCGGTGCGTTCAAAGCCCAAGCTGCCGTCTTTGAGGAGGAACTCCAGAACCGCCCTGAAGTGCAGGTAAAAGGCCTCCGGATAAAGCGCGGAAGCCTGTCCCCGCTCGGCGATCTCGCCGGTGGCCAGTCCGTGATCTAGCACCGGGCGGATGAAGGCCTTGAACCCCGTCTCAAGACCTTTCAGATGCTGCGGTCTTGCGACGACGGCGACCGGTGCCACGCGGGAGAGCAGGAGGGAACGCCAGGCGAGCGATTCCTCTGAGAAGGCAAAAAGAAAGGTCAGCAGCCGCTGCCGTGCGGTGAAGCCATTCCATTCCGCTCCGGAGGTGACCGCCGCCGCCACGCGGTCGACGAGGCTTTGCCAGAGCGCGCTCTCGACGGCGTCGAGGCTCGGAAATTCTTGAAAGAAGGCCCGTTCGTCGAGGTCGAGTCCCTTGGCAAAACGGTAAACAGTGGCCGGCGGGTGGCCGTGCTCGCGGAGGTGTTCGGCGTAGGCTTCGAGGATGCGGGTGCGGTTGTCCATGGCTTCCCTTCATTACGCTTCGTGCGGCAACCGCGATGCCGGCAAGCGGTGGGACGCAGGATCCGGTGTTGTCCGATTCTATTCTGCAGACCGCGGACCGTCGTGTTGCTGACGGACGAAATCGAAATCCGCCCGGCCTTGCTCCGGTGATGTCGAGAGATTGTAGGAGAAGACGCCGGCCTTCGTGCCCTCATACCAGAAGCTGGAATACGCATAATCCCGGTCGCCCAGGGGTGTGAAGGTCCTGCCATCCAGACTGTAGGAGAGCGTGCCTTTGGCGGCTTGGTGCTCAAGCCGGAGCCAGATAAGATCCTGCGTGAGTTCGGGCCCATCAACGGTGCCTCCCGGACCCTTCGGATCTCCTTTGGCGAAGCGGATCGTCTTTTTTCCTCCGTCCTTGGCGACGCCGATCCATGTGTAGTCGTCGATCATCGTGCAAAGCCCGGCCCTCTGGCCATCGGCCATGCCGGCGGTATCCATCAAGACGTCAACCGTGCCGGATTCCCCGGCGAGGCGCTGCACGGGTGTGTTGTAGGCGAAGAGGAGGTGATCCTCACGGAAGGGAACTTCGACCGGCGGATATTGCGAACGTCCGCCTTCGCGGTTGAGCGGCCGGGCCTTCAGCCGCAGCCAGCCGGGGCGTTCGGTGAGCGACCAGAGGCGTTCGATCGGGTCGTGATTCCAGGCCCACTGGCCGCCGAGGTGCGGCGCATCAAATTCGTCGGAGGGGTCGGCCGCATTGATCGGATCGGCAGGGAGAGTCGGCTTTTTGTGCGCGGAGCGGATGCCCACCGGTTCTCCGACTCCGTCGCCATCGGGATCCACGCCGATCCATGGCCAGCCGTCTTTGCCCCACCCGGCAGGCTGGAGGTAGATGCGCCGGCCGTAGACGGACGACATGTCGTAGTCGTGATGGAGAAATGCCCACTCATCGCCTTGCACGTGAACCATCGACCCCTGCGCGGCCTGAATGCCGAAGGCTTTGCCTTCAAAAATCATGCGTCCTTCGTAGGGGCCGAACAGGTTCTTCGAGCGGTAGGCAAATTGTGCTTTGTGTGGTCCGGTCCGGGCAACGAGGAGGTAGTAGTAACCGTCCCGCTTGAAGATTTGCGGTCCCTTGGGCGGGATGTCGGAGATGAGGACCGTTCCCTCGCCGGTGATGCCGTCGCCTTTTTCGTTCAGCGGGAAAATCCGGAGCGGGCCGGGATTTCCCACCAGCAGAAGGTAACCCTTGCCGTCATCGTCCCAGAAGGGACAGGGATCTTCGAGCTTCTCACGGGATTCCGAGGTCAGCGGCTTCGGTTCGGTCCACGGACCCTCCGGGCTTGGCGCGGTCGCGTAGAAACCACCGTATTTGGTGCTCCAGTTGTAGAGAAAATACGTCCCGTTATGGAACCCGATCTCCCCGTCCTGCGAGCCGGCGGAATACGCTTTGCCGGGGTGTTGGAAGTCCTCGTGCAGCCCGCCGAGGCGTTCGTAAATCCGCCCGGCATGCGTCCAGTTTACCAGATCGCGCGACTTCAGGATCGGCATGCCCATGAAGTGGTGCGTCGCGCTCGTGAGGTAAAACGTGTCGCCGGCACGGATCACGCACGGGTTGTTGTAATCCATCCAGAGGATGGGATTCCGATACGTTCCGTCGCCCATGTCGCCCCATCGCGGCGCGGGCGTCTCCGCTTCAGCGGCCGGGAGGATTCCGCTGAGCAGGGTCATGAGGATCGCGGCTGCGGGAACGTTCCAGGCCTTCACAGCAGATCAATCCCGCGTCGGGTAGTCCGTGTAACCAACCGGTCCTTTGCCGTAGAAGGTCTCCGGATGCTGGGCATTGAGCGGGGCTCCGGAAGCAAGGCGTGCCGGCAGATCGGGATTGGCGATGAAATCCTTCCCGAACGCCACGGCCTCCGCGTCGCCCGCCGCGAGCACGGCGGCGGCGGACTCTGCGGTGAAGCCCTCGTTGGCGATATAGGCGCCGCCGAATTCCTTCTTTAACGCAGGCCCGATCCGGTCGTCGCCGAGGTGCTCGCGCGCGCAGAGGAACGCGATGCCGCGCCGTCCGAGCTCACGGGCCACATAGGAGAAGGTCGCCAGCGGATTCGAGTCGCCCATGTCGTGCGCATCGCCGCGCGGGGCGAGATGCACTCCCACGCGTCCCGCACCCCAGACGCCGATGGCGGCGTCGGTGATCTCCAGAAGAAGCCGCGCGCGGTTCTCAACCGGGCCGCCGTATTCGTCGGTCCTCTTGTTAGTGGAATCCTGCAAAAACTGGTCCGGCAGGTAGCCGTTCGCGCCGTGAATTTCCACACCGTCGAATCCCGCGGCGAGGGCGTTTTCCGCGCCCTTGCGAAAGGCTTCGACGACACCGGGAATCTCGGCGGTTTCGAGGGCCCGGGGCGTCACGAACGGCGTGATCGGGCGGATCAGACTCACATGGCCGGCCGGCTGGACGGCGCTCGGAGCCACCGGCAGCTCGCCGTTGAGATAACTGGGATGGGAAATCCGGCCGACATGCCAGAGCTGGAGGAGGATTTTTCCACCGGCCGCATGCACGGCCTCCGTGATCAGCTTCCATCCCGCCACTTGTTCAGGTGACCAGATGCCGGGCGTGTCGGGATATCCGACGCCCATCGGCGTCACCGCGGTCGCCTCGGAGAGGATCATCCCCGCACCGGCCCGCTGAGCGTAGTATTCCGCCATCAAAGCATTCGGCACACGGCCCTCGCTGGCCCGGCAGCGCGTAAGCGGAGCCATAATGATGCGGTTGGACAGCTCGAGATCACCAAGCCGTACGGGGTCGAAAAGTGTGGGCATAAGCAGTGCGCGAACCGTGCGCCGCCTGCCGATCGGTGTCAACCTCGCACGCCGGACCGGAGAGCCCGGCTTTGCCTTTTAAAAAATTCGCTTGAGTATAACCAAATAGCGATATAGTAATATTTCAATGAGCACGACAACATCAGAAATCGGAATGGTCAAAGTGGCAGAAGCAGACAAGCAGAAGGGCATGCTTTTGCTCGATGTGCGCACGCCGGCGGAGTTTGAAGAGCTTCACATCGAAGGCTCGGTTTTGCATCCCCTCACGTCGCTGGATGCCGCGAAAGTCAAGGCGCTGGCGGACGGAAAAGCCGGCTGCCTCGTCATCTGCCGTTCGGGCAATCGCGCCCGCCAGGCGGCGGAAAAGCTGGCCGCGGCCGGGCTTGACGGGGTCCACGTCCTCGACGGCGGCGTCATGGCCTGGGAATCGGCCGGTCTTCCGTTGAACCGTGGCGAAAAGACGATGTCGCTGGAGCGCCAGGTGCGCATCGCGGCGGGGGCCCTCGTCTTTACCGGTGCCGTTCTCGGGTATTTTGTGAATCCGGCGTGGATCGCGCTTTGCGGATTCGTCGGTGCCGGCCTCGTTTTTGCAGGCATCACGGATACCTGCGGCATGGGAATGCTGATCGCGCGCATGCCGTGGAACAACCGCGGCGGAAAGCGCTGCGAGATCGGCTCCTGCTGCGGCACCAAGTAACCCTTTCTCTTTCTCCCCATGCTCCTCCGACAAGTCTTCGATCCCTACCTCGCGCAGTATTCCTATCTGATCGGATGCCAGCGCTCCGGCGAGGCCCTCATGATTGATCCCGAGCGCGACATCGACCAATACCGTGAGCTGGCAGCCGCCAACGGCCTCCGGATCACCGCGGTCGCCGAGACGCACATCCATGCGGATTTCGTCAGTGGCGGCCAGGAGTTTGCGGCCGATCCCGCCGTCACCGTTTATGTGTCCGATGAGGGCGGGCCGGATTGGACCTACCAGTGGTCGAAGGGAAAACCGAACGTCCGCCTCCTCAAGGACGGCGACACGTTTTCCGTCGGCAACATCCGGGTCGAGGCCGTGCATTCACCCGGTCACACACCGGAGCACCTCAGCTTCCTCATCACCGATCTCGGTGGCGGGGCGGACGAGCCGATCGCGCTGGCGACCGGGGATTTCCTCTTCGTCGGCGATGTCGGGCGTCCGGATCTCCTGGAATCGGCTGCCGGCGTCAAGGGCGTGATGGAACCGTCCGCCCGCCAGCTTCGCGAATCTCTGGCAGGCCGCCTGAAGCCCTACGGCGACTACCTGCAAATCCTCCCCGCCCACGGGGCCGGCAGCGCCTGTGGAAAATCGCTCGGTGCGGTGCCGACGACCACGCTCGGCTACGAGCGGCGCTTCAATGGTGCCCTGAAAGAGGCTCTCGCGGATGGCGAGGCCTTTGTAAAAAGCATCCTCGCCGGGCAGCCGGAACCGCCTCCCTATTTTGCCACGATGAAGCGCGTGAACCGCGACGGCATCGCCGTCACCGGCGGCGTGGCTTGGCCGGATCAGCTCGGCGCCGAGGCTTTTGAAAAGGCGGCCGCAGAGCCGGGTGTGTGGATTCTGGATGCCCGCGATGATCGCGCGATCTTCGATGCCGGCCACGTGAAGGGGGCGATCCATGCGCCGCTCCATTCGCCCTTTTTCTCAACCTCTGCCGGTTCCTACCTGGCACCGGAGGATCGCATCCTGCTCGTCCTCGAAGGCGTGGAGGATGTCGACCTCGCCGTCCGCCAGCTCTACCGGATCGGTTTTGACCATGTCATCGGTTGGATCTCCGTCGCCGAGGCGGCTCCGCTTCTGACGACACGGCTCGAGAGGCTGGAGTTTGCCGACTTTGATTTTGCCAAGGCGGTCACAGAGGGTGAGATCCTTGACGTGAGGACCAGTGCGGAATTCGCGCAGGGCCACATCGACGGATCGCACTCGCTGCCCTACACGCGGCTCCGCATGCGCCTCGCCGAGGTGCCGCGCGGCAGGAGGCTTTTTATCCACTGCGGCTCCGGCAAGCGCGCCTCGCTGGCCGGATCCTTCCTGCAGGCGGAGGGTTTTGATGTCGTCCATGTGGACGGCACGTGCACCGAGTGCGAGCGCATCGCCCTTCGCGAGGGAGTCGCGCACTAGCGCCTTCCGATGCTGCCTCTCCTCTACGGGGCAATCGTCGGTCTCTCGCTCGGGCTGACCGGCGGCGGCGGTTCGATCTTCGCCGTCCCGCTGCTCATCTACGGGCTGGGGTTGGATTTCCGGCAGGCCGTCGCCGTTTCGCTCGCCGTGGTGGGGCTGACCGCCCTCTACGGCGCCGCCTTGCAGGCGAGGAGGGGACACGTGCTCTGGGGCGCCGGTGCGGTGCTCGGCCTCGGCGGCATCGTGGCGGCGCCGTTCGGTGCCCTGATCGGGTCGCACCTGCCGGCACAGCTTTCCCTCGCGCTCTTCGCCGGACTCATGCTGTTCATTGGCGTCCGCATGCTCCGGCGTCCGGGTGCCGCCGGCGATGTGCCGCTTTCCTGGATCAGTTGCGAGCGGCGTCCGGACGGGCGTCCGAAGTTCAGTCCGCTCTGCGCCGGCAAGCTCGTCTCGGCCGGCGCCCTGACCGGTATCCTCTCGGGCATCTTCGGGGTGGGGGGCGGATTTCTCGTTGTGCCCGCCCTCCTGATCGTTACGTGCGTGAGCATCGAGCGCGCGCTCGCCACCTCGCTGGTCGGGATCTTTCTCATCTCCGCCTCCGGCTTCGCCGCCAATGCCGGCAACCTCACCCCGGCCGTCGCCCCGCTCGCGCTCACCTTTCTCGGCGGCTCGGCCGTCGGAATGACCGCCGGCGCATGGCTGAAGAAATTCGTTCCCGCCATGTTCCTCTCGAGGCTCTTCGGCTTCAGCGTCATCGGCACCGCGATCTACGTCCTGATCCGGAGTTTATAGCAGCACGCCGGAAGGCCCCGGCGGCCTGTTTCTGCGGGAAGTTCCGGTCTTCCCGGATGCCCGCTTTCTCCGCTCGCGCCATCTTCCGTAGGGTGTAGAGTTTTCCAGGGAAGAAATTTTTTAAAATCGGTGTTGACGAAAAATGAAAACAACAATATGCAATTGGTTGTTCGCTAAAAAACCCCTCAACAAAACCATATGAAACTCTATCTCAAACACAACTGGTTGCTGGCTCTGGGTGTGCTTTTTGCCTCCTCGACACACGGTGTCTTCGCGGCCTCCCTTGTCACGATTGCCGAAGACCCCGGCGACTTCACTTCCAGCCTGACGGACACTTCGCTCTTCGATTTCAACAACATGAAGACCGGGGTGAGCAAAAACGTCGAATGGACGGACGTTGGCACGTTCGATCAGCTGAACATCCTCCGCGCCGACCAGTACGGTGGTGCCCCGAGCGACGCGCAGCCCAAAGGGACGAACTACTCGGTCCAAGGCGTCGGTAGCTCGGTGAAGGCGACCACGCTCACGCTCAACACGCCCAGCTCCTACTTTGGCTTCTATTGGTCGGCGGGTGATGGCGCGAACAAGCTGCAGTTTTTTAACTCCGGCAAGCTGGTTGCGGAATTCACGACCGCCAGCCTCCTGTCCAACCTGCCGAAGGATTACTACGGCAATCCGCTCAACCGGTCCCTCAACCGCGGAGAGCCCTACGCGTTCATCAACTTCTACGGTGACCAATCGACGCAGTGGGACCAGGTCGTTCTCACGAATGCGAGCACGTCCGGATTCGAGTCCGACAACTACACCTCCCGCGTGGCGGCCTGGTCGGCTGAGGCGGATGGCGAAATCAAAGGCACGCCGGTGGTGGTTGTCGAGGGCAGCACGGTAACCAAAGTCGAAGCGCTTCCGGAAAAGTGGACGGTCTCGGCTCCCGCGGCGCCGGTTCCCCCGCTCTACGCGCTCCTCGCCTTCGGCGCGGTCGTCGGCCTCCGAAGCCTGAAGGCCCGCCGGTCGGCTGCGGAATCCACCGGGCTGGCCTCCTGAGTCATCGTCCGGCTTGCCACCGGGCCGGATGTTTGGATTAAATGGGGGGGTGCGAACTCCCCCCGCATCGGATTCTCCAACGGTGGCTTCAACACGGAGTGGTTGGCGGGGGCTCCTGCCGCTCCTTCTCGTCGCCCTCCTCGCCCAGCTCTCGCAGGCGCACGACTACTTCGGCAATCTGACGCGCCCCGTCGTTTTGTGGATCCTGCAGGTTGCCGGCATCGCCGCGTCCGACCGCGGTGATGTCCTTTCCGTCGGCTCGCTGGAGGTCCCCTGGAGCCGCGATTGCGCCGGGCTCAATCTGCTCATCATCCTGCTCGCCGTGGCGATCTGGATGAACCGTCACGAGCGTCCGGGCCTGGCCTACTGGCTGCGGATTGCCGCCATGCTCCCGGCGGCGGTGCTGGCCAACGTGGCGCGTGTCTTCACGATCATTGCCTACCGGAAAATTTTCTTCCCAGCGATCGAGAGCCCGCAGCTCCACTACTTCTTCGGCCTTCTGTGGCTGGTGCCGTTTGCCATCCTTGCCATTCCGCGGGATTCCCGGCCCCGTTCGACCGTTTTTTTCGAGCTCCTGCATACCGCGTCGGTCGTGGCACTTCTGTCGCCGCTCGTTGACGGTCCGGGCGGCGCCGGACTTTCGATCGCCGTTGTGCTCGGGCTGGCCCATTGCCGGGTTCCCGATGTGATCTCCCCGAGGCGGGTTCTTCTCCTCGCGATCTGGCTCGCGGCGGCCGCCGGCATCATCTGGTTCGGTGTGGAATCGTTCTGGATGCCATGGCTCCTCGTCTGCCCCCTCGTCGCGCAGGCCTCATGGCTGAAGCGGCCGGAGGGCCTCGTGCTGCTCCTGGCCTCACACCCGATGTTCGGCCTGCTCCCCGGGGCGGAGATTGTCACGTGGCTCACCATTGCCTACGCCGTCTGGCGGCAGTTTTCCCACGAGGCGGCAGCAGCGACCGCCGGCCCGTCGGCCCGCGATCCCTGGGCCGGCGCGGCGATGGTCACCGGCGCTCTCGCCTTTGTCCTGCCGTTCCTCTCCTCAGGATTCTTCGGGATGGGCGAGACAGCCTCACTGCGACCTCCGGAAGGTCTCCTGCAAAAAGAAATCCCCGGCTCCGGCTATCAGGTCCAGCTCCCCGGCCAGGGCGAGGATATTGGCCTCCTCTGGTATCTGCCCAGCGGATCGCAGCGCCATCACACCCTCAAGATCTGTATGAAATACCGTGGCATCGACCTTGAGCCTTCCAAGGAAGATCCGGCCGTGATGACCGACGGCAAGCTCTGGATGCGCGAGTTTTTCCTCAAAGACGGACGCCTGATCGACTCGCACCTCGACTACGTCAAAAGCACCGTCGGACCCCGCGAATCCCCGGGCGTGCACCTCATCTTCGTCTCCGAGAGCGACACCTTCCCGGCAGCGGAGTTCAATCGCCGGACACAGGCGCTCGCAGCTGGACTCGCCGAAAAGCCGGCCGGAGCTCAGGAAACGGTCGAAAAAAAGTAGTAAAATGCGCCCGCCTGCAAGGCCGCGCCGGTCAGGAAAAGCCCGCCGAAAATCATCAGGAGCAGTTTCCGTTTCCCTTTCATAAAGAAAACCATCCCGCCCGGGATGCCGGCAGAACCCGCCAGCACCTGCCCGGCCAGCATGCCGAGAATCAGGATCATCTGGTTATCCGTCGACGCCGCGCCCGAATCATTGGCCATCACGTTCGCCATCAGCGCCATCATACCCCACACAAGATGCAGGGCGATCCATCCAAGGGCAAAAACCACGCCGCCGATCATCAGCAGGACGCTCTTCGCAGAGTTTTTGGGCACACCAAGACTTTCCATCGCCGCAAATAATGACCGGTTTTCGGAGAGTTTCGACAGAATTAACCGAATTCACCGAATTCAAAGAACAGTAGAGAAACAGTGCGGGCTCCGCCCGCCTCATCCCCCATCTTTTAAAATGTCCAACCTCCCGGCATTTGCCTTATTCTCATGTAAATAAAATCCACTTTTCTTTACATGAAATAACTAACGTGATAAAAGAATGCTGCTTTTCTATCCATGAGCCGTCTTTCGCCACTGCCTCTTCAGGATCTCGCTTTTCTCGACCGGCGCGAGGTGTGGGCGGAACTGACCCGGGCGCACCGGCACCTGGCGGAGTTGAAGGGATTGTGCGAGTCATTGCCGAACCGGGCGATCCTTCTCGAAACGCTGGGAATCCAAGAGGCGAAGGATAGCTCGGAGATCGAGAATATCATCACCACCCACGATGAACTCTTTGCCACTCAGCCGGATGCCGTCACTTCTCCCGCGGCGAAGGAGGTGCGCCATTACGTATCGGCACTGAAGGTCGGCTACGAGGCCGTGCGGGACTCCGGATTGATCCGGCTGGAAACCCTTCTGGCCGTGCAGGCGGAACTGGAGCAAAACCGTGCCGGATTACGGAAACTGCCGGGCACCGTGCTAAAAAACGAGGCGACAGGGCAGGTGATTTACGAGCCACCTCAAGACGCCGCGATGGTCGCGTCGCTGATGGGAAATCTCATTGATTTTCTTCATGCCGACGACGGACTCGATCCGCTGCTGCGGATGGCGATTGCACATCATCAATTTGAGAGCATCCATCCGTTCTATGATGGCAACGGCCGCACCGGCCGCATCCTGAACCTCCTCCTCCTGCAACGCGAGGGACTCCTCGACCTACCGGTCCTCTACTTGAGCCGCTACATCACAACAACGAAGCCCGATTACTACCGCCTGCTCCAGGCCGCCCGCGACGAGAGCCGCTGGACGGAATGGTGCCTCTACATGGTACGGGGCGTCGCCGTGACGTCGCACAGCGCCATCGCTTTGGTAAAGGCTCTGCGCGATCTCATGCTCCGCACAAAGCACCGCCTGCGCGAGACCCTGCCGAAGCTCTACAGCCAGGATCTCCTCAACAACCTCTTTCGCTACCCCTACACGAAAATCGAGTTCATCGAGCGCGAACTAGGCGTCTCCCGCATCACGGCCGCCAAATACCTCGACCTTCTCGCGCGGGAGGGCTTCGTCAGAAAACAAAAACGGGGCAAGACGAACTTCTACATCAACGATCCTCTCTTCGCGCTCTTAAGCGAAGTCCCTCTGGAACTCTCCTCCCAACCCGGCGAAGCAAAAATAAGGATTCCGTAGTCAGGATTCCGTAGTCAGGACCTGCGAGGGTTCCCACGCTGCCGCCTCAGCGGAATTCCCGGGATTCCGTTCATTCTGTCTCCCATCCCGGTAGAATCCTGTTCATCTTGTCAATATCGCCTCGCTCGCTCCCGCCAGCCGAGCCCTCCGGGCCAGCTTTGCGCAGGGCTCCCCCGGGCGTTCCCCCGCTCCGGTGGTGTCAGAACCGCCCCTCCGCCCCCCTCATCCCTTCATCCTTCCAAACGAACCAGGAACCAAGAACCAAGAACCAAGAACCAAGAACCAAGAACCAGAAACCCCGGCCAAAGGCCGACGGTGTTTGGGTTGCCCGTCCCGGGGTCGTGACGACCACCAGAGGCTTTCTGTTGAAATCCATATTTTTGTAAATTACATCTTTCTGTATGGAGACGACGATCACTTCGACGGAGGCAGCCCGCCATCTGGGCGATTTTCTGGCCAGAGTGAAACATGCGGGTGAGAGCTTTCTCCTCACGAAGAACGACAAACCGTTGGCCCGATTGGTGCCGGCGGGTCCGGGAGTACGTGCAAAAGGCGCTGAGATCACGCACGCGCTCGCCCGCTTGCCGATCGATCCGGATTTTGCGGAGGATCTTGAGCGTGTGAACCGCATGGATCGCGTTCCGGAAAACCCATGGGTCTGATCCTTGACACCTCTGCGCTGGTCGCTCTGGAACGTGCCGCAGCTTCCGCCAGTCCGCTCGCCTTGGATCCCGATGAAAACTACGCCCTTCCTGCCATCGTCTGGGCGGAGGCTCTCATTGGAGTTCGCCTCGCGGCAGACGGCTCCCGGGCGGCGCGCCGGCTGGCACGCCTCGAGGCCATCCGAAGGGTCACCGGAATCGAGGATTTCACTCCGATCGTCGCCGAGCACTACGCTGACATCTTTGCCGAACTCTCACGCCTCGGCTGCCTCATCCCGCAAAACGATATCGCGGTAGCTGCCACCGCTCGATCCCTCGGATTCGGCGTGCTGGTGGGACCTGCCGACGAGGCTCACTTTCGACAGGTACCCGGCTTGGATGTGCGGGCCCTTGGCTGACGCGCGGAAGGCAGGAGACCGGAACGCGGAGTGCGGAGTGCGGAGTGCGGAGTGCGGAGTGCGGAGTGCGGAGTGCGGAG
>CAZSMN010000042.1:10796-16591 GCA_964607615.1 uncultured Chthoniobacterales bacterium | reverse complement strand
TTAAGGCGGTTGTCAGCGGTTACGCTGGCGGTGAAAAGCCGAACCCGACTTACGAAGAAGTCTGCACGGGCCGCACCGGCCACGCCGAGGTCGTCGAGATCACCTACGATCCGGCCGCGATTTCTTACGACAAGATCATCGAACTCTTCTGGGATGCCCACGATCCCACCACGCTCAACCGCCAAGGCGCTGACGTGGGGACCCAATACCGCTCGATTATTGTCGTCGCCGATGCCGCCGAACGCGCTGCTGCGGAAGCCTCGAAAGCCGCCGCGCAACCGCGCTTTAAAAATCCCATCGTGACCGAGATCGTCGAGGGCGCGGAGTTCTTCCCCGCCGAGGCGTACCATCAGGACTTCTACGAGCGGAATCCCAACCACCCCTACAACCAGGCGGTCATTGCTCCCAAGCTCAAGAAGCTCGGCATGCCGTGACGGAGCTCCGGTGAAAATCCCGTCCCGCGGGGCCGCGACCAACCCGCCGAACCGCTTCGAGCGGCTTACGGTCGAGCTCGACGAGCCGGCGGAGCGGAACCCACGCACGCAGTTTCTCCGCGAGGATGCGCGATCGATCATCTCGCGCAACGACAGCCAGGACCTCAGCTTTTCCGCCAGCCTCAACCCCTACCGCGGGTGTGAGCACGGCTGCTCCTACTGCTACGCGCGCCCCTACCACGAGTATCTCGGCTTCTCGTCCGGACTCGATTTTGAGACGCGCATCATCGTGAAGGAAAATGCCGCCGCCATCCTTCGCGACACGCTGCTTTCGCCGAAATGGACGCCCGAGGTGCTGGCCATGAGCGCGGTGACGGATTGCTACCAGCCCGTCGAGCGCCGGCTGGAGATCACCCGCGCGTGCCTCGCCGTGCTGTCGGAGTTCCGGAATCCGGTGGGCATTATCACAAAAAACCACCTCGTTACCCGCGACATCGATCTCCTTGCGCCACTGGCGGCCGATCGGGCGTGCGCTGTGCACATGAGCCTCACGACGCTCGACCAGGATCTGTCGCGCCGCATGGAGCCCCGGGCCTCGCTTCCGGCGCACCGGCTTGATGCCATCGCGAAGCTCAGCGCGGCGGGCATCCCGACCGGCGTTGTCCTGGCACCAATGATTCCCGGGCTCACGGACCACGAGATTCCGGCCCTGCTCCGCGCCGCGCGGGAGGCCGGGGCCACGCGGGCGTTCTACAGCATTGTCCGGCTTCCCCATGCCGTGAAAGAGCTCTTCGCAACGTGGCTGGAGGAACATGTGCCCGGCAGCAAAAACAAGATCTTGGAGCGCATCCGCGACCTGCGCGGCGGCGCGCTGAATTCCTCACGCTTCGGCGAGCGCCTCCGCGGCACAGGTCTCTGGGCGGATCAGATCCGTTCGCTCTTCTCCACGGCCCGCGCCCGCGAAGGCTTCACCCCCGGCAGCTTTGATTTCCATACCGCGGCCTTCCGCCGGCCCGCCGACCCGCAGCTCTCGCTTTTCTAGAGGTCGTTCCGCATCTTTTCCTCTGTGAAAACCCTCATCGCCCTGCTCGCTCTTCTCACTCTTGCCGGATGCGCCACAACGCCCCGCGAACCATCGCCGAATCTCACGCTCCTCAAAAAGGAATGTGTCGCTTGGCATGATTCGGGTGCCTACGCGGCAGCGTTCGCCCGCGCGGCAGCTCCTGCCGGGAAGGCCCTTCAAGAATCGATCCGCGACGGCCTGCCGGCACGGCCTGCCGTGGTTTTCGATATCGATGAGACGCTCCTCTCGAACTGGCCGTATCTGGTATCCCATCAATTCGCGATCGATCCGAAGTCGTTTGCCGAGTGGGGCCGCCGCGAACGCGCCGCCGCACTGGCTCCGACGAAAGCCGTCTTCGATCAAGCGATCGCAGCCGGGATTCCTGTCTTTCTCATCACCGGCCGCGGAGAGAACCTTCGCGCCGCCACGATCGCCGATCTCAAAGAGGCAGGATTCCATGGCTGGACCGGTCTTTTCCTCAAGCCCGCAAACTACAAAGACAAATCCGCGATCCCCTACAAAAGCGGCATCCGCCGGCAATTGGCCGCGCAGGGCTACGACATCCTCATCAATGTGGGCGATCAGGAAAGCGACCTCGCAGGCGGCTATGCCCGCCGGACGTTCAAGCTCCCGAATCCGTTTTACTACATCCCCTGAGGATCAGGGCTTCTTGACGACCTCGGTCGTAAGGGCCGGAGCCGTGTCGGCGATCACGACCGGCGTTCCGATTTTCGTCAGAGAAAAAAGTTCCTCAGCCACCGCGCGCTTCAGGCGGATGCAGCCATGGGATGCCGGGCGCCCCGGCACATAGCCGACGTGGAGCCCGACGCCGGTGTCCGTGAGGCGCATCCAATACGGCATTTTCGCGCCCGCAAAGGTCGCACCTTCCGGCACGGCATGCTGGCGGGTATCGGCGTCCTCGACCAGCACCGTGCCTGCGGCATCGACGATCTTGCCGTAGAGGTTCGACGAATAATCTTTCTGCTTCGCCTTGATGCGATAGTCGCCCTTCGGCGTCGGATGCGAGCGCTTGCCGGTCGCCACCGGATAGTCCATCGCCACCACGCCATCCACCAGCAGCAGGCCACGCTGTTCGGTTAAGGCGATCTCCAGCGAGACATTCTCCGGCGTTGCCTTCGCGATAACGGCCTCGTTCCGGAACGTCTTTGCGCGCCATCCCTTCGTGGTGGAACGCCATTCGGAGTGAACGGTGACCGCCGCCGCCCGCTCGGCCGCGAGGCGGGCCTCCGTCGCCTTGCGTTCGCGATGTTCCCGGTAATCCTCAACGAGCGCGCAGGAGGAAAGAAGTCCGGCGGCAAGCGGCAGAAGCCCGAAGCGAACGAGTGGCGCGAAGGATTTCACGGCCGGCCGGTGGAATTCGAAAGAAAGCGCTCCCATGGGCCGCAGTAAATCCCCGCTCCCCGCACTCCGCAATCCGAAAGGAAGCACTCCGACATTGCGGGAATCTGCCGGCCCGCTACTATTTCGGAGCCTCCAACCGCTCGGGTGGCGAAATTGGCAGACGCGCCAGACTTAGGATCTGGTTCCGCAAGGAGTGTGGGTTCAAGTCCCTCCCCGAGCATTTTACAGGCTTCCCGACCATGGTTTCGCTTTCCTCAGGGCTTTTTTCGGAGATTACGCCGGATTTTTTTCGCGTGCTGACCGGTCCGAATGCGCGGATCTTTGTCGATGCCATCGAGGCGCTGGCGCGCGAGATCGGGACAGGCGGCGGCGGGATCTCGCGTTCCGAGGCCGTCGAAGTGGCTGCGCTGGTCGTGAGCTACCACCATGGGCTCCGTGAAGAGGAGGTGCCGGCGGAGGAAATGGCATCGCCGAGGACGCAGGCGAACTTTCTGCTGAACCGCCTCGTGCAGACCGGATGGCTCTCCGAGCCGTCACGTCCGGATTACCAGCGCATCCTCTACTTTGAGCGGCAGGGGGAGATCCAGCTGGAGGCCCTGCGCCGCATTGTTGCGCCGGAGGCTGCGTCGTTCACCGACAAGCTCTGGTCCGTCTGCGCCACGCTCGCGCATCCGGAGTCGTTCACCGACCAGCCATGGAGCGATCTCGAGACGTGTGTGCTGAACGCCCGGCTGGGATTGCAGGAGCTCCGGGGCATGCAGAAGAGCGTTGAGCGGATGACCAAGCGCCAGCTGGCCGCCGCCACGCTGCGCGAGAACCTCGCCATCCTCTACGACGAATTCTCCGAAACCATCGGCCACAGCTGCTACCGCGAGCTCGTCCGGCTCCGCCTGCCGGTGCGCGTCCGCCAGGCCCGGCAGCGGCTGGACGAGATCGAATCCGACACCGCCGCGCTCGACCGCATGCAGCGCGAGGTCCTGCGCCGCCGCACGACCGACGATCCCGCCGAAGCCATGAGCCTCGTGCGCCTGAAGGTGAACGAGCTTTTCCAGCTCCTCGAAGCGGTCGAGCCTCAGGCGGAGCAGGTGGATCAGCGCGCGGCGGATTTTGCCCGGCGTTCTTTCGCGCGGTTCCGCTACCTGCAGGAGGTCGGCGGCGCCCGCAGGGATGAGATCCAGCGGGTCTTCGAGCACGTGAACGCCCGGTTCGCCGGACAGCGGCTCTCGGAGATCGAGCGGCCGGACGGGCTGCCTGACCTCGGGCTGGCCGAGGCGGGGCTGCCGGGCGGACTCGAGTCGCTCACGCTCCCGCGCAAGGCGCGCGCGGCCGGCGAGGTGGATCCGGTGCCGGATGATGTCGATGAGCGGGAAAAAGAAAGCTGCCTGCGCGAGATGGAGGGCAACCTCCGCGATTCCCTCACCGCCCTGCGTGCGAACGCGTTCATCGCGAACCTGTCGTTGAAGAAGGGGGAAACCTGCCCGCTTGCGGACCTTCCGCTGCGGAACGACGAGGACGTGGCGGATCTCGCCGCCGTCCTGCTGCACTCCGAATCCTCCGATGCCGACTACCGTGTGCAGACGGAGCGCGAGCGCGATCCGGACCGCCAGCCGGAGACCGTCCGCAAGGCGGGCTACGCCATCGAGGATTTCGCCGTTCGGAGGCGTTAGGTTTTGTCATCCCGCCTGCCGACACCTATGGTTCCGCGCTCATGATTTCCGCATCCGGCGAGTCCCGAGTTCTCTTCCCGCAGCTCGACGCGGAGGATCGTGAGCGCCTGCGCGAGGCGGCCCACCGGCTGCTCGGTCACGGCTCGATTCTGCGCGAAGAGCACCGTGACTTGCACGACTGGTGCCTGAACCGGGTGCCGCTGGTGGAGGAGTGGGCCGCGCTCCTTGGCCTGCGCATGGTCTGGCTGCGCGAGGAGCGGATCGTCGCGGCCCTGCCGGACGGTCCCGCCCTGCTGCGCAAGCTCCGGCTCGATGAAACCGTCGTGACGCTGGCGCTCTGGTACGACTTCCACGGCGAGGTCAGCGAGCGCGGGGCCGGCACGGGCGAAGTCCAGTTTTCCGTCCGTGATTTCAACGAGCGGCTCGCCGGCAAGTTCAACCGGCTGAAACTGCCCTCCGAATCGCGGATGCGTGAGATCCTGCGGCTGCTGGACCGGAAAAATCTTGTGCGGCTCACCGGAGCGGAGGACCTCGCGACCGCCACCGTGCGCGTGCTGCCGACGATCCGGTTTGTGATTCCTTTTCAGGATCTGGAGGAGTGGACGCGCGTGGCGGAACGGTTTGCCGAGGGGACGCCGGACGAAGCCGGGGAGGAGAGCGAATGAGCCGCCGGATCGATCTCACGCGCCTCCACGCGATCAACTGGTTCGGATACAACGACGTCCTCGACGTCCATGGCAACCTCCTCATCGCGGGCGTGACCGGATCGGGGAAATCCATCCTGATGGACCTCATCCAGCTCGTGCTGGTCGGGGACCAAAAATCGAAATACAACCAGTCCGCCACCGGCGCCGCCTCGACCCGGACGCTGAAGAGCTACTGTCTCGGCGACACGAAGCAGGACATCGACGGCGCGCCGCAATACATGCGCGACAAGGGAGCGATCACCTACGTCGCCCTGGAGTTCACCTGGCCGGACCGCAAGCGCGTCGAGACGTGGGGGCTCCGCATCGAGTTCGACAGCGCTTCGCAGAATCAGCCGAACCACAAGAACGGATTCTTTTTTCCCGGCCGACTGGAGAAGGCGGACTGGCTGCATGAGGACCGCACGCCGCTGGAGTTCGCCGCCTTCAAACGGCGTGTCCGCGAGGCGGGCGGGACGGTTTTCGAAACGATGGAAAGCTACCGTCGCGAGATGGGCATTCCCTCGCATCTGAACTTCGACCGCTCGACGCTGGATTACCTCCTGCCAGCGGCGATGTCGTTCAC
>CAZSMN010000042.1:0-10696 GCA_964607615.1 uncultured Chthoniobacterales bacterium | reverse complement strand
TGAACTTCGACCGCTCGACGCTGGATTACCTCCTGCCAGCGGCGATGTCGTTCACGTTCCTGCGGAGTTTTAATGAATTCTGCCGCCAGTATATCCTGCCGGCGGGCGATGTGGACATCCAGCCGGTGAAGGAAAGCTTTCTCGCGTTCCGCAGCCTTGAGCACGAGCTCGGCGTGCTTCGGGACCAGCTGGCGCGGCTGGAGGAGATCCGCGATGTTTTCGCTCAGCACGCCGCGCACCATCGTGACCGCGAGCTCCTGCGGCACATCGAGTGCGGGCTCCGCAGCGAGGCGGCGGAGGAGGCGGTCGCCGCCCTAACCGCCGAGGTGGCCAGGCTTGAGGAGGACCTCGCGGGCGACAACGCGCGGCTCGCGGAGCTCGACCGCCAGATCGCCGGAGACGAGGCGTTGGCCAAGTCGCTCCAGTCGGCGCTCACCGCGACCGAGGACGGGAAACTTTTCCTCCACCTCCGCGAAAGCAACAAACGGCTCGTTCCACAAATCGAGCGTCTCAAGGAAATCGGCCGCACGGTCGCGGACGCTGTCGCTTCCCGCGCAAGGAATGCCGGCCGCTGGGCAATGGCCACCGCCGGGCTTCCGGTCGCTTGCGGCGCCGCAGAGCTCCGCGCCGTTGAGGAGGCCGCGATCCGTCTCACAGACGCCGAGGGCGAGGGAATCCGGCCGGCCGTCAAATCCCTCGCAGCAGCCGCGCAATCGCTCGTCCGCAGCGTCGAGGCGGCGGCCCGGCCTCTGATGGATGAGGAACGTGCCTTGGAACGCGAACGGGAAAAGCTCGGCAGCCTGCTCGCCGCGCTCCGGCTCGGCGTGGTGCCCGAGGCCAGCGTGCTCCTTGCCGCGCTGAACGAGGCCCTGCCGCGGCGCGGCGGCGCGAATCCCGCGCGGGCGCTGCGCGAGCTTTGCGAGGTGACGGATGAAAACTGGCGCGCGGCGGTCGAGGTCGCGTTCACCCGCAAGTTTGCCGTGGTCGTCGACGCGGCGGACTTCGATCAGGCGGAGGAAATCTATCGCTCCCTTCGCAACGAGGCTCCGCGTGAGTCCCTGATCAATCCGCGCCATGCCCTCGAGCTGAAGGGCGAGGTCCGCCCCGGCTCGCTGGCGCAGAAACTGGAAACGTCCCACCCCGTCGCCGCGCGTCTGGTGGCGCATCTTTTCGGAGACCTCATGTGCGTTAAGGAGATCTCGGAGCTCCGCGACCACGCCCGTGCGATCCTTCCGGACGGGTTTCAATACCAGCGCCCGTTTGTCGAGCGGCGTGCTCACTACAAGAACAACCCGTGCATCGGAAAGCGCGGCCTTGAGAAGCAGCGCGAATTTCTCGGTGCCCAGCTCCAGGAGGTCACTATCCAGCTCCAGGTTCTCGAGCCGAAGCTGCGCGCCGTGCGCGAGTTTCTGGACCTGTCAAAAACGGGCCGGCTCGAAAGCGAGTCGATCCACGATGACCTCGCGGAAGTCTCCCAACTCGCGGCGAAGGAAGCCGAGCTGAAGGCCAACATCGAGCAGATGGCCCGCATCCGCGACCTCGGGCTGGAAGAAAAGGAATCCGGGATCAGCGCGGCGGAAAGCCGTCTCGCGCTTGCGCGGGCGGAGCGCGACGGGCTCATCGGATCGACCCGCCAGACGCTCCTTGCCACGCGGCGCGGCGAGCTGGCACAGGCGGCCGAACGCGCCTCCTCCGCGCTGGACCGCCTCCGCCGGTTGCAGTTGGAGGGATTCGATCTTTCGCGCCATCTCGCGAGGAACGAAGAGCTCCGCAACGATCTTCTCACCGAGCGCGCGGGCCGGAAGGATCTCGCGGCGGATCTCGCGCGGGAGCGGTTTCACGAGTGCGACAAGGAAACCCTCCGCCTCCGGCAGGAGCTCACCGACCGCCGCCGCGCGCTGGCACTGGCGCATCCGGTCTATGCCGAGTACGACGCCGAGGCCGCCGAAAATGCCGCCTACGACGCCCGCCTCGCCCGCATCGCGGAAGGCGACGTGCCCTCCTACGACGAAAAGGCGAGGAAAGAAAAATCCAACTGGCAGCACCTCTTCCGCACGCAGGTTCTGGCCAAGCTCCATGCTGCACTGTTCGAGGTCGAGAACCTCATCGCGGTTCTGAATCAGGAGCTGCGCACGCCGATCGGCCATAACCGTTACCAGATCCACCGCCGGCCGAATCCCGACCGCGAGATGCAAATGTACCGCGACCTCGTCGATGCGTCGGTTGCTTCGGGCGAGGACGATCTGTTTTTCGCCTCGATGGATGCCGACCTCCGGCGCGCGGTGGAGGACATTTTTCAAAAGCTCATCGACCAGCCCGCGAGCCGCGAGGTCATGGCTTTCCTCGATTACCGGAACTACCACGATTACGACATGCACGTCACCGACACGCGCGATCCGGACGGGCGTCCGAGCAGCGTGGACCGGCATTCGGGTAAATTCAGCGGCGGGGAAAACCAGTCGCCATATTTCATCGCCATCCTGGCCTGCTACCTCCGCGCCTACCACCGGTATGAGCGCCGGCGCCGCGATCCTTCGCTGGCAATCGTCCCGATCGACGAGGCCTTTTCGAAGCTCAGTGGCGAGCGCATCCGCGACTGCATCGGTGCCCTCAAGCAGCTCGACCTCCAGGGGGTCTTCTCGATGTCGAGCGGCAACATTCCCTACGCCCTCGACATGTGCGATCAGATGATCACCGTGATGAAGCGCGAGCAGACCGCCGGCCGCCGGCATGCGATCCGCAACATCCCGGTCGCGCTCACCCGCGAGGAGGCGCTCGCCCGCTATGGAGCCCGCTCCTGAGGTGCTTCAAACTCTCGCCGCGCTCTATGCGCGCAGCCGGGCGGGGAAGACCGGACAGGCGGCGCGGGATCTCTGTATCGATTACGAAGACCTTTTGATCGAGGCGGGCTGCGACCGGGGCGAGGAACGGGTTTGTGCAGAACGCGATCTTGTCGAAGCGGATGAGCGGGGCTTGCTCAAAATAGAGCGCCATTCCCGGACAGATCTCCCGCTCACCGTAAGGTTTTCCCCCGCGCAGGAGGCGGAACTTTTTCAAGCCATCGGCCAATTGTCTCCGGGCGATCTCCGCCGCGATTTTGCAGAGCTCTTCCGCGCTGCGGCGGATGCCGACTGCGGAGCGCGCTGGCAGGAGGCTTGGCGCGTGTTTTGTGAGGATGCCGCGGCTTCGGCGCGGGAGGGCCGGCCGGTGGCGTCGTTCTCACGGGACGATCCGGACGGCGCCCGCGAACTTCTCGCCCTCCTTCCCCGACTGCTCACCTGGGAGGGCGAGTCCCTGCGCCGCTTCGCGAGCAGCCGTCTTTGCGGCGACTCGAAGCGGCTCGACGCCCTGAAGGCGAGAGCCGAGGCCTGCCTCCGGCAGATCACCGGCGGTGAGGTTTCCTCGTTGGAAAAACTGGGCATCTTCGAGAATGAACGGGCGGTCGTCCTGCACGGGCCGCTGGTGCTGGAGTTTTCCAACGGCTGTCTGGACCTCGGCCTTCTGACCGCTCCCACCCGCATCGACCGGCGCGACCTCCGGCGTGCACGAATGGCGACGTGCGCCCGGCAGTGCTTCACGGTCGAGAACCTTTCTGTTTTGCACGAACTGGCGCGAAAGGAATCCGGGTGCCTGCTTGCCAGCAGCGGCAGCGAGGGCGGGTTCGCGCACTCCGCTATCGTGGAGTTCCTCCAGGCCCTTCCCCCGCACATCCAGTGCGTTCACTGCGGGGACACGGATCCCAAGGGCTTCGAGATTCTCAGCGACCTCCGCCGCAGGACCGGGCGGGAGATTTTCTCCGCTGGAATGACCTTTGATGACGCGTTCAGCGGACCACCACTCACCGAAAGGGACCGTAAAACGATCGCCCTGCTGAAGGAATCGTCTTTCCTCACCGACGCGGAAAAATCAGAACTCCGGCGCATCGAATCCGCCGGACACAAGGGCCGCTTTGAACAGGAAGCACGACCGCTGGCTTTCTGAACGTTCGAAAATGGGCAGTGAGGGGATCGAACCCCCGACCAATAGTGTGTAAAACTACCGCTCTACCGCTGAGCTAACTGCCCAAGATGTTGAAAATCAGAGACTTATAAGAGTAAGAAAATTGCTTGCTACACCGGTTTTCTACACCGATTGTATATGACGCAATGCGGGTGCGAGACGCATATTGCGGAGCATATGAAAGAGAAGGCTGAGTCATCGGAGACGAAAAGGTTAACCAGGGTCGCGGAGGGTATCTACCGATACCGCACCGGCGGCTTCTATCTGAGGTCCAAAGTATCAGGTCGCACGACGTGGCACAAACTCAAAAGCGTTGATCTTCAAGCTGCGCGTCGAGAGGCTCGCGATCACTTGCGCACAGGCAGGCAGGTAGACAAGAGGGCCGCCCGCCGCACGGTCGCAGACTTTCTCGCTGCCATTCTGGCAGGCTACCCGGAAGGCTCCGGGACGCGCAGGAACCACGAGGTTCATGCACGGAAGATTGCGGCCTATTGGCCGGGTGGTGCGGAGATGCCGATCTCCAGCGTCAAGGCCGGGCACATCCGGGAATTTATGCAGAAGGCGTTCCCGGATGCCTCTGGGACCTATTACAACGACGTTTTGGCCTTTCTGAAGAGGTTGTTCCTCCGGGCGCTGGAGGATCATGCCATCGCGGCGTTGCCGGATATTGATGGGAAGCAGAAGGATTCGATCTGGAAGCGGCGACGCTACAAGCCGGGGAAGGTCCATATCCCCGACCTGAAAACCTGGCGAAAGATCGTAGAATCGGTTCGCTCCGAGCAGCATTCCGACACCGCTGAGGAGTCTGCGGACTTTCTGGAGGCAGAGGGGGCGCTCGGTCTCGGGCAGGCGGAGTTGGCTTCCCTGATCTGGGCAGATGTTGACACCAAAAGGATGCAGATCTCCGTACGCCGCGTGAAAACCGGTGAGCCATTCACCGTTCCTATCTACCCGCAGGCGAAAGAACTGATCGAGCGACGCAAGAAAATCACCGGGAGCATGCCAACCAACCGAGTTTTCACGATCAAGGACCCAAAGGTCGCGTTAACTAATGCCTGCAAGAAGCTCGGTCTACCGAGGTATTCCCAGCGAACGTTCAGGAAAATGTTCATCACGGAAGCGCTCCGCAACGGCGTCAATGTGAAAACCATCGCCTCGCTCCAAGGTCACCGCGATGGCGGGAAACTCATTTTGCAGACTTACTCGGCCGAGATCAATGAGGCCGAGAGGTCTGACGCGGCTGAGAAAATCGGGACCGCATTTGGCGCCGCGTTTCTTCCTCCGGTGAGTCTGGCGAATGAGCCGAAGGCAGCCGATGCTCGGAAGACGGTCAACTTGGTGCCGAAGCCGCTGTAAAACTGCCGAGAGCGGCAGTTTGCCTCTTAGTTGTTTCAATTGGCTACAACATGAGAGACTTCCAAGTTGAGGCAACCGGCCTCAAGGTAGGCGGCGACGCGGAAGTAGTGGAAACTGCAGAAGCCCGCGCGATTCGCTTGGCCATTTGCAGGATGCCATTGATGGCTTCGATGGCGGCATTGAGGAGCCGGGTTTCGAGGTAGGCTAGGATTCCGTGGATATGTTCTTTGAGAGTTCGGGATAGTTTTTAAGCGGCTTCGATCCGGACCAACCCAGCCACCAATAAAGCGAGGGCAGGTCTCCGTTTTTGAGCTCATCTGCTGGCTCAGGAACAGGATCTTCGCCTCCATCATCAGGGTAAACCCGCTGCCCGCACGTGCCCACGTCACCTGCGCCTGCAACACTCCGTGCTCCTCGCATTCGGTGCGCGGCACTCGGCCGTGAGATGCGCTTCGTGCTGCCAGAAGTTCAGGTGCCGCCAGGTTTTTTCCACCGTGGCATGCACAGGGCAATACTCCCAGCACTCTGCACACGCAAACTGCGAGCCAGCCGCAGGCAAATGTCGCCCCTCCACGTCCATCTCGCTCTTGACCACCTTCCACCCGCTGCCCAAGCCTGTCCTAAGAGAATATTCGCGTCCATCGTGCGCCCACGTTGCCCGCCCCCCCCCGCCACTTTCCAGCACTCGTCCTCCTCGGCGGACCACATCAAAACACCCCAGAACGCCTGCCTCGGCGAGCGGTGCAGGGTCTAGGGCGCCCAGTCCCCACCAAATCGGCCCGTCTTTCACTCACTCATTCAGCGAGGAGCCAAACTTTTTTGACGATTTCGCTTGCAGGCGGCGTGCATATGGTTAGATTGGGTAATACAACCATGAGCATTTCATCGATAAACGAGCTGAGTAAAACACTCGCATACTATCGCGACAGAGCGCGTCTCTCGCTGCGCGAGTTGGCGAAGAGGTCAGGCGTTAATCATTCTACTATAAGTGGGTTGGAGCAGGGTCGGATCAAGCCGCCCAAGAACGCTTTGAATGCATTGGCAGACGCTTTGGTGCTTTCGCAAGAGGAGAGGGAGGATTTTGTTAAGCTGGTGGGACTGCTCCCGCAGGTTAAGGTTTTGAAACCAACGACCAAGGGGCTCGAGTCCTCCATCCTGATTAAGTCGATATCGATGCTGGCTTCCATTCCCCGAGAGGAGATCAAGGAGGTCTGGCTGCAGAAGGCTGCTGAGGACGAGTATGATGTGGTGCTCAAACTAAGAAATCGAGGGGTTCTTGGATTACAAATCGGGGAATCCGGGAGATATTGCTCCGCCAGTGGATTCTCCCAAGACGAGCTCCCTCCACCACACCGCGCAACAAGATTGGAATTTATCACCAGACAGGTCGATACGAGATGAGCACCGCTTTTTTTTGCCTCAAATGGTTATATCCTACAATACCACCACCTTATGAAGAAACCAAAGACCAATAGTCCGCCCCCGAGTCGCGTTGCATACAAGATTTCCGAGACAGCTGCCATGCTCGGAATTTCGCAGTCAAGCGTGCGCAGGGCAATCCACAGGGGTTTGTTAAAGCCCTGTAGAACCTTTCGCCATCCGCTTATCCCAGCGGAGCAACTCGAAACCCTCCTAACCGGACACCTTGAAAAAGTTGTCCCTTCAAAAAGCGCCGGGCTCCATCCCCGAATTTGAAGCATCACACTTTGGACAGATGGCCTACCGCCCTCTGCCCAGAAAAGTCCACGGCCAGCAGTCGCTCGCACTTGCCGCGGATACAAACAAACCCAAAAGAGCACTTATAACATAATGAACATAAGCTATATACAAAGAAATAGAGATGAGGACCAATCGACAGAAACAATTGTCGATCATCCTCAATTTTTAGAGGTCGTTGGCCCAGAAAACTACTGCGAAGTCAACGGCGACAGATCCATCACAACCGAAGGAATGAGAAGATTCAGCCTTGCCGTTCTCGACGGGACACTGCCAGGCAACCGCGAGATTGCCTGTCTCTTCCTCAAACAAACGGAGCTGATCGCAAACCTGTAAGCCAACGAAACGAAACCGGCGATGGTTGCCGCCACGCCGGTTTCAACAACTTCACAACAATGACATTATATACCGAACCGCGCATTGCGCGCAAGCCAACACCGGCTTCACCCAGAGAAAGCTTACGCAGAAATTTACCCCTCTCCAGCAGCGATCCGGCTGGAAGGGATCAAGGCATCACCGTTCCATTGACCGGCGCCTGCCTCGATCTGCAGGAATGTGAGGACCCAGTAGATCGCACCGACCTCGTATCCAGTGGCATCGGTCTAGCAGACCACTCGCTCCTCTACCTCAACAACAGGCTCAACACCATTGACTGGACGACAGGGGTAACCAAACACTGGCAGCAACATGCTGCCTTTCTGATTGCAGCCAGGTCTGCCATCCCTATCGAAACGGCAATCGAGATCGTCGTTGCGAGGCTTGAAGCCTCGAATGCTGAGATCGTGCCTTCGGCCGTCGTTCGTCAAGCCAATCGCGCCTATGAATATGTGCTGCAGCAGCATGTAGAGCTGAGTCACGCAGCTATCGAGGCCCGCAAGAAATGGAAACCGGTCTTCAATCGCGAGGCTCTGGTCGATCTCGTAGCGGATATCCCCGAGGTCACCGAGGAGGAACTACGAGAGAAATCTCCGGTCTGGGCGGAAACGGCGAGCGAATACCTGAGCTATCTTTACCCTAACGGCGAGAAGGTAGCCATTTTCGATGACGTGATGGCTTGGAAGCCCAAGTGGGTTTGGGAGCATGGGGTCGATCTCGGTGTGCTGAAGGGGCTGGGTGTTTGGTATCTCTCCAACCCAATCGACGGGAAATGGCATCCCAACCCGCGCAATGCGGGGAAGCAATCAATGAGATCAGAGGAGTCGGTCACGAGCTTCCGCTATGGAGTGCTCGAATGTGACCACGGGAAAGACGACCCGGAAATCGATGCCCTCTGGCTGCGCTACCTGAGCCGCCTTCCGATGCCTATCGCGGCCATTTATACGAGTGGAAACAAGAGCATTCATGCCCTTGTGAGAGTCGATGCCTTCGACAAAAGGGAATGGGATGCGCATCGCGATCAACACTTGCGCGAGTGCGTGACATACGGAGCCGACCCGGCTGCGCTGTCTGCTGTGAGGCTCACCCGCCTTCCGCACGCAAGGAATCTAAAAACCGGCACGATGCAGCGCCTGCTGTATTTGAACCCCCAACCAACAGGGAGGACAATCCATGATTGCGTCTAAACAAAGGGTCTCCCTGCCGGGGGATGGAATAGATTGGCCGGAAAGCGCGAGGGCTACGTTTGCCGTGTTGGCGCAGACGGGAGAATTCTACTACCACAGTGGCAATGTCGTAAGGGTCCTCCAAGAGCCCGGACAACCGGCGGTCATCCAGCCGTTAAAGGCGGCGGCGGCGGTCTCCACTCTGGAAAAATGGATCAAATTCTTCAGTGGCGCGAAGGACAAGTCCCTTAAAAGGGAGGAGGCCTCCATTCTTCTGGCAGCCGATGCGAAGTCCCAACTCCCACTTCTCAACGGGATCTCCCAGTCCCCGATTTTGAGAGTGGTAGACGGGCAACTCCTCGCCACCCCGCGCGGTTACGATCCGGCAACGAAGATGTTCTATCAGGGAGATCCACCCCCCGAAGTGCCCTTCCAAGAGGCGGCGAACTGCATCATGGATGTGTTGCTCGGCGACTTTGCGTTCGAATCCCCCGCCGATCAATCCAGAGCGCTGGGCAACCTTTTGCTGCCTTCCCTCAAGCATGCGGGGATGATCCAAGGTCGTGTGCCCGTGTCGGTGAAAGAGGCGAATCAACACGGCACAGGTAAGGGCTATCTGGACGACGTATGTGCATCTTGCTACGGGGAGAAGGTCAGATTGGTAGCCGGTGCCAAAGGGGGGGTAGGTTCCCCAGATGAAGCCTTTGCGCAAAGCCTGGTCAGCGGCGACCAGTTTCTTCAGGTTGATAACTTGCGCGGCAATCATGACTCTATGCTGCTGGAGCAGTTCGCGACCGGCGACGGACTATTCGAAGTGCGTCTGGTTGGAGCAGGCTACAAATCCGTGAATCGCGAAAAGTTCTTCGTCTCGGTGACCAGCAACGGCTTCAACACGACACAGGATTTTGCCTCGCGCTGCATGTTCATCCGCCTGCGTCACCGTGGAGAATCGACATTCCGCAACTATCCCGAGGGCGACCTTCTCCAGCACGTGAGAGCGAACCAGCCATACTTCCTGGGATGCATATTTGCTGTCATCCGCGAATGGTTTGGATGTGGATGCCATCGTACCGATGAACGCCGCATCCGCAATGGCTTTCACGATGGGATTCAGGTGGTGGATTGGATTGTCCAGTCACTTTTCGGTCTGGCACCCATCATGGATGGGCATCAGGAGATCCAGAGGCGCGTCGCCAACAAGAACCTGGGATGGCTTCGCCGCCTGTGCAACGAGGTCAGGCTGGCGGGTAGGCTTGGGGAGGAGATGAGAGCATCGGGGCTGGGCCAGATTGTGATGAACACCGGCATGGACGTGCCGGGGGTGCCCGCTAAACACATGGACAACGAGGAGTGCATCTACAAGGCTATCGGGACCGCGATGGGGGAGGCTTTTCGTGGAGCCACCGAGGATCGTATTGACTTGGAAGGTTTCTCCGTGGCGAGAATCATCCGTCGCGAGCCTGGGGAGCTCTTTTCCAGCGGCACGAACGAGACCAAGTATTACCGCGTTAGCGAAAATCATGCGGTTGAACCGGTGTCGATGCCCGAACTCCCGCTCCAGTCGCTCGAAAATGGGGGATAAATAGGACCAAAAAACACCCTTCCAGCGGATTGTAAGTATCTCATGGAAAGCATATTACATGTGTCAGCTGGAACCCCTGTTCGAGTTACCTCAAAACCTTCAGAGAGGCAGCTCTTAGAGAGATGGATTCCTCACCTTTTGGATTAAACCCCTCCCAAACAGGCCCCCTTCCAGCGGCGGGCCATCCTTCTCCAACTGATAGGGGAAGGATGGCCTCTGCCGGGACAATCCAGACGCCCAGCGCGCACCAAGGTGAGGCGTCGAAGCAGAGGACACACAGAAAAAATGAGCAGACGGATCACTGGGACCCTCAGCCCCCGGATACTGGGGCCTGTTGGAAAAATGTGTGAGAGCACTCGAGCAAAATGAACGGAATTGAACTCCCCGACAGAGACGGGTCCTCGTGCAGGAACGCCCGCTCCTAGGCAGCCGGCGGACCTGACGCGATCCGCATTTTTCTCCTCCTCATGCTTGAGGTGACAAAGAGAGCAACCCCGTTTTT
>CAZSMN010000041.1:0-16618 GCA_964607615.1 uncultured Chthoniobacterales bacterium | reverse complement strand
TTCGCCGAGCGGGGCCAGTCGTTCCCGCGGCTGGCCCACCGGCTGCCGCACATCGGCTCCCGCGCGACGCAGATCCTAGCGGACCCGGTCCAGCGCATCCCCTGCAAGTTTCATCACATGGAAGAGATCGAAGACGATCCGTGCCTTGGGAAAACAGGTCCTGACCCCCGCGATTGTAGGGAGGGTCAACATTCGTTAGATCCGCCCAGGGGTTCAACAGGCGCCCTGAAATGCACGCGCCTTTGTCCCTGCCCTCGTCTCGACCCGTGCGCGGACCGGTTCGGGCGCGCCCTTTGCTACCGCGCCGGGCGCCGGTGAACAGCCGCCCGCCACCAAGGTGAACGCCACCGGCACACGTTCGCGTCGTCCCTCGTCATCCACCAACCGCAACCGCATCTCCGGCACGGCAAACCTCACTCTACGGCGTTGCCCGGCGGCGAGCTTCACGCGGCGAAAGGCCAACAGATTCTCCACCGGCACCGGCCCGCACCCATCCGCTGCGATCTCGGTCGCGTAAAGCTGCACAACTTCCTCCGCCGCACGCGCGCCGGTGTTGGCAACCGTCACCGTCACCCGGATAGGACCTTTGCCCGGCCAGTTTTTCAACGTTTCCAGTTCCGAATACACGATGCGCCCGTAGCCCAGTCCGAAACCGAAGGGATATGCCGCCTCGCCTTCGAACCAGCGATGCGTACGCCCATGCATCGCATAGTCATCATAGGCCGGCAGGTCTTCGATGCGGCGATAAAACGTAACCGGCAGCTTGCCCGAAGGCGTCGCGTGGCCGAACAGCAGATCCGCCACTGCCCGCCCACCTTCCTGGCCGGGATACCCCGCCCACAGGATCGCGTGAACCTTGTCTGCCAGCGGCCCAAGCGAGAGTGCTCCGCCGCCGGTGAGCACCACCACGATCTTCGCTCCGCGTTCGATCAGGCGGCCAAGGAACGCGAGCTGGTCGGAGGGCAACAGGATGTCTTCACGGTCGCCGCGCGAACCCGACGCAATAGCATCGCCTTCCTCACCCTCCAGCATGGCGGTGAGCCCGAGGCACACCACTGCCACCTCGCAGCGCGAGGCCTCGTACTCCGCCCATTCGAGTTCGTTACGCTTCGGCGTCGAGGCAAGGCATCCGGGGCGGTAATCACACCGCACGCCTTCCGGCAGCCCCGCCGTGATGCCTTCGAGCAAGGTCGTGCAGCGGCCCGGCAACCCATAATAGTTGCCCAGCAGCGCATCCGCCGACGCCGCCTGCGGGCCGGTGATGTAGATGCTGCGGAGATCGCTCCGCAGAGGCAGGATCGCGTCTTGATTTTTTAACAACACGCAGGATCTCACCGCCGCCTCGTAGGCGAGTTTGGTGTGTCGCGCCGACCCCACCACCGAGACCGGAATCGCCGCCCACCTCACCCGCTCCGGCGGATCAAACATCCCGAGCTTGAACCGGGTGGCGAGGTGCCGACCGAGCGCGCGATCCAAGGCCGACTCCGGCACGAGTTCGCGCCGCACCGCCTCGCCCAAAAGGTCGAAGGTGCATCCGCAGGAAAGATCGCAACCGCGCAGCAAGGCAAGCGCCGCCGAGTCCACCGGGTCGCTCGACACGCCGTGGTGTTTGTGGATGTCGCTCAGTGCCCAGCAATCCGCCACCACATGCCCCGCGAAGCCCCAACGCTCCCGTAGAATTTCCTGCAACAGAAAACGGCTCGCGCAACACGGTTCCCCGAGGGTGCGGTTGTAGGCCCCCATCACGATTTCGACTTTTGCCTCGCGAACGAGCTTCTCAAAGGCCGGCAGGTAGGTGTCCCACAGGTCGTGCGGGCTCACCAGGGCATTGAAGGAGTGCCGGTCCTTTTCCGGCCCTGAATGCACCGCGTAGTGCTTCGCGCAGGCCGCCGTCTTCAGATGCGCGGGGTCGTCGCCCTGCATCCCCGCCACGAAGGCGCTCGCCAGTTCTCCGGTGAGCACCGGGTCCTCGCCCCAGGTTTCCTGCCCGCGACCCCAGCGCGGATCGCGAAAGATGTTAATATTGGGCGACCAGAACGTTAGCCCCTGGTACTGGCCGCTTTCGCCGAAGCGGCGCAGCGCCTCGTGGTGTTTGGCTCGCGCTTCGTCGGAGATCGCGGTTGCCACCCGTTTCACCAACGCCGGATCCCACGCCGCGGCCAGGCCAATGATCTGGGGAAACACCGTCGCACGCCCGTTGCGCCCCACCCCGTGCAGTCCTTCGTTCCAATGATCGTAAGCCGGTATGCCAAGTCGCGGAATCGCCGCGCAGGTATGCAGCATCTGCGACACCTTCTCGTCCAGTGTCAGCCGCGACACGAGGTCGCGAACGCGCTCGTGCAAAGGCTGCTCAGGATTACGAAAGGGCAAAACCGGGCGCATGAACCAGAGCTTGCACGAATGATCGCGTCTATGGAGAGCGAAAAATGCCCCACGTAATTGTAGAGTAAAGTGCCGGGGCTGAAGGCAGACTTTTACGCCGGAGCGTCTCGCGGAGAACGTAACGGGAGTGTCGGGATAAGGGTGCAAATCAACGGGCTTAGCTGATTCGGTGGCGCTTAGTTGACGATCGTCAGCTACATTGCCGGGCGCAGGAATTAGAAGATCCGAGATTTCAAGTAGGTGGACCATCCGCCGACTCTCTCGAGCCTGTAAGATCTCCGAAAAGTGTTACCCATGTTCTGAAACTCTTTTGTTACCTATGTATTACTGCGCCATCAGCGCATTTCCCGACTATGTCACCTTCCTCCTTAGCGCTTCCACCACAACCCGTCTGGCGCGGCTTCAATCTGCCCGAGATGTTCGTCCTGCCCGCGGATCCGCGCTGGCCCGAGATGACCCTTTCCGGTCGCGGCCGTTTTCAACCCGAGCACTTCCGCTGGATCGCCGGGTGGGGCTTCAACTTCGTGCGTCTTCCGCTCTGCTACCGCTACTGGAGCCGGCCCGAAAGTCCGTTCGTGATCGACGAGGCAGCATTCGCACCGATTGACGAGGCTGTTGCCTGCGCCCGAGAGCACGGCCTCCATCTCTCGCTCAACCTCCACCACGTCCCTGGCTATTGCATCAACGAGGGTCTGCGGGATGACTTCCTGCCGCCAGAGCCCTTCAATCTCTGGCGCGATACCGAGGCCCAGCGTTGCTTCATACACCACTGGTGCACGCTTGCCAGGCGCTATGCCGACATCACGTCGGACACCCTCTCATTCGACTTGGTGAATGAGCCGGCCCGTTGCACCCGCGGAGAACACGAGGGCGTTATCCGCGAAACCGTCGCCGCCATCCGCACCGTGTCACCGGATCGCCTCATCGTGGTGGATGGACTCGACGCCGGCAATCTCCCCTGTCCCGAACTCGCCGACCTGGGCCTCGTTCAGAGCTGCCGTGGCTATGCCCCGCACGAACTCACCCACCACCGCGCCTGGTGGGGAGGCAACCACCGGTTGCCACCCGCCTGGCCCCTGACTGCCGACACCGCCGGTCGTCGTTGGGATCGTGCTGCACTCGAATCGTTCTATTCTCCCTGGTTCGATCTTCGTCGTTCCGGAGTGGCAGTGCATTGCGGCGAACTGGGCGCCCACCATGCCACGTCGCACCGGGTTTTCATCGCCTGGCTCGACGATCTCCTCGGGGTCCTCGGCGAGCAGGGCATCGGCTTTGCCCTTTGGAATTTCCACGGCTCGTTCGGCGTGCTCGACCACGGGCGCCGCGACTCAGATACGGTAGACTGGCACGGGCATCGACTCGACCCCGAGTTACTTGCCCTTCTCCAGCACCACTATCCAGCCAGAAGAGTATGAGGCAACACCCCGAACACATTTATTCACTGCCGCTCACCGGCGACTTCAGTAGCACTCCCGTTGCGCCGCCCCCGCTATCGAGGGCCCGCACCATTTCGGAGAGATAAACGGTCGCACCGGCTACCGCTGGGATTTTTTCCGTCGTGCCGTGAATGTGTGCGGCAACCCTTTGGCCCACTCCGGCTCTGTGATCGACTTGGTCCGAACCGGCTTCCGTCCCGTGCATGGCAACAGGATCCGTTTCCGAAATCTGAGCGCCTGGAACCGGCCAAGCGCCTCGGAAAACCGGCCGACCTCGTGAACGGGCATTCGCTTCGGATGTTCGACTGAAAACTCCCATTGCGGCCCACGTTCAGACTTTACGGAAAAGCCCCCGCAGCCTTCGCCTGAGAATCAAACGTCCTATAGTGGCGTATTCGACAGACCTTTCCGCGCGGCTCTTGCCCCATCATGCAACTCACCCCAACCGCCGATATTCTGCAAGCCACCGCGCCCTTCCGCCCTTCTCGCGGCGGAGCCATCGACCCCGAGCGCCTCGGCGCCCTACTCGGTGCCACCCACTGCGCCGGGCGCTATGCCTTCACCACCGAACCCTATCTGATCGAGGGTGTGAAGGCGATTCATGAGAGACTCGCCTACCGGCACCTCAAGCTCTGGTTCTACGACTGTGAACAGGTGTATTCACAAAACAGTGAATGGTCCCGTCCCCGGGACCACTCGATGGTTTGGCTCGCCCGGCATCCTTACTACACCGCTGCCTTCGACCTACCCTTCGAGACCATCACACTCGAGGTTAAGTTTAGCCGTCGCGGCGAACACCACTCAGGCCCGCCCGGCCACATGATCGCACCCGACCTCGATTTCGCCCACGAGGAAGCGGAGATCTACGATCTTGCCCGCCACTTCCTCGAAACCTACCGCCGCCGCGACCTCACCTTCATCCTCCAAAACTGGGAGGGCGACTGGATGCTCCGCGAGCTCCCCGGCGCACAGTGGACCTACCCCGCCAAAGTCCCCGCTGACATCGCCGCCCGTCTGGAAACGTTTACCCGCTGGGTCGCCATCCGCCAGCGCGCCGTGGACCGCGCCCGCGCTGATGTGCCCGACACCCGTTGCCGAGTGCTGCATGCCGTCGAGGTCAACCGCGTCTTCGATGCCCTCCTCGGCACCCCCACCGTCACCAGCAATGTTCTCCCGCAAGTGGAGGTGGACCTCGTTTCGTGGTCCTCCTACGACGGCATGCAATGCGACGTCCACGGCACTGGCGACGCCGCCGCCATAGGCATGTGGCAGGGACTCGAAATCATCCGTCATTACGCCCGCACCCGCCTGCGCGATGCCAAGGGTCGCCCCCAGGTGATGATCGGCGAATTCGGCCTCTCTGAAAACCGCCTGCCCGCCCACAGGGTTCCCGAAGACATCCTCGAAGGCACCCTCGCCGCCTGTCTTGCTCAGGACACGTGGTTGCTCCACTACTGGGAACTCTACTGCAACGAGCCGCTCGACCAATCCTTCAAGGATTCCCCCCTCACCCGCAACCTCCGCGCCGACGAACTCAACGGGCTCTGGTTGATTAACACCGACAACCAGCTCAGCCGCGCCGGCGCGTATTTCGCCTTTCTTCTTCGCGCATGAGATTCCGTAGCTTCGGCCGCCATTCTTTCGCTGTCTCCAAGATCGGCGGCATCTGGGCCTTTGGCGGGGCTCGGGGCGCGCAATCCGACGAGGATTCCCTCGCAGCCCGCCTTGCTCACGACTCTACGCCGTCACCACCGGCTGCGCGCGTTTTGACACTTCGGAAAATGCCCCCTCGCACCTTCACCCCATGAAACTTCTCTCTAGCCTGTCTCAATTCCTCCCGCTTTTCGCGCCTAACAGCATCGCGGCCCTTTTCATCCCGATCGGCGCGCTCATAAGCGTCCACGCCGAGACCACCCCGCCCGCCACGCCCCTCATCCCGACCGATCTTCACGCCCTCGCACCGTCAGGTCCGAAAGTCACCACCCATGGTCGCTTTGAGTTCGTGCCCGTCACTGGCCAGTCCTTCACCGAAGCCCTGCGCGCCGAGACCGTCCAGCGTCCTGCCTACCCGTGGGACGTTCAACTCGATGTCCGCACGAGTTCGGCCGTTAAAAAGGGCGACACCCTCTGGTTAGGCCTCGATGCCCGCCGAATCAAGACCCTTCAGGAAACAGGCGAGGCCTTAGTCGAGGTGATTTTTGAGCAAGCCGCTCCACCGCACCAGAAACTCCTCGAACGCGCGCTCTCCTTCGGCCCGCAGTGGTCACAGGCACGCATCCCGTTCACCGCCGACCGCGACGCCGCTGCCGGAGAACTGAAGGTCACTCTCCGGCTTGGCTACAACCCGCAGACGCTTGAAATCGGTGCCCTTACTCTGCTCAACTACGGCCCGTCCGTCGCCTTATCCTCTCTGCCCCGCACCGACACCGCCTACGAGGGCTCCTCGCCCGACCACCCGTGGCGTGCCGAAGCCGCCGCGCGTATCGAAAAGATCCGCAAGGGCGATCTCACTGTCCAGGTCAATGACTCGGAAGGCCGCCCCATCGAGGGTGCCGTCGTCGAGGTGCGCATGAAGCGCCACGCCTTCGCCTTCGGCACCGCAATCCAGTCCGCCCGTATCGCTGGCGAACAGGCCAACACGCCCGACAACGTCCGCTACCGCGAGACGATCGAGCGCAATTTCAACAAGGTCGTAATCGAAAACGACATCAAGTGGCCCGCCTGGACCAACTCCCCCGGCGGTGGCCACGTGCCGCGCGAGGTCGTTCTCCGCGCCCTCGACTGGTTCCGCGAGCGTGAGATCCCCGTCCGCGGCCACGTGATGGTGTGGCCCTCGTGGCGCTACACGCCGAAATTTCTCCGCCTCCTCGAAAAGGAGCCCGAGACGCTGCGAGCCACAGTCCTCGGCCACATCGCCGAGCAGACTTCCATCCTCGGCCCGCGCCTCGCCGAGTGGGATGTGATCAACGAGGCCTACGCCCATCACGACCTCATCGACATCCTCGGTCGCGAGGCCATGGTTGACTGGTTTCGCGCCGCCCACACCGGCGCTCCCAAACCGGTGCTTTTCTACAACGACTACACCATGTTCTCCGGCGAGGGCCCCGGCTCGCCGAGCCAGCACTTTTATGACACGATCCGTTTCCTGCTCGACCAAGGCGCGCCCCTTGGAGGCATTGGCGAGCAGGGCCATTTCGGCGGCAACCCGCCACCGCCGATGAAGGTGCTCGCCACCTTCGACCGCTTCGCCACTTTCGGCCTGCCGATCCAAATCTCCGAGTTCGACATAGATACCTCTGACGAGGACCTGCAGGTTGCCTACACCCGCGACTTTCTCACCGCCGCCTTCAGCCACCCGGCCGTCACCGGGGTGATAAGTTGGGGCTTTTGGGAGGGCAGCCACTGGAAACCCCGTGCCGCCTTCTGGGCCAAGGACTGGACCCTGCGTCCCAACGGAAAGGCGTTTCTCGACCTCATCTTCCGCGAATGGTGGACCAACGCAGACCTAAAGACCGACGCAGCCGGTCGCGCCTCCCTGCGCGGGTTTTGCGGCGACTACGAAATCACCGTCACCGCCGGAGGCTCTCGTCTCGCGGCGCGGACCGTGACACTTCCGGCCACCGGCGCTTCCATCACCGTGGACAGCCCGAAGAATTAGAACTCTTCCCTAAACCCCGCACCTGCTGCGGACACGCCAAATCCAGGGACAGCCCTGCGCCGCATTCTGCGTCCGATCCTCAACCGCTCAACCCTTCGAACCCGTCGTCGCTATGCCTTGGATAAAAGTCTTCTGGGCGAGAAAAAAGATCACGATCACGGGCAACACCGTAACCAGACTGGCAGCCATCAGGTGGTGCCACTGAACGCCCCCTTGCTGGGCCTGGAAGTTTTGTAATGCCAGCGCCAGAGTGAAGTCCGCTTTGCGTGTAAGATAGAGGAGCGGGCCGAGAAAATCGTTCCACGCAAAAAGGAAGTGAAAGAGCGCCGCCACCGCCAGCACGGGCCGGCTCAAGGGCAGAATCACGCGCCAGAAGATGCGCCATTCGCTGGCTCCGTCTATCCTTGCCGCCTCGCTCAGTTCCTCCGGTATGGTCATGAAAAACTGCCGCATCAGAAAGATATTGAATGCACTGCCGAACCAGTAAGGCACCCAGAGCGGCAGCAGAGTACCGACCCAGCCAAGCTCTTTGAACACGCCAAACAGCGGCACCATCAGCACCGGGAAGGGCACCATCATCGTCGCCAGCGTGAGCGCGAAGAACACATCGCGGCCAGGCCAGCGGATGCGGGCAAAGCCATAGGCGATCAGCGCGTTCGAAAGCACCGTGCCGGCCACGCCAAGCACGCACACCAGCACCGTGTTGACGAGAAAGGTCAGGAAGTTCGCATCCGTCTCCGGGTTCGGCGCACGTTCCTTCACGGTGCCCTCTACCGCTTCCACGCTGCGTCCGCCCATTGAGGCCAGAGCCACACGAAAATTGCTCCAGCGGAATTTAACCCTCGTAGTAATTCCCTCCGGCGGCACCACATCGCGCCGGGGAGCGGCCGTTATCACCTTGGTCGCTGAGCGCTCTTCCACGAGCCACCAGCCCGGCTCGGCCCGCCGGATCACACGACCGACAGCGGCATCGGGAAGTCCGGTCTCCACAGGTGCCAGCTCGCTCCGGCCGCCATCGTGTCGCTCGATCAAATACGATGGAGCCGTGACTTCGAGAACCCGCGTTACCTCGACCTTGCTTCCGCCCAGAGAGGCCATCTCAACCGTTGGCAGCCAGACCGGTGGCTGCGCCATCGTCTGCTCAATCGGCTTGAGCGCAGTCAATACCATCCACAGCAAGGGGAATCCAAACAGCGCCGAACCTGCGACCAGCAGCCCGTGTACGGTGAAGCGTAAGATGCGGGAGGGGCGGCGCATGGGTGGTTTAGTTCACGGTGTGCACTCTGCGGGCGGCGACCCGGCCCGCCGCCCACGTGAGCAGCGCGATCAGCAGGAACAACACCCACGCCATCGCCGAGGCGTAGCCCATGCGAAGGTCGTAGAAGGCCGTCGAGTAAAGGTAGAGCGCGTAAAAGAGCGTCGATCTCGCCGGGTTTCCATCCGGCCCGCCACTCATGATGAAGGCCTGCGTAAAAACCTGCATCGCACCGATGATGCCCATCACCACATTAAAATAGATGACCGGCGAGATCATCGGCAGCGTCACATGCCAGAAGCGCCGGATGGATCCCGCCCCGTCGATCTCGGCGGATTCCAGAAGTTCGCGCGGCACGTCCTGGAGCCCGGCCAGGTAGATGATGACCGAATTGCCCACCCCCCAGAGACTCATGAGCACGAGTGCGGGCTTAGCCCACGCGGGGTCGCCCAGCCAGGCGGGCGGACTAATCCCCAGCGGTCTCAACACGGGCCCGAGCGCTTGATTGAGCACGCCGTATTCCCCGTTGAAGATCCAGAGCCACAACATCGAGGATGCCACTGCAGGCACGATCGAGGGCAGATAAAAAAAAGTCCGGAATATCGCCCGCCCGCGCACCTCGCAGTTCAGCAAGACTGCCAGCGAGAGCGAGAGCACGCACCCCAGAGGCACTGAAAAGACGGTGAAAAACAACGTGTTACGCAGCGAAAGCCAGAAGACGTCATCAACCAGAAGCTGCCGGTAGTTTTCCGCCCCGATCCACACCGGTCGCTGCAAAATGGAGTAGTCGCAAAAACTATAATAGAGCGAGGCCAGAACAGGGTAGGCGGTGAACACGCCGAACCCGATCACCCAGAGCCCGGTGAAGGCGAGACCGTGAAACACGCGGCGATGGGAGGAACGGCTCATGGGGTGATGGAATCGGTGGTCGCGGACGCCGCCTGCTGCCGGGCAAGGCTCGCGCGGTGCCGCGCCCAGCTGGCCTCAACCCTTCGCTGAACGTAATCGTAAGCCGTGTCGGGGTCCGCTGCGGCCAGACGCACCTTCTCGTTCGCGGTGTTTAGCTCGCGCAGATACTCCTGCCAGATCCCTATGGAGGGGCTGAACCGCGCACGGGGGCTGTCCGCCAGTGCGCGAAAAAGCGCAATGTGGGGATGCGGATGATGATCGGTAAAAAAAGGACTCCACTCTTTTAAGGGCGAATTTTTTTCCTGAAGAAAACAGAGGGTTTCCATGCCCCGGATTTCCTGCCTGGCACCCGCCGCCAGGTTCGCCGAACTCAGATAGCGGATGAACTCCCACGCCTCTTTTTGGTGTTTCGCCCCGCGCGGGATCACGACCATGTCCGCGTCCGCCACGGTGAAGGGCGCGCCGCCATACTCTCCTTCGCGCACGGATGGCCAAGCCGCGACGCCATAATCCATTCCCGGAGCAAACTGACGGATGTAGTTGTTGAGCCAGACGCCTTGGAGCACCATCGCCACCTTGCCGTTGAAAAATGCCGACTGGGGCGAACCGAAGGTGCCGAAACCGCTGACGAAGCGTTGCAGCGCGTCCTTGCCATACTCGTCGGTGTAGCCGCGCAGCCAGCGCAGCGCGGCCTGATTTGCCTTGTCCCGCCCGATGGAAATCTCGCCACCGGCATCCACAAAGCTGCCGCCGAACCAAAGGGGATTCGCCCACAGCCACCAACCCGGCTCCTGGGGCAAAAAACCCGCCTGCAGAATCGAGCCGGTCGCCGGGTCTTTGCGGGTCAGGCGCCGGGCAAACTCATCCAGTTCCGCCAGCGTTCGAGGCGGGCGCTCCGGATCCAGACCGGCCTCGCGAAACATGGTTTTGTTCCAATGCAAAGCCACGGTCGAGGGGGTCGTGACCAATCCGTAGATGCGCCCACGATGGACCCCCATGCTCGCATAGACGGGAACGTAGCGCGCCAGGAAGTCCGACCCCGCGCGCGCGAAGTCAGGCACAGGGTGCTCGGCCGCCCGATCCGCCCGCATAAACTCGTCCAGCGGAACTAACGCTCCGCAGTCAGCGAAGGAAGCGATGTTTGGCAGCCAGACACCGGCCAGATCGGGGGGGCATCCGCCCGCAGTGGCCGCTATCAGCTTGCGATCGACCTGCGATACGCTCACGAAGTTAACGGTGATTCGATCCTGCGAGGCGTTAAACTCATCCACCACGGCCTGCATCGCCTCCGCCTCCGCACCGTTCCACTTTTCCCAGTAGGTGATCTGCACGCGCCCATCCCCCGAAGGCCGGGAGCAGGCCGAAAGAACAATCAAGCCGATTGCACAGAGTATGCCCGTGAGCATGAGCCGCCCGGGATGTGGCGAGGCACGTCGGATCATTTAAACAGAGGGGATATGGGGCTTGCTGCTCCGCCTTCCGGGGAAGGCGTAACGCTGCGTTCAGGTGTTACAGAGGGACAGATCAATCAGAGGCATGACGTGCAAGACGCGGAGGAATGAACTTGAAGGGCTGTCGCCTTCCGGCAACAGCCGCGATTCTCTCCCATGCGGCTCTCTCCAGAGGCGATCAGTCGTAGGTTGAGGCAAGGTCGCGGATGGTGAGTTCGCTCAGAAGTTTTTCGCGAGTCACGGGACGCTCGAAAGTCACAAGGACTTCCTTTTTCTCGCGTGGATAAAGGTCGAAGCCGTTGTCCAGCGCGGTAAACGGGCGCATGCCAAAATCGAAGCACACTGCATGTTGGAAGACCTCGGCCTTGAGGGTCAGAAGCGCCTGCGTGCCCGAAAGCAGGCGGAGCGAGGTTTTCGTCTTTGCCTTGGGCAGCGGGAGAAAACGCGGCGGAGCGAGGAAGACGGTCTTCTCGCTCACCGTGTCGCCGTTTATCACGAGCGCAATGCGGAGGTAAATGTGATCGCGACCGTGAGCGGCCATGGGGGCGGAGAGGTCGAGGGTCTCTTGCCGCACGCTTTCGCCGGGACGGAGAGCGACAGTTTTCTTACCAAAGAGCAGGATGCGGCCATCAAGGTGGAAGAGGTCCCAGAGCAACACGGCAGCAGTGGGTGCGGGGGCGTCATAAACGGTGTAAAGATGAACGTCGCTCACGGTGCTGCGGCGGTAGTTGCTGGTGATGGCGATCTCGTCGCCCGGGACGTGGGCGGAGACGAGGGCAGGCGCGTTGAAGCGGCGGGCCGCGTAGTGGAGCGCTTTCCAGCGCCCGGTATACTCGATCGAGCTCCATGAGGCGACAGGCCAGCAATCGTTGAGTTGCCAGTAGATCGCGCCCATGCAGCGCGGCATGAGGCGACGGTAGTGCTCGACGCCCGTCTGCATGCAGTAGGCCTGGTTGAGCTGCGAGAGATAGATCAAATCATCCTGCGACTTCGGCAGGCGGTAACGGCGCGAAACGTAATCGAGGATGATCTGGTTGCCGTCGCGGTTCTTCTGATGGTTCTCCATCGTCGGGCCGAAGATATTCCCATCATCCACAGGACAGAAGGTGGCGTTGGTCTGCGGCGAACTATAACTCTGCATGCCGAACTCGGAGCAGAAGCGAAAGGCCCACTTCTCGTAATCTTTTACAGGTTGGCGCGAATGCCAGACATCCCAGAAGTGGGTGTCGCCGGCCTTCTCACCGAGCGCGTGGCCGTTATCAAACGTGCCGCGCCACTCGGAACTGGGCCAGTAAGCGGTGACGCCATCATGGGTGGCGACGGCGGCGGGCAGAACGTTGTGAAAAATCGCCTCGTAGCCCGCCCGAAGGGCGGCGTTTTCCCGGAGGTGCGCACCATTGATCTGCACGAGTTCGTTATTGCCACACCACAGGGCAAGGCAGGCGTGATGGTGCAGGCGGGACACTTGCTGGGTGGCCTCGATGCGCACGCTTTCAAGAAAGGCATCATCGGCCGGATACAGGCTGCACGCGAACATGAAATCCTGCCAGACGAGGAGTCCGAGTTCGTCGCACAAATCGTAGAAATCCTCACTCTCGTAGATACCGCCACCCCACACACGCACGCCATTCATGTTGGCGAGCACGGCCGCACGGAGGTCGCGTGCGTAGCGCTCGCGGTCGAGCTTGGTGACGAAACTATCGGCGGGAATCCAGTTCGCGCCTTTGATGAAGACCGGGCGGCCGTTGACCACGAATCGGAAAGCCTCGCCCCACTGGTCCGGGGCGCGGTCAAGCACGATGGTCCGCAGACCGATGCGGCGGCGAATGACGCCAAGGTCCCGCCCGGCGGCATTGCGTGCGGAGACCTCAACCTCGTAGAGCGGCTGGCCACCCTGGCCGGCCGGCCACCAGAGCTGAGGCTCAGGAATGGCTACGGAGAGCAAAAGGATGTCGGACGTGGTGACCCTGGCAACCTCTTTGCCATCGAGCGAAACCGTCAGAGTGTAACTAATGCCCGGTCCGTCTTGGTCGAGCTCCGGCACGGCGGATAAAGACACGGCACGGCGGCCGGCGGCATCGGTGGAGTGACTTTGAGCGAAACGCACATGAGCGAGGCGGCAGGCGGGGCCCGTCTCGATACGCAGATCGCGCCAGATGCCGGCGGTGACGAAGCGCGGACCCCAGTCCCAACCGAACTGGCAGGGCTGTTTACGGATGCGCACACAGCCGCCCACAGAGTCGTTGCAGTCAATCGGTGGGAAGAAATCAGCCCGGGTGTTGCGGATGTAATCAAGAGCGCTGCGGAAGCGGATCACGAGGGTATTGGTGCCGGCCTTCAGGAGGTGTTTCACGCACCAGCGGTGGGCGGTGAACATGTTGTCGGTGTCGGCGACGACGCAGCCGTTTAGAATAACGGTGGCGATCGTATCGAGTCCATCGGCGCAAAGCTCCACGCGCTCCTCGCGTAGAAGAACTGCGGCTACACGGAAGGTGGCGCGGTATTCCCAGTCGCGCTCCTCAATCCACTGAAGATCCAACTCATTGGTGCCGAAGAAGGGGTCGGGGATCTTGCCGGCAGCCTGCAAATCGGTGTGCACGCAACCGGGAACGGTGGCCGGGAGCCATTGGGAGGCTTTTATGGAGGCATCGCGAAATCGCCACGCGGCCGTCGCTAGGGAGAAGATGGGCATGAGGTAAAAGATGGACGCCTCTGAGAACAATTGGTTTCTAAGGTAGACTCCGCTTTCAAATCAACCAGAGCTAAAAATATGCTATGGGATACGGTGGCGAGTTGGATTTCTCGTTTCCTGGCATGCTTATCGCCTGCATCCCGCCTCTCTGTCTGATCGTATTCCTACGGTCGTTTCCTTTGCTACTAAGGCCTTCTTTTGTGCCGATTTCCTCCCGGAGAACGCACTCGCTTTCGCTACGAGTGATGTCACTGCTTCCACTCATCGTTTGTAATCTTCTCCCTGGCTTGTTCATGCCCATGCCGGGCACACCATGGAAGCACGGCATCGCGTCAGCTTTGGAGATTTCATGGTGGCTTCACCGGGTGGCTTTTTCTTCCTGACGGCAGGGCCGCCATCCCTGCTCTGCGCACACGCTGTCGACTTTTGTTACTTCCTCCGCACTTTGGCGAGCTTGCGGAACCTCTTGGATTCGCTCCATCCCAGAAGGCCCAGCAGGAGAACGGCCGCTAAGACTGTCGAGGGCTCGGGTATCGCGGTGATAGTGAAGGTGTCGACGTTGTCCCAAGCGGAAGTAAAGGCGCTGTTGCCAAAGTCGAACAGGGTCGAATTGCCGATGGTTGACGTCAAATCCGTCTTGAAGGTTAGGATGCTGTTTGGTCGGAAGTTCGACACCGTGAGCTTGAAGGCATTACTGCCGTTGGTATACGCTCCGAAGTTCAGCCGGTTGATGCCCGTCTCGAGCCCGCCGAAGTCGATCGTCGATGCTGCCGTGAGCTCTAGCGCTCCAAAGGTTTCAGTGACATTGCCGCCGCGAAGGATCGTGCCGCCGGCAAGGGTGACGTTGGCGGAGTTATTGATCGAGTTGCTTGCAGCGACTTCGAGCGTCGCGGTCGAGCCAATGGTGATTGAACCCGTGCTCCGGAGGGCATCCACTGCGGTGGTTTGGATTTTGCCAGCATTGATGACCGTCGCTCCGGAGAGGGAGTTGTTACCACCCAGGGCCAGTGTGCCGCTGTTTGCCTTGATGAGGTTGCCGCTACCGGAGATGACGCCGTTGTTCGTGAGCGTGGTGGCTGCAGCGATGTCGAGCGTTGCGTTGACCGACGAGTTGATTGCGTAGTTGCGGGACGACGTGATGTTGGCGGTCGTAGCGAGGGTCGAGTTACCCGCAAAGGTGAGGTTGCTGGAGGAGTCACCGAGGCTCGTGTTGCTATTCACAGCCAACGTGCCCGCATTAATCGTCGTGGTGCCGTTGTAGGTGTTGTTGCCGTTGAGAGTGAGGTTGCCAGCGCCGGATTTGGTGAAGCCTACCTCGCCGCTAAGAGTCGTATTCGCACCGAGGGTGATGGTGCGGTTGGCGCTCACATCAAAGGCTTTGGCCGTGGGAGTGGACATCGCGATGATGATCGATCCGCCAGTGCCGGAGACGCCGTTGATCGTCAGGTCGGTCGAAGCGTCATAGTTGGCGATGGTTCCGCCGGTCCAACCGATGCGGCGGACGGAGGTCGTAGCGAACGCGCCGGTGCCTGCGTTTATCGTGGCGGCGCTAAGCGTGCCGCCCGACAAATTGTAACTCGACCGGAAATCCGGCGTGGCACCATCGCCGGCATCTTTACCAAAGGTGAGAGTGGAAACTTTCACCGTGCCGCCGCTTTGATTGAGCGAAGCAGTGATGACCGGCGTGCTCAGGTTGGTCTTCTCGCCGAGCAGGATCGTCGTCGCGGTCAGCGACCCAGCCGGCATGGTCAAGGTGCTATTGTCGGCGGTGGTCGCGTTGGCTGTATGACGACCAATCGTGAGGTCGTTTACCAGAGCATCGAGCGAGCCACCCGTGAGATTAACCGAGCCCTGTCCGTTGCGCGTGCCGGAACTCGTCTCGCCGATCTTCCACGTAGCAAGCGCGGAGGTTCCATCAACTCCGCGTAACTTCAAGGAAGGCGAGGTAAGACCGGTTTGAAAATCAATCACGCCGCCTGCGTTGAAACCACCGACTTGAAGCGACGCTGTTCGGAACTCGTTTGTCGTGCCAAGGTGCAATCGGGCATTGTTTCCATCAATTCCGGCGCTGTTTCCGCCACCGACGAGAATTGAGAAAGCGGTAACGGTGTTGACGCCCCCGGATGCACCGGACTTTGCGAGGTTAAAGTCAGCGATTGTAGTCACCGTGTTCACATTCACGGTTTGAAAATTGACGCTTCTAGTAGAGCGATTGAAAGTAAACGACCCCAGACCACTAAAGTCATATGTTACGGTGTTATTGGCCGACAACTGAAGATTGGTGTCACCGTTCACGGTCAGGTTGCCGCTGGCACCCGTAATGATCTTGTTGCCCCCCGTGTTATCCATGACAATGGTGCGAACCGTCTGGCTGGTGCTGCCGACGTCAAGGGTGCCTGTCGCTCCGTTAAAGCGTAAATTCTGTCCGGTTGGCAATGCCGCCGCGCCACTAAGCGCCAGCGTCCCGCCCGCTATGCGGGTCTCGCCGGTGTAGGATACCGTGCCGTTGAGGGTTACCTTTCCCGCATCGGTCTTCACCAAGCCGTTCCCCGTTCCGATTTCCGTAACCGTGCCATTAATGATGAGATGATCGGACGCGGTGCCAGCGCCAATCTGAGACTGAAATCCGGATAGCGTGATCGTGCGGGTCGATCCCAGCGTAACAGTGGTCGAAGAACTCGGTTCGAGAAGAAGGCGAGCACCATTCGCGATGGTGATATCGTTGTCCGCATTTCCCAAGCTCCCATCGTTGGTAATGCCCAGGATGCCACCCGTAACGGTGATATTTCCCGAATACGACTGAGCGGCTGAATTGTAACGAAAGGTTAATTTGCC
>CAZSMN010000040.1:0-16624 GCA_964607615.1 uncultured Chthoniobacterales bacterium | reverse complement strand
AGGATCACGCACCAGACAAAGGTCGTCGTGAAGCCGCCGAGGAGCACCACCACCAGCTTCGGCAATCCGGCCCAAAGCGCCGTCGTCCCGGCTGCGACGGAGGCATCTCCGATCGGTTTGGCCGCTGTGAGTGCGAATGCAAAACACGCGCTCATCACGCCGGAAAAGGTCGCCACCGCGAGACCCTTGGGAAAATTGAACTCCTTGATGGCCGACGTCTTCTCCGTCGCGCTCATCTCACGCTCCTTGTTCAGCCCCGCCATCGCCGCCAGCGCGATGCCCGCCAGGCAGACCAGCACGCCAAGGAGCGTCACCTGCCCCGGGAGCGTGGACGCGATCTCCACGATCGTCTCATCCACCGGGATCCCCGGAAAAAACACCTTCGCCACCGGCGGCAGCAGCGTTCCGAAGGCAGCGCAGTAACCAAGCGCCACGCCCATCCCGAGCGACATTCCCAAATAGCGCATCGTAAGCCCGAACGTCAGCCCGCCCACACCCCAAAGCATTCCGAAGACATACGTCCAAAGAAGCGTCCCGCCCTCCTGCCGGCCGATCGCTCCTGCCGGGTCCGACGTCATCAGCGACGCCATCAGCGCCGGCATGATGATCCAGGAAAACACGCCTCCGACCAGCCACGCCGTCTCCCACGCCCACTTTTTGACGAAGCGATACGGAACGTAAAAACTGCCCGAGGCCAGACCACCAAGCCAGTGAAAGAGGACGCCGAGAAAAGGATTCATGGGGAGAAAAAACCGCCCCCGACTAAAGCAGGATTCGCTGCCTTATCAAATCAAAGAAGGCCAGCTACTCGTGCAGGGTGCGATGGCAGGATCGAACTTATACTTCGACAGGCAGTTTCGTCCCGGTTCAGATGCTTCCGGTGTTCGCGACGCTGGTAGCCTCCGCGCCGATGGACGCACCGTTTCCGGTGAAGGAGGCCTTATCACCTTGCTTCCTCTGCCATTTTCTCTCCGACCCAGGTGACCCATTTCTTCCCATTCGGCGGTTTACCATACAGGATATCGAGAATCTCAACACTTTCCTTGCTTTTCGGATGGTAGGGCTGATCCGCCATCCCGGCCAAAGCCGGCAGGGTCAGCTCGTGCGGACGGTTCAGGAGGTCGTTGAAAAGCACCTCGCCGGCGGCGGAAGGCAGCTGGTTTCTGGAGAGCATCGCGGTCCATTGCGCTGCCGACTTGTCGTCCGAGAGGTTCGCAATGTGCTGCGCCGCCTCCGCCTGCTCCGGTTCAGGGAGTCCGGGAAGGACCTCGAGCAGGCGGACGACCGCCGAGGGGAAATCCAGGCTCTGGTTGGAGATGATTGCGGAGATTTTCTCCCCACCGTCCGGCACTGCGACGGGAGCAACCACGGGAATGGGCACGGATGCCTTGGTTCCCTCCGCTGTGGCGGGCGCGGATTGGAAACCTTCGTTACCCCGCTCCGGGTCAACCTTTGCGATGGCGTCGGGCACCGGATCACGCCGGGATTGCCCGGCTCGAAAAACCATCCACAACGAGGCGGCACAAAACGCGGAAAGAAATAGTATAAGAATCGCTCGTCTCACAGTATTGTTCGAATTCCAAAAAACCACCCAAGAGAAGCCGGATCGCCGAAAATCCCGACCGCCTTGAAAGTTTCGTTGAGAAGCCGGCAGAAGGCGAGAAAATCAAACAGCAAAATAGACGCCAAGAATCGCCCGAAGGAATGAACCATCTCAGCGGGAAGGACGATCCGCCAGCGCAGCCTTCGCCGCCTCGCGGATCTCAGCGGTCGGATCGGTGAGGAGTACTCGAAGTGCTGTTGGAGCTTCGTTTTGCCGGAAGCTCGACAAGGCTGAAACCGCCGCCAGCCTAGTATCCAACGCCGTGACGTCGAGCCGCCCGGCAGAAACGGCTGCAAGTCCAGGAATCGCCTCGGGGGAGTTAATCATCGAAATTGCTACGGCAATCGCGCGCGCGGTGCCAAGGTCCTCCTGCCGATCCATGAGCACGGCGAGGCAGGTGGTCGCCGGAGAGTTTCCGATTTGCACAAGCGCCCGGACTGCTGCCCACGCAAGGGGATCTTCCGCCGCCGTTTCCGATGAGATGCTCGAGGCGATGGAGTTCAGGCCTTCTAGCGCCTCCGGGTTTCGGACTTTTTCAAGGGTTCCGACCAAAAAATCTCGCGTCTTTTCCGAGTCGGCTGAGTCAAAGCGATCTGCAATTTCCTGCAGAACTCCTTGATCAGCCCGGTAAATCAGCGCCTGTTGAATCATTGCTAACATCAGTTCGTCGTTGTCAGCCATCGCACTGTCCAAAAATACGAGGGAATCATGTCCGGAAATGTTTTCGGCCACAATTCCCAGGATGCTCGCGCGTGCGTTTGGATCGCTGCCCTTCTTGGATATCTCGATCAGTTCGCGGACAGCCATTGGCCCGGAGTCAGCAAATCGCCCGGCAACGAGCGCCCGAGTTTCCTGCCAGTCCTCTTTTCCGAGCGCGTCGCGAAGGGGTTCGAAATCTGGGGAGACTGGCTGCTGGGAGGAAGCATCACCCTTCTTTACTCTGGGAAGCCCTCCCGGATGCGAGGTGGTTAGCTGGCGATCCGTAACGAAAACCGGCTTCGGCTTCCCGCAGCCAATGCCAAAACTCACCGCGGCTGAAACCGCGAGAACATGAAGAGAAAGAGTCTTGGAAATCACTTTTCAACAACACCGATATTCGGCAGGGAAACAGCAGAGTCGGTGACCGTCTTCTCGTTTCCATCCGTGCCAAAAAACCTGAGTTTATCTATACTCTTCAAGGAGGTGGGCTCGCTGTTATCGAAAAAAGTTGCATCGATGACCCCTGTGAAATCGAAAGTGGAGTGTAGAGAAGTAAAGAATCCGCTTTTATTGCCTCCCGAGTTGTATTTCAAAGTCGTCCAGATGAACTCGCTCGCATCCCACCGCTCGATTTTAAAATACGGTGGAATTTTCCGGAGATTGGGAGTTATGTAGTTGTCTTCCAATAGTTTCGTAAAGACGGAAACGACACCTCCGTGCTGCGCAAGTTCGCTTGTTGTGGTCAATGGGTTGCCCGCCCCGGGCGTATTGCTGAAGTTGATTACAAAGGAGTGGTGTGCGGTTTTCGCTTTGTCGGCATCACCAAACTGGAGTCCTAAACTTGGGCTGACAAATCCCCATGTTTTTTCACCCACCCCAGAAAATCCCAGCTGAGGAAATCTCAGACTCTTGTGGTTTGGATATAGGTCGGTTGTAACATATTTGCCTATTCCAGCATATTTATCTCCGGAGGTGGCCGGGTCGAGTGCGATAAAGCGTGCGATCTTTCCACTTCCTGTGGCTGATCCAGAAAAAGAATACTGCTGTCGTTTCGCAAATTCATAGCCTACAATCGCTCCCCAGCTATGCCCAATCCAACGCAAGTCACTCCCTCGTATTCCTTTCTGATTCATCCATGACTGTAGTTTGAGTGCCATTGGAACGATGAATCTGGTGCCAGAAAGATCAGTGCCTTCGTTTTTAAATATTTTGGTGGGCCACAACTGAAATGTGTCGATGAGTTTCAAAGAATCCGGGGCCGACGCGGCACTCCAATCAACAAGCAGAACCTGATCATTCGACGACTTTGCGTCCAATGCATTAGCCAAGGCGGCCATGTCCTCCTTTTGGCTTGCGCGACCATGACATACAATCCAAGTCTCTTTTCCATTTGCGATCGAGTCACCAAGAGACTTAAGTTGAATAGGCATGTAATAGGCCATCAGGTTGTAATTTGCATTGGTGATGCTTTTGGATTGAACCCACAAATACCATGTTCCCGCAAGTGATCCGTCGGCCTTAGCACATGCGCTCGAAAGATCGAAAATAAGAGTGTTGTCTTTACCAAGTTGGCCGTCAATGCTGTCCGATTCGCCGGGGTATGGTATCCGTCCACGAGCAGCATATACCTCCACACTGCCAAGGGAGATAGATAGCCCAAGGCCGCCAGTTAGGCGGAATCCAACAGCTGCAGCTCCATACATGAATTTGTCGGTTAGTTGATCGGCAGGCACTTCAAATCGAAATACTTGGTAGCTGGAACTCGAAGCCTGTCCGCCCCACCCAAGGTTCACGATTTGGAATGGGGTCAAGACCTGCGCATCCATGCGATACGCACTTGGCACGTATGTTTCCGAGGCAGACAGGCTTTGAGTGAGGCCATCCTTGATCGCAATCGCTTGAATCTTTTGCGTGCCTGCAACCTCCGGCGGGTAATCCGGGTTGTATAATTGGGAGCTTTTCGTAGGAGCTGGAGCGCTAGTTCCTATCGTGTAAAAGATTTGCGCATCGGTGGTGTCACAATCAATTTTGATTTTTGTCGGACCGGAGATCGGCCCAGATGACGGAGAAATGCGCGGCGTTGCCACCCTGCCTGCCCCTGGAATCAGCGTCGCGGTAAGAGTAACTCCCGAAAAGCCCGAAGCACTCTGCATGAGGATGTAGTATGCTGTTTTCGGCTTCGGATTGCTCCATGTGATGGTCTCGTTGTTTCCGGAGGTATTCGCTGAGTCGATGAAGCGAAGCTTTGCAGGATCGGGCGATGTGCCGTCCTTAAGGTAGAGGGCAACGTCCCCCCTGCCACCGGAAGACTTGATTTCCAAACTCGCGATTCCATCGGGGACATAAATCGAAAACAACCCGGAGGTTGCTCCGGAAATGTTCATCGCGGTGATCGGGCTGCCACTTGTCAATGCTGTGGCCTTCAAGCCAACGGGAGCACCGAGTGGCATGATGACTGTCACTGGCAGCGAATCCTTTACGACGGGTCCGTTCTCGGCACGCACATAAAACGTATAGGCTCCTCCAGGAGTCAGGCCCTTTTCGTTGACAAACTTCAGCCCCGTAATACCGGAGGCGACGCGAACATTATCACGGTAAACTGCATAGCTTGTAGCACCTTTAGACGCCGACCATGTCATGGCAACCGCAGGGCCGGCAGGAGCACGGTTGTCCCAGTATGCGGGAGAGTATGTCAGCGTAAAGTTCCCTAGGGAGGCGATCGCCTCGGCGGGCATGAGAATGGATCGGTCTGTCGAGTAAGTTTCTCCTCCGGGGCCTTTCGCAAGGATATAATACGAATACGTGACTCCCTGCGCGAGCCCTGCGGCATCTGTGTGTGTCAAGCCCTTCAGATCCTTCGCAATGCGGACGCCATTGCGGAAGACATCGTAGAGGTCGGCTCCGGGTGCTTTTGTCCAATTCAGGACGACGGAGGGTTTTTTCGGAGTGGTTCCCGTGAGGGTCGGATCTTTGTATGTGAATGTAAAAGACTCGACGGCCTTTGGAGGTGCTTTAGCCAGAACCACCGGGACGGTGTTCGATGCCGTGATGCCTGCCGAGTTTTTGCTCTTGATTTGGTATTTCACCGTGGATCCCGACACGAGGCCGACGTTGTCGGTGTAGGCGTTCTGTGCGCCGACTTTTCCGAGGGACACGCCGTTGCGGAATATTTCGTAGCTATTGCCGCCGTCGGCATCGGTCCAGCGGAGGACGACCGACGGACCGCCGTTGATCCACTCGGAGTTTTCGGCGCGGAGAGCGAGCCCGCCGGGCTTGGCTAAGGAGGCACCGGGATCGGCCGGCATGATGGCAGGTATCGTGTTGGAAACCAATCTTCCCGAGGGTGTTATCGCAACGATCTGGAATGTGTGGGTTGCTCCCGGCGTGAGCCCCAGTTCATTGGTGAAGGTGCGCCCGGTGAAGGTGCCTGTGTTCGGATGGATAAGAACTCCGTCCCGCCAGATTTGGTAGGAGGTCGCGCCCGGCACGGATCCCCATGAGAGCTTGACTGCGGGGCCTGGTGGCGTTTTGAAGTCCCAATACGGGGTCTCCTTGGTGAGAGTGAAGGTTTCAGCAACAGACTCTCCTTCAACTCTGAAGGCTGCGATGTATTGTTCAGAGGAAAACGTCCACTCCGGGAGGGTTTTCATTCCGGACTCGACCGGCAGATAGGCCAGCTTTGGCGTTGTCCCTGATTTGCTGCAATACCATGAGTACATGCAATTTCCAGAACTTGATGTCAGAGACTGTTTTGTCGGCTCCAACCGCAGCCAGTATGTTCGCCCGCGCATCAAGAGCGGGTGGAGCTTGGATGAAAATGTCAAAACATCGGGATATTTTTCATACCAGAACTTGACTATTGGGTTCAGTGCCAGCGATTCGATCTTTGTCCACTTTGGTGTTGAGTCCAAACTCCCTTGATCTGCCCAAACAGAAATCTCCAGGTTGCTTCCGAAGTCACGCGTCAACGGGAGTGAGACAGAATTCAGAGCCCGGTCGGAGTCGGAGACTACGGTAAACGGCCAAGCCAATCCTCGCTTGTAGTCACTGTCCCATCCAACGTTCGTGATACTTGATGGATTGAACGCGTCATCGGTGCCTAGAGTCGAGTAAACGATGAGGGAGGGATCAACTGATGCCGTCTGAATGAAGCTCACATAATCAACAAACACTTGGTGGGAACCGACATTGGTGAAGCTCCCGGATGAATCGCTTGGGATTGCTCCAAACTGTATATTCAGGGAAAACGAGCTAGCGGGCGTCAATCCCCAGTCCGGAGCGTTGTCGGATGGATCGTCAAGACCGAATGAGTTGATCAATTTCCATGGGGTGCCTGACATCGTCGCGTCCTTGGCATAGATCGACATCAATTTTCGTTTTGCCTCATAGTCCATGCGAACTTTTACGGTGTCCGCATTCAGTTCCACTTTTCCACCTCTGAAATCTGTGACGGATGCCGGGGAAGTGGAGTCAACTTTTGAAATATACACACCATCACGTCCGCTCTTTTTTCCGTTCCAACTGGCAATATATAAAGTGGCGTGACGATAACTGTCGCCACCCACCAGTGTGACGTCAGCCGTAAAAGTAAAATTCTTGGATGCAACACCAACAGCCCTTGAGTGCGCATAGGTGACGTCATAGTTATAGCGAATATTCTCCGGGACAGTGCCTTTGGAGTAATTTGTGGTGAACTCCAGATGACCGTTCGTCACAGAGATATCCGCAGTGCTGAAATCCCCAAGTGCTTTGAAGGAGTAGGAGTTTGACCATCGGTTTTCGTCCAGTTCCGATCCATCAAAGCTGTCTTCAAAAACAAGCGCTTGGGCCAGCCCGGGCAGGCACACGAGCATCATAAAGGCGAAGTATTGCAGTGGTTTCATGGTTGCATGTTCTGGTAACGGGTGCTTCTTGAGACTGAGAGTGCCGACAATATTATTTTGGCCGTTACATGGCAGGAGACAGGGTATTTACAGCACCTGATTCGGGGAGGGAGCGGCGATGGCGAAGACGGCAGTGACTTTGAACTCATCGGAAATTGGCTGGATTGCAGCTACGTCCAACCGCATAGTCGCCGCATATTGCAGCATCCATTGTATGCATCGAAGCCTAGTGAGAACAACGGGCAGCCGAATTGATGTAAGTCAAAGAAAGAGGCTAATTCCGCGAATGCCTTATTTGTTTAAGGCTCCAGAAGCACCGTTCCGCTGGCGGTTGGCGTCGTGAAGAAACCGGTTCCATGGACGGGGGCAGAAGCTCCCGGCAGGACCAGCGGGTTGGCCAGGATCACCCCTTCGTAGGGCGTGCTCACCTTCGTCAGGCCCACCGGGCGCAGGAACGCGCCTTTGAACACGCCGGTCGACGGAGTGAACGTGAAGCTCAGCCCTGTCGGGAGCGGCTTTGTCAGCACGGGCAGGTTCGTCGCCGGCCAGGTGCCGGGCTGGGTGAGAGGTGCGGGAAGCGCGGCCAGCCCGGGATCGATGGTCAGCGTGAAGTTGCCGGGCGTGGCGCTGCCTGTGAGCAGCGAGAGGCCGCTCATGAGCCGGTATCTTTCGCCCTGCGGAGCCAGCGTCTTCAGGAACCCGGCCGGGAAGAGCGTTGCCTTGGCGTTGGCCGGCCGCAGCCACCCAAGGCTGCCGACCACGTCGGCGGTAGCGGCGGGCTCGGCTTTCGGCACCACCACCTCGCCCAGCAGCATTCCTCCGAAGCCCGTGTAGAACGGGATGTGCACCGGCACCACCCAGTTGCCGTCGCCGCTATCGACCATCCGCGCCGACGTCGTGAACGTCGTACCATCGGCCAGCTTGCCCACAATTTTTGAAAGGCCTTTGACATCCACGACCATCGTCGCGTAGCCATGCCCGAGCGCAGCGTCCGGTGCGGGTAGTATAATCGTGTAGCGGGCCAAGTTCAGCGGGTGGATGTTTGGCTTCACTCCCGTGAACACCCCGGGCAGCGCTGTGAACGCCAGTGCCGTTCCTCCCGCCGGCGTTACGCTGCCACTCACCTTGCCAGGTGCGTTCAAATCAAGCTTGAGCGCTACCGCCACCGGGCTCTTGCCCACTCGCTTGAGGAGCAACGTCGTTTCTCCGTAGCCATCGAATTTTCCAGTAAGCGGCAGGGCTTGCCCCTCCAGCCGTAGCGATCCGGTGAACGTTCCCGTCGCCGTCGTCGTCAGCGTCGCGAACCCGTTGCCAACGAAGAACGCCCCCATATCGGTCTCCGTCCCGTTGCCTGCCAGCCCGTTGAATGTTCCGGCCACGGCAGGGAACGGGTTGGCGATGAAGACCGGCTCGAGTTTGAGCCCTTCCTCCATCGTAAAATTCAGCGTCGCATTGCGGGAAACCGACACGCCGTTTTTCAGCCACTCCTTGAAGATCATCCCTGCAGCGGCCGTCGCCGTCACCTTGTAGGGCATGTTCAGGTTCAGGTTCTTTCCGGCCAACCCGGCCGTGAACGTCCCGTTGCCCAAAGCCGCAAGCTGAAGGGCACCACTCGATGGCCTTAAATACGTCACGCTTCGCGAGACCGGCTGGCCGCGTTGCCCCATGGCATCCACCGTGCGGATGAGCACGGTATTCGCGCCGGGTGAAAGCGGCAGACTCGCGCTCCACGCATAGGGAGCCTTTGACCCGCTCACGCTGGCCGCGGCCCAGGTCGCCCCGCCATTGCTGCTAAACTCCACCCCGGGCATCCCGCCCGCTGACGGCACCGTGCCGCTGAAGACCGCCGGAGCGGACGTCAGCTTCGCTCCCGCCGCAGGCAAGGCAACCACCGGCAGCGGCACCGTGTAGGTCACCGTGCGCGACACCACCGCGCTCACGTTGTTGGCCTGATCCTTCGCGCGGAACTGGAAAGTGTTTGAACCCGGACCCAACGTGACATTGGCCGTCCATGTGTAGGGACTGGAAACGGATGACGAAGGGATCGTTGCTGGCGACCACGTCACGCCGCCATCCGCGCTGAACTCGATCGTCGGCTTGCTGCCAACCTCAATAACCGTGCCGCTGAAAATCATGAAGGGTCCGGGCGATGAGGCGACCGTTGCGGATTGCGTAACGCTGAGGACCGGCGGGATCGTATCGGGAACCGGCTGACCGCTGCCGGCGCAGGCCGTTGTCGCAGCGACGGCACCCGCATTGGAAACGACGGAAAGCGAGCCATCGTAGGATTGCGCTGCGGTGGGGCGGAAGGTGACCATCACCTCGCGCGATGCGGAGGGCAGGATTGCGCCACCAGTCCAATTTCCACTGAAGCCCTGCGGAAACGTGATTCGCGAGATGATGAGGCTCGCGTTGCCCGTGTTGGTAATCGTGAGGGTTCTCTGCCCGGTCGTCCCCACCCGCACCTCTCCAAAACTCAAGTCTCCTGCCAGAAGGATGGCAGGTTCAGGGGCCGATGCGAACGCTTGATCAACCAGCGCAAACACGTAGTCGAGCGGTGCCTTCTCACCGATGATCAAGTGGCCCTGATTTGGCGTGGGAACATAGCCCGGCGGGAGATCCCCGTTGGTATTGTCACGGAGAAAGGTGATATCCTGTGCCCGCCCCAGATAGAAGTCGTTGGCCGGATCCGAAACCAAAATCGTCCGTGCCAGCCGCCCGGAAAGCGTCGCGGGCATAAAGGCTTCGGTGGGCGACACCAAAACAAAGCGAACTCCGCTATCGAAAGACAGCGAGGCGTGGTCCGACAAAAGAACTCCTGCTCCGAGCGAGTTGCCGACCAGGCAGAGATCTTGCAGCCCGGTAGCCTGCCGAATCTGCGAAACCACGGAGGTCGCAATCCCGGGAAAGGCGACGCGATCAGACAGCAGAAACGCTGCGCCGGCAGACTTTGTAGTCCGCCACTTTTGAATCGCCGTGCTGACGCGGTTGAAAGGCGAAACGGTCGTCGGGTATTTCCACAAAAACATCGAGTACTCCTGCCCCAGCAAAGATGCGAATTGCCGGACATATGTCGCACGGAGCTCCGCCGCTAGGTCGCCGGAGTGGCTGAAAAACACAACCCCTTTGGGTCCTGTCCCCCAACGCTCCACATCGACTGCCTGCCCGGCGACCGTCATTTTAAAAGTTGAGGTCGGCGTGGGCGTGGGCACGAAAGTGTTCAGTTCGATATCGAACTTCATGTTATCGCCGGCGACCATGGATCGCGAGTAGAACCAGCCATCAGTTCCCCGCAGCGAGTAATTGATCCTTCGGGGCACTTGGAGAGGAACCGGTTCGACAAAGGAAAACGCAGGCGAGGAGGATTTAAACGCCACGTTCACCACGGTGTCGGGCGCCTCCGAGCGCTTTTGTTCGCGGAAGGCCCGGTCGTAAGGCTCGGCCGCATCCCACGAAGAGCCATTAACCGGAAAGGGCAGGTTGACGACTTCTGTTGCGCCGGCAGCTGCGGGCACGAAGGGGATCGCGTATCCTCCAGACTGAGAGGTAACGGCATAGTAGCTTCCTGACGCAGGCCTGACCTCAACATTGGGTATACCTTCCCCGGGATCGTAGCGGCCGTTCTGATTCGCGTCCTGGTAGACAATCCCGAGAAGAAACTGCCCTTCATCATTACCATCACCCGTATCGGCGAAATTCTGGGTCGCCATAAACGCGTTGTAGTTGTTGAACCTTCCCTCCATCATACACAGTCCGATCACCGAGTTTCGCTCCCCCATTGTGTTGACGCGGTGTCCGGCACTACGAAACAGGGCATCGTGCATACTGATAGTGGAAGACGTCTTGTTGAGCGTGCCCGTCGTGCCGTCCGATGCGATATTTTCGCTGACCCCCCGGTTAAAGCCCTCCCAACCCGCCCGGATGGTTGGAGAGCTTCCGTTCACGCCGGTATGCGAAAACGTATTTGTCTGCAGCATCCAATCCGAATGTTTCCTTGCGGCCTGAATCAGAAGCGGGTGGAACGCAAGCGGCGGCTTGGGTGTCGCGCTGATCGTTCCTGCGGCGAGGCCCTGATTGAGGTCAATCCCCAAATCCTGCGCCTGCTGCAAGGGTTCAGCCCTGGCGCGGTTGATCATTTCCAGCATCAACTGCTCATAGCCGGTCGGTTCTCCATGGGAGTAGATTTGCTGTGCCGCATTTGAGACCGGCACGCACAGCGTGAGGGTACCGATCAGAGCGGCAACGTAGCGGAAAATCTGTCCCGGGAGAAACGGCATGACGGTCAGGCCCGTTGAGAAGTTGCCCGGTGGCCTACCCGAGAACAAGAAATAATAGCAGCACGCGAGCCGAAGCGAAAGACCTCGCTACGGAGATCCGGGTCACGGTCAATCTCTGCTCCTCCCAGCCCCCGAGCAAGCGCGGCTGGTGCTGATGGCCAGCGCCTCCCATCTTCATGCCAGGTAGGCTCCCCCCCCAAGACGACTCTCATGTTATCTAACGACTTGTCCCCGGACCAACATGACCCGTTTCAGCCTCCGTAGGACAAAGTTTTAGCTCTCCGGGGCCCGAAGGCCCCGGGGTCATCAAGGCGGGAGTGGTCTATACGGTGAACAACCGTGGTCCGATGAGGCCGCTGTTGTTGTTCTGCACCACGATTGCCCCGTCCGCCAGAGAACCGCCCAAGACTGGCGCGCTTACCTGGGAACCGGTCTGATCTGGGCCGGAAAAATACCGCGAGAGTGTTGGGGAGTGATCTGGACCGGGGCCGATCGGAACCGTCTTGTAAGCGCCCAGAACGCCCGTGGCACCTGTGATCTTGATACCCGAGATCGTATTAATCGCCGCAATTCGGTCCACCGATCCAGCGACCATGGACATGATGCTTCCCGCACTGAAATTGGTCACAGATCCGGTCTTTGCGGAACCGTCCCAAGCCGGCAGGTCTCCCTTCACGCGGCCGGCAACGCCAACAATAACTCCGACGTTCCCCATGGTATCATTGAGCTGCGTTTCTGGAGAATTGCGAAGGACATTTTCCACGAAGTCGTCACCATAGGACTTGATCGCAACATCATCCTTGATGCGGCCAGCTTCTCCAACGAGCGTTATTCCCGAAATGCTTCCACCGCGGCCGACTCCGCTGTTGGTCGGCTGGGCTGGTGTGCCATAGTTGACGGTGCTTCCGCCATTCCCGGCGATGATGTCTACCGAGCAAAGCGTGGTCTTGAGCTGTTTGAGCGAGGAGATGTTCCCTCCATTCCCACCAACGCCGTTGACCATGCCAAAAGCGCGCAGGCTCGTGACCGTTGAATTCTCCGCCGGCGAGTTGGCCGCACCCGGGGCGGTTGCCAGCGCGGCAAAGGCGTTTCCTCCCGCTCCGCTGAAGACCATGACCTTTGCAGCCGCTCCGGCGGCGGAGTCCACTTCCACATTGGAGATCGCTCCGCCGTTGCCTCCCCTCTTCAAGCCGTCGCCGCCCGTTCCCGCCACGACCACCTGGGCCGAAGAGTTAGAGGTCACGCTGAGAGATGTCAGGTTGCCACCGGCGCCGCCTGTCGCTCCGAAGCTATCGCCACCGTCGCCGGAGATTACCCGGTTAAACTGTCCAAGGCCCGATTCTATGCCCGTGCCGGAAGCAGTGACACTGCTGATAGCACCACCATTTCCACCGTTACCAGTTACGCCGGAGCCTCCACTTCCCGATACGATGGAAACATACGTTAATGTAGTCGTGATGGTCGATAGGTTGGAGAAGTTGGAAACCAGCCCTCCATTTCCGCCAGTCAAGCCATTTCCACCATCGCCCGTCGCGATGTTAACGAAGCCGGCGAGATTGTTGAAACTCGAGAGAGGGCTGGAGTTGGTAACATTGCCCCCTGCTCCTGCCGTGCCGGCAACCGCATCGCCCCCGGCTCCCGTCGAGTAGAGTAACCAACCGCCGACTCCACTGGTTAACTTGAGGAACTTGCCTTCGAATGAGGAGATACTTCCCCCGGCACCACCTGCCGTTATGCCGGAGCCGCCGCGTCCAGTTACCACCTCAAGAGCGGACGTGCTGACACTATACTCCCCGAGTGTGCTATTTGGCGAAATCGCGCCTCCATTGCCTCCGATGGTTCCCCAGCCACCGGAACCGGATATGTACTGGTATCCCGCTTCCACGCTGAAGCCTGAGAGGCTCCCTCCGTTTCCTCCGCGCCCGGTGAGCCCGATTCCTCCATCACCCGAGTAGAGGCTGGTGTCGGTGTAATAAACTTCTGTCCCCTCGGCAAACCGTACGAATAAACCGGCAATTCCACCGCCATTGCCTCCGTTAATATATCCCGACCCTCCGGTTCCCGAGTTGAACTTCACCTCTCCGGGTTGCACATACTTCCCAGCGGGAACAGTTAATTTGATCGCCCCGCCCAAGGTCGTTGTTGTGGTCGTTGTTGTCGCATCGGTGGATACTATACTGGTGAGCCCGCCGGTCCCAATCAATCCCCCGCTTCCCCCACTCCCGAGGCGACCGTCCCCGCCATCTCCAGCACGGAGAACGAGAGCGTTTACGTTCGTAAAAAATTGCCCCCCGGACGTCGATTCGAAGTAATTGTAGTCTGGATTCGGTTCGTAGCCCCCGATCACATAAGCGCTTCCAAACACGTCATTTTGAGGAAACTTATCATTGATGGGATTAAGAACTGCCACTGACCCCGGGACACGCGTCATGGGATTCGTATCGGGATCTGGCGCCGGGGGGTTGGGATAGCTCCATTTGTAAACATCGAAACCGTCCATGGTCGCGGCATTCATCTGATAGACCGTCGAGCCATTGGTATTCTTAACCAGAAAAACGACCTCCGCATCTCCGCTGGCGCTGGTTCCCGGGGAGCGGCCTAAAATGTCCAGTAGTTCGAATTGCGTGTCCCCGTAGAACGTCTTTTCACCGACGAGTTTGACGCCATCCTGAAAGGTCAGAGTTCCGGTCGATCCATTAAAAGTGGTGATGGCATCGCTGTTCCCGAGAACAACCATGTCATAAAATCCATCCTTATCGATATCAAGAATGGTGAAGTTTTTTGAGACGAGGTCTACCGGGTTTGCCTGTCTAGCCGGCTTGGACGGATCATCGCCCGGGTCATAATACGCCGGCCGGTATTGTCCGGCAGAGATGTTTTCTTGATCGCTCTCCAGCCCGTCGTAGCTGACAACGCGAATATTTTTTTCTCCCACAGCGTTGAGCACAATGCGAGTGGTCGCGAGATCGCCCTCTGTCGTGACCGTAGATTTAATGTGAACTTCTGTGGTCCCGTTGGCGGGAGGGGCCAGGATAGTCTGCACCGGATTTCCCAAACGGGTATCGGTGGTGCGATCGTATCGGAAATCCGCATAGAAATATCCATCTCCGGAATTTTTCAGGATGACCAAAGAGGCCGCCCGCGCATCGTTGGTGCTATTGACCGCGTTCTGTGCCAAATAGGCGAGATCCGTCGAAGAAGAGAGGTCTCCATCGAAATCGCCGGTGACAAGATCGGTAATGACTCCGCCGCCACGCTTGACGGCGTATTGGTTAGTAACACTAGATGGATCGAGAAGGAGAGGGTCGGGAGCCATCGGGAGGAAGGGCAGTGCCGTATGAAGGTAGCTTTCGACGTAGTTGCCACCGGACTCGCCGAGCGTCTTCAAGGTCTCCCAGCGGGAATGATTACCCGTCGCATCGGTATAGACAGGATTGATGAAGGTTCGAATGCCATCGGTGGAGTTGGCCCCCGATGACGCAGCCGCGATATCAAGCCAACCGTCACCATTGAAATCCCCGACAACAACCCCGCTTGAAGCTTTGTCCGGTGTCGTGAAAATGGGCGAGTTGAAGAAGAGGGTGGGAGAACTGGCAGTCACTCCGGAGGAGGTTCCAAATTTGACGGCTAGCTGGTTCGGGCTGTTGGTCAGGTAGATGGCATCATTGTAGCCGTCCTGATCGAAGTCGAATGAGGCATCCGTGGAGATCGATCCATCGGGGCGATAGCTACCGATGACCTTTACCGGAACAGCATCTCCGCCGGAGCCGTCAGGAGCGAGATCTCCCTTAATTAGACTGGTTCCAGCGCCCCCGTTAATAAGTCCGCTGCCACCATTGCCCAAGCCGACATAAACATTCCCATTCGTTTTAAAGGTGCCAAACGATATTGTACCGGAGGCCCCTGCTGAGCCAAGAAAACCTTCCCCACCATCGCCAGTTCGAATTTGAACAACACTATTGATCGAACCTTCATCCGAGAGGTTGACGATATTTCCTCCCGCGCCACCACTGGGACCGTCACCGCCATTGCCTGCTACAATTTTCAGCCCACCGCTATCTCCATTCAAGCCGACATTGATAATGTCACCTCCCTTTGCCCCGAGCCCGCCATCGCCGGCAACAACAAAGCCAATCGTGTAAGGTTTCGATACAAAGTTTCCGGTCGCGGCCGAGCCTGTACCGACCTGAATACCAATTATGCTGCCTCCCACTTGCCCAATCCCCGGGACGAAGGTCTTGAGTTCGCCGCCGACAGTCTGCTTCCCAATGGCCACGTCGTTCGCACCCACCTTCTCAGCGTCGGCCGTGGTGTAGTAGCCAAAGGAAAAATGTTGCCCGCTGACAGCCGTCCCTGCTTTGACTCCTCCGATGTTCGGCGTGACGCTATTTGTTTGACGATCAATATTTCCCGCCGTGAATTTTTCGACTTGGGCAGAAAGGCCACTTGTATCTACGGCAATGCCAGGCGACGATGTGCTGCCGATTCCGCCACCGGCATAGATGGCACCATGCAAGGAGTAGTTGCTAAGGATGATACGATTGGCAACCGATTCTGTGGCTCCGATGTCGCTTTGCGTGACAGACCGCAGGGCGATCGATGCGATCTTGGAATTGAGGACGATCAACCCATCGTTACCATTGGAGGAGTCGCCATCAGAGTCCGTGAGCTGTCCGTTGGCTTTCAGGTTCGTGACCACATCCCCGTTGATATCCACGAACGAAGTGATCTTGAGGCCGTCGCCGGCGGCGATTCCTGTGATTTCGTTGGGGTCGAAGCGGCCGTTTCCATTCAGATCGGTCGTGAAGATTTTTGCCGATCCTGCCTCAACTTTGAGGATGAGAGATCCGCTGGCACCCTCGGACGTGCTAAGGCCCTGGCCTGCCGTCAGAAGCTGCGGGCTACCAACCGTAATCGACTTGTAATCAATGCCAGCGAGGCTGGCAGGCGCGATGCGAGGTTCGAGTGTTTCCAGAAATACCTCGACCCCTTGGCATAGCGCGGCAGCTTGTTGGGAGAAAATTGGCTGGTTTGTTTTCATGTCAGGTAGAAATCAAATTGTTGGAATGACAGGCACCCACAGATTCAAAGTGCTACCTGGGACAGGAGCCGGCGGCTTGGCTGCGGTGGGGTTTGTCGTCAGGAAGGCTAGCGGCGTAAAG
>CAZSMN010000039.1:0-16952 GCA_964607615.1 uncultured Chthoniobacterales bacterium | reverse complement strand
ACATCATCCGCTGGTTCGATAAATACTACGCCACCGTCGCCAACGGAAAACTGGTGATGAACCCCTCCCAGGCGCTGGAGACGTGGTGGGTCACCACGAACCCCATGCCGGAGGTCGCCGGCCTCCATGCGGTGGTCAGCCGCCTCCTCGCCCTGCCCGATCCGCTTCTGCCCGCGGCCGACCGCGCCTACCTGACCACCTTCCAGGCAAAAATTCCTCCGCTGCCCACCCGAACGCTCAGCGGCACGACCATGCTAGCGCCCGGCCAGAGCTACTCGAGCTACAACAACAGCGAACTGCCCGAGATGTATGCCGTCTTCCCGTTCCGCCAGGTTTCCTTCGAGAAAGGCAACGCCGCCCTCGGCACCGCCGCCTATGCGAATGCGGATGCAGGAGCCAAAGGTGGCAACGGCTGGCGGCAGGACGATATTTTCCACGCCTACCTCGGCCAGGCCAGCGAGGCCCGCAGCCGCCTCACCACCCGCGCCCGCACCAAGGACGCCAATTGCCGGTTTCCCGCCTTCTGGGGACCGAACTTCGACTGGACTCCCGACCAATGCCACGGCGGCGTGCTGCTCAAAGCCACCCAGGCGATGCTGCTCCAATCCGAAGGCGACCGCATCTTCGTGCTCCCCGCATGGCCGTCCGACTGGAATGTGAATTTCAAGCTCCGGGCTCCCAAGCAAACCACCGTCGAAGGCGTGGTGGAGGACGGCGTGCTCACGAGCCTCACCGTCACCCCGTCCTCCCGCCGGAGCGATGTCCTGATCGGCTCCGGCTTCACCGATCCGGATGTGCCCGTCGTGTCGGCCATCATCTCCAGCCCGTCGGCCAACCCGGCCGCCATCGCCAATGCCGCAATGGACCTTTATCTGGCAGCCACGGCATCGGCTACCAACACCAGCGAGATTCCGACCCTCGCCTGGTCGAAAGTCTCCGGGCCTGGCACGGTCACCTTCTCCGACCCGTCTGCCAGCACCACCCGCGCGCGGTTCTCCGCCACCGGCACCTATCAGCTCCAGGCCACCGGAACGCTCGCCAACAACGGCAACCCGGTCACCGGCAGCGCCGTCCTTAACGTAACCGTGTCGCCGCAGATGGAGGTCTCCGCCACCTTCCGCCAGGGCGAAAACGGCTACTCCCACGTTGCCACGTTCCTTAGGGCGGATCAGCCAACATGGAACTCCGGCCAGCGCGATCAGCTGCTCATCGGCAAGCTCAACGGCGGGCAGGCGACGCGCGCGGTTTTCTCCTACGACGTATCGTCGATTCCTGCGGCTACGGCCGACGAGATCACCTCGGCCACGCTGGATGTCTGGACGCTCAGCACCAGCTCGCCCGGCACCGTAGGCCAACTCCAACTCCGTTCACTACTCGCCACCCCCGTGGAAGGCAGTGGCACGTCGGGCAGCGCGACAGGCGATGGCGCCACCTGGGCCAGCCGCAGCGGCACAGAAAACTGGAGCACCGCCGGGGGCGACTTAGCAGCAACGGCCCTGAGCACCGTGGATGGCTACCTCGCCGCCGTCGATGTGCAGAAAACCTTTCCGTCCACCACCGCACTGCTCACCGCCGTAAAGAACGCCGTCGCAAATGGCACGCCTCTGAACCTGGCGGTCCTGTCGCCCGATACCGAGAGCGGCGCAGTGAACAACTATACCCGCTTCCACTCCGACGAAGCGTCCGATACCGCCAAACGCCCCAGGCTCACCATCACCTACGGAGCCGCTCCCAACCTCCCCGCCGTCTCTGCCGGCACCGCTCCAGCCGGCGTCACCAGCGCGGTGCCGGCCACCCTCGGCGGTTCCGTCTCCAATGCCACCGGCATCGTCTGGAGCAAGGTGAGCGGTCCCGGTTCCGTCACCTTCACCGACGCCTCTTCCGCAAGCACCCAGGCCATTTTCAGTCAGGCCGGACAATACGTCCTGCGCCTCACCGCGGAAAACACCTCCGGCAAAACCTCCGTCGACCTCAGTGTCACTATTGCCACGAATCCCGGCGTCTTTGCCGATTGGCAACAGATCCACTGGCCGGGCGTCAACGACCCCGCCGTTATCGGCACGCAGGCTGACCCGGACAATGACGGCTTGTCGAACCTCGCCGAATTCGCCCTCGGCCTCCCGCCCCGCACGCCCTCGGACCAGCCGGTCACCCTCACCGAAACCCAGCCCGAAATGGTCGTCTTCTATTCCAAATCGCGAAACGCAACGGGCGTGAATACCTTTGTCGAGTGGAGCGATCTGCTCACTCCCGGATCCTGGAGCACCAGCGGCGTCTCCGCGCCTGCTGTCATTCCACCAACTGACGATCCGGACCACATCTTCCTCCGGGTCACACTACCCGCCCCGACCGACCGCCGCTTTATCCGCCTCAAGGTCACCGCGCCTTAATCCCCTTTCCCCGTCGACGCCCCCTACGCATCCATGTTTCCAGCCCGTTCCTTCCTCTCGTTTTCCCTGCTCGCGATCACCCTGGCCCCCGCGCTTATGGCCCAAAGCTCCGTGCGCGGCCCGCTCCGTCCCGAACATAATCCGGCCCACAAGTTTCAGTCGTTCTCCGAAGAACGCTGGAACGCCAGCTCCCTGGCTCCCGCCGGTGCCGAACAGTGGTGGCAAGATGCCCGCTTCGGGATGTTCATCCACTTCGGTGTCGCGAGCCTCAAGGGCGTCGAGTTGGGCTGGGGTCGCGGCACCCGGCTGAAACCCGACGGTGGAGTCGGCCCCGTCCCCGACGAGATCTACGACAATCTCTACAAGGATTTCACGATCGAGAAATTCGACGCCGCCAAGTGGGTGGAACTCGCCCGCCGCGCCGGCATGAAATACATCGTCGTCATCACGAAGCACCACGACGGCTTCCATATGTGGGACACCGCGTTCTCGGACTACAAAATCACCAAGTCCCCCTTCGGCCGCGACTACCTCAAGGAACTCGTCGATGCCGCCAACGCGGCCAAGATGCCCATCGGCGTCTATTTCTCTCAACGCGATTGGTATCATCCCGATTATGACCCGCGCAGCGCCTACCCCGGCCGCGACCACAAGAAATACATCGAATACCAGATCAATGCCGTCCGCGAGCTGCTCACCAAATACGGCAAGATCGACATTCTTTGGTTCGACGCCGCCTGGTGGGGCGGAATGTTCAACGAACAGGATTGGGACTCCGAGCGGCTCTACCGGATGGCCCGCGAGTGCCAGCCGGATATCCTGATCAACAATCGCGCCTCCATCCCGGGCGATTTCGACACGCCCGAGCAACACGTCGGCGGCTTCCAGACCAACCGCCCCTGGGAATCCTGCGTCACGCTTACCTACAACTGGGGTTACAACCCGGAGTCCCCCGTCAAATCCCCCAAGCAGGTCATCGATCTACTCGTTCAATGCGCCACGGGCGACGGCAACCTCATGCTCAACGTCGGCCCGATGCCCACCGGAGAAGTCGCGCCGAAGGAGATCGAGGTCCTCAATGTCGTCGGCGACTGGATGGCCAAATACGGCGAGAGCATTTACAACACCCGCGGCGGCCCCCTGCGCAACGCCTCGTGGGGAGGCACCACGCACCGGGGCAACACCGTGTATGTCCACGTGCTGAAGTGGCCGGGCGAAACTCTGCACCTGCGTCCTATCGACGAGAAAATCCTCTCGGCCCGCGCCCTCACCGGCGGCGAAGTGAAGTTCGAGCAGACCGACAAAGGCATCGTCCTCACCCTGCCGGCAGCCGATCGCGATCCGCTCGACACCGTCATCGCGCTCCAACTCGACCGCCCCGTATCCAAGATCTACGACGGCCAGGGAACCGCCTCTCTCTTCGACGGCCCCGGCTACGGCGAGCTGCTCTCACGCGACGCCATGTTCGAGATCAGCTCCTCGTCGTCCGACCAACCTGTCGCCGCCTCCGACCGCACGCTTTTCACCGGCTCGCAAACTGCCTTCGCTTTTGAAACCAAACCGGAAACCAATCCGTGGGTCGTCATCGATCTGGGCGCATCCAAAAACGTCAAAGGGGTTCGCATCACCAATCGCCCTGGTTTGAGCAAGTCCGACGGTATGGAGCTGCTCGTCTCCACGGACAAGACCACTTGGACGTCCGTCTGGAAAGCCACCGCACCCGAGGCGGTCTGGGAAGTGCCCGTCACCCAATTCACCGCCGGCGCCCACATCCCCGGCGCGCCCGCCCGCTACCTCAAGATCCAGCTCAACTCCCCGCGAAAAACACCTCTCGCCCTCAAGCAGGTCGAGGTCTTCGGCGACTAGTCTCCGTAAACATCGGTTCATGAAGCTGAAGAATCTCCTTCTCGCGCTCGTGCCTCTCGCCGCCGACTCCTACGGCGACGGCAAGATAGCTGAACTTGAGGTCACCACGGAATCCCGCCCAAAAGACGTGGCAATTCCTGCAAACTTAACCAAGTAGCGCCCCCACCCGCCTTCGCGGCCCGTCATGGTCATCTCGCACTCGTTCCGCCGCGTCGTCGCTCTCCTCGGACTACTCGGCGCAGTCGCATCAGCCTCCAGGGCAGCCGCAACCGACCCGCGCGGGCCGATCGAATACCCCGGTATGACCGCCGTGGCGGACCAGAACGGCGTTCAGGCCCCGGGCTACCTCTTTGTCAACAACTGCAAGAAACCGGACCCGTGGCAGGCCAAGTGGATCTGGATGCCCGAGAATGGTGGCTCCACCACCGCGATGTTCCGCAAGGAAATCACACTCGACGAGCTTCCTGCGAACGTCTCGGCCTGGATGACCGCCGACTCCATCTACCGGCTCTACATCAACGGCTGGCTCGTCTCGCGCGGCCCCGCAGACATCGGCTACGAATACACCGTCGCCGCCGAGAAACGGGACATCAACGAGGTCTCTACCGGGCGCTGGTTCTACGATTACCGCGACCTCACGCCGTTCTTCACCAAGGGCCGGAATGTCATCACCGCGGAAGTTTTCGGAAAGTGGCGCGGCGCGCCGTCGCGGGTTTTTACCCGCTGGCACGATGCCATCTCACGCGGCAAATCCGGCTTCCTTTTCGAAGCAAAAATCACCACCGCGACCAACGGCGGGCTAACCGTGGCCTCCGACTCCACTTGGAAAGCCTCACCTGCCCCCCAGTATCCGGACTCCACGACCTACGACATCACCAAAGAGCCGAAGGGCTGGCGGCTCGCGGGCTTCGACGACTCCGCCTGGCCGGCCGCCGCCGAGATCGCGAACATCTGGGAGCTGCTGATTCCGAGTGAAATTCCCCCGCTCATGGAAGCCAGTTATCCCGTCCTGCGCGTCGAGGGGCTCCCCGCCGATCGCATCCTCACTTCGGACTCACGTTTCACCGTCGTGTTCAACCGCGTGCTCAGCGCTTATCCGAGGTTGAAGGTGAAAGGCGGCAAGGGCGCGCAAATGGAAATCCGCGCTCACGGCGCACTGCTCGTTACCCTGGACGGTGGCGAACAATTCATCGAATTTCCCTTCATGGCCGAGGTGGCGCCCTCCTACACCGTCACTCTGAAAAACGTCACGGAACCGGTGGAAATCCTCGACGCCGGCGCAACCTTCACATCCCAGCCCGTCGAATACCGGGGCGCATTTTCGTGCAGTGACCCGAAGCTGAACGAGCTCTGGGATGTCTCGCGCTGGACCGTGCAAATCTGCCTCCAGACCCATCACCTCGATTCTCCCAACCACCAGGAGCCGCTCGCCTGCCACGGCGATTACCTGATCGAATCCATGGTGTCGCATTACGCGTTCGCCCAGCCGTGGCTGGCCCGGCAGGATCTGCGAAAATCCGCGTGGATCTACCGAAACATCAACTACCGGAATTTTCACACCAGCTACTCGCTCGCCTGGCTCGGGATGTTGATGGATTATTACGACTTCACCGGCGACCGCGCGCTGGTTCAGGAACTGGCTCCCTACGTCCACGAATTGCTGGACACCTACACCTCCTGGCGCGGCAAAAACGGCCTCATCTCGGAAGCGCCCAGTTACATGTTCATGGACTGGGTCACGATCAACGGCATCGAGTGCCATCATCCGCCTGCGGTCATCGGCCAGGGCTATCTCACCGCCTTCTACTACAACGCTCTGGCAATGGGCTCACGGGTGGCCGCGCTGACCGGCGACAACGCGCGCGTGAAAAACTACGCGCAGCTCCGGCAAGAAGTCTCCACCGCGTTCAACCGCGAACTGTGGAACCCGGAAAAGGGTCTCTACCGCGATGGCAAACCCTTCCAGTCTTCGGTGAAGCCGCACAGATGGCTCCCTGCCGACACCCAGATCGAAACCTTCAGCCCTCACGTCAATCTGCTCGCCGTTCTCTACGATCTCGCGCCCAAGGCTGCACAGGCACCGATCATCGAGAAGGTGCTCGCGGAGAAACCCCTCAACACCCAGCCATGGTTCATGCACTGGGGATTCCAGGCGATCGACCACGCCGGCTTGTTCGGAAAACACGGCACCGAACAGATGCGCCGCTGGAAGGTCCTGCCGGACACCCGCTCTTTTCTGGAGACATGGACCAAGGGCGATAAAAGCCACGGTTGGTGCTCCACGCCGCTCGTCCAGATGTCCTCACGCATACTCGGAGTCAGCCCGGCCGCTCCCGGCATGAAGTCTCTCACCATCCGCCCGCAACTCTGTGACCTCACATGGGCCAAGGGCGTCGTGCCGACCCCGCAAGGCGATGTGGCCGTCTCGTGGAAACTCGAGGGCAACACATTCCGCCTGGAGGTCACCCTGCCCGCCGGAACGGACGCGGAAGTTATTCTCCCCACCGACCTCTTCGATCAACCACGCGTGACACTCAACGGCTCGCCCTCCTCTTCCCGTATCCGCGTCAAGGAAGGCCTCAGCCGGTTCGAACTGACCGGCTCACCGAAACTCTAAACATGCGCATAAACCATCTCCTCCTCGCTCTGACTCTGCTTCCTTTGCCAGCTCTTCCCGCCGTCGCCACAACTTCACAGGAGCCGGGTCGGGAAAACGTTCTCTCCGTGAAATCCCTCGACGACTGCAATGTCATTTGGACCACGCCCAGTGGCGATTCGTTCGGGTCCATGCCTCTGGGCAACGGCGATGTCGGCCTCAACGTGTGGGTCGAGCAAAACGGCGATCTGGTTTTTTACATCAGTAAGGCGGATGCCTTTGACGCCAAGGACCTGCTCCCAAAACTCGGCCGCGTGCGTCTTTCCATGGAGCCCGCGCTGGACGTCGGCGACTTTCAACAATCCCTCGTCCTGCGCGAGGGCGCCGTTGAGATCAAAGCCGGGGATGTGAAGCTCCGCGTCTGGGTGGATGCGAATCAGCCCGTGGTCCTCGTGCAGGTCGCCAGCGCGAAGCCGCGCAATGCGACGCTCACCGTCGAGTCGCTCCGCCCGCTCCAGGATGCCGCCAAACCCCTTCCGGAAAACGGCACCGCCGCCCTGCTGTTTCAGGACACGAGCAACCGCCTCGCGTGGTGTTATCGCAACCAGTCCTCCGTCTGGGCCGCCAACCTCGCCGACCAGAACACGCCGGAAATAGTGGCGAAAACCAAGGACCCGATCCTGCACCGCACATCAGGCTGCGTGCTCACCGCCGAGGGCTTCGTCCGCTCCGCACCCGCAACCTTGACCAGCAGCTCCCCCATCAAGGCCATCGATTTCTCCGTCCGCGTCCTCACCAGCCAGTCCGAAAGCGCGCAGGCCTGGCTCGCGGAGGCGGAGCGTCCGGCGAAGTCCGATTGGACGGCGCACCTCGCCTACTGGAAGGCTTTCTGGGACCGAAGCCACATCTTCATTCCGAAGGCCGGCGGGGGAATTTACAACCTCGACCAATACCGCTTCACCCAATTCCCGCAGGCCAGTCAGGCCTACGACGGTTTCAAGGAAATCCCGGCCGCGCAGAACGCCTTTCAGCTCAGCCAACGCTATGCGCTTGAGCGCTTCTGCCAGGCCATCGCCAGCCGTGGTGAGGTGCCGCCGCCCTACAACGGCTCGCTTTTCACCATGGACATGCCGGCCGGAGTGATGGGTTTCGACCGTCCCAAGGGAGGGCGCGTTTCCCCCGATGGACGCGATTGGGCGATCCTTTCGTTCATGTGGCAAAACACCCGCCACCCGTATTGGTCGATGCCCGGCCGCGGCGATTACGACACCCTCGTCCCCGGCATGAAGTTCGTTCGCGACGGCCTCGACATCGCCGTGGACCGCGCCCGTAAACTCTACGGCGTCGATGGGGCCGTGATCTTCGAGGCCAGCTGGTATCACAACGTCGGCGTTTTCGCCTTCGATCGCATTCCCGCCCACCTCAAATTCCACCAGCTCGCCACCATCGAGCTGCCCGCCCTCATGGCGGAGACCTACGCCCACACCCGCGACGAAAAATTTCTCAACGAGGTGCTGCTCCCGTGCGCGGAGGCGGGGCTGAAGTTTTACTTCAATCGTTTCCCCAAGACCGACGCCACTGGAAAGATGCTCATGGAGGGCGTCGGCTGCGCCGAAACTTACCAGGGCGTGACCAACCCCGCCACCGAGATCGGCTGCATGAAGTATCTTCTCGATCACCTGCTCTCATTCCCGATCGATCCCGCCCGCCGCGCGCAATTTGAAAAATGGCGCGCCCAGCTCCCCGATGTGCCCACCCGCCGCATCCGTGGCATGGACCTGCTCGCCGTCGGCGAGGTTTATAATCCGGGCCGCACGGATTGCGAGACGCCCGAGCTCTACTCGATCTACCCCTTCCGCCAGGCCTGGCTCGGCACGCCGGAAAAACTCGCCATGTCCCGCCAGTCTTTCCACGTCCGCAACGCCAGCCTCGACGGCACCGTCGATTGGCAACCGGTCGAAACCGGCGGCTGGCAATCCGCCCCGGTTCAGGCCGCCTACCTCGGTCTCCCGCGCGAGGCCGCACGGCTTGCGAGCATCAACTTCCACGACCGCTTCATCCACTGGTCCGGCAACATCTTAAAGGGCCCCAATGGCGAACTCATGCGCGGTGCCGCCGACGGACCGGCCTTTGTCGTCGGCAATCCGGAATCCGGCCTGCCCTTTCCCTACCGCCCGCGGCCAAGGTTCCCCTCGTTCTGGGAATGCAAGATGGATGGCACGCCGGACAATGACCACGGTGCCAACTCGGTCAACACGCTCCAGTCCATGCTTCTGCAATCGGACGGAGATAAAATCCACCTCCTCCCCGCCTGGCCGGAGGATTGGGACGTCTCGTTCAAACTCACCGCCGAGAAAAACACCACCGTCGAGGGCGTCTATCAGAACGGTCGCCTCACCTCGCTCACGGTCACCCCGGAATCCCGCCGCAAAGACATCATCGACCACTCGACTCCGGCGGCCCGCGTCCAGACGCTCATCGACGTCGCCTGCGCCGATCGCAACTGGCTCTTCAACCTGCCGCCCATGCTCGACGGCCAGCCCACACCCGGCCCGGTCACCAAAGCATGGATCGATCAATTCGGCGAAAGTGTCACCAATACCCGCGGCACCTTTTGGCCGGGCTGCGTCTTCCGGGATAACATCCTCTACATTCACGGGAAACATCAGGCCCCCCAAATCCCGGCCAGGGTCGTGAAGCAATCCCGGCTCTCCGACACGATCACCAAAATCGAATTCGACCAGGCCCTTGAGCCGATCGTCCGGGCCGGAGTCTCCGCCGGTTCCCTCACGCTCGGGAAATCCGGAACCACCATCGACCTTGGCGAGGCCAAAACCTTCGACCGGCTCGAGTTCACGATCGACAACCCGAACTACCAGCGCGGCCAGTCGAAGACATTCCAGCTCGAAGCCCAACAAGCCGACGGCACCTGGAAGGTCATCCACAAGGGCCGCATCTTCGGCATGATCTACAGCAAGCGCTTCACTCCGGCGACCGCTCAACACGTCCGCCTCGTCATCGACGCACCCGTCACGCAATTCGATCTATTTTCCAGCGTGGACGCAACCGGCCGCCCGCAAACCCAGCGCTTCACCGGCTTGTAATCAAATTACCCCTTCTCAACGCCCACATGTATCTTCTTCGCTCTATTTACGGCCTTACGGCCGCGACTTCCGTCACTGTGCGGAATCCCAGCTTACGCGTGCTCGCTGCGCTTTTCCTCATCGGCACCATGCTGGCCCCGGTTTCTCTCCATGCAGATTTGCAGCCCGTAACAATCGTATCCGCGCAGGCCAGCTCGCGGGCCGACGCCAACGTCGCCACCAACACGATCGACGGCAAGATCAACGAGGATTCGCGCTGGGTGAGCGCAAAGGGCGATGCAGCACCCTCGTTGGAACTGCAACTCGGCTCGGTCACCCGACTCGGCGGCGTCCACCTCTTCACCGGCACCTTGGACAAACATCCCTTGGAAAATGTCGCCATCGACTTTCGCGATGCTTCCGGTCGCTGGGTCGAGATCCCCGCCGCGTCCGTCAGTGGCAACCAAGCCAACGCCTTGCGCATACAGTTCGACCAGACGGTGGACGTCCACACCGACCGCCTCCGCATCCGTGTGCTGAAAACCCATCAGGGAATCGCCCGGATCAAAGAGGTCATCGTCTGGCCCTACGCCGACGAGCTTCCGCCCTTACCCAGTGAGGCCCGTTCCTTCGGCGGCGAGCCACCCGTCCCGGAAATTTATCTCAACCAAAGCGGTTTCGATTCCCGTTTCTCCAAGCGCTTCACCGCTCCCACACTGCCTGATGGCACACCTTTCGTCGTACGTGCGCAAGACGACACAAAGGCGGCCTATTCCGGAACCATTCGAGGCCACATTGGCGACTTCACCGCCTTTGCCCCCACCGATTCGCGCGAATACGTCGTCGAGGCCGGCGGCATCGTCTCCGTCCCGTTCCGCATCCGCCCTTGGTGGCTGGAGCGTGTCTCTTACCAGCGCATGATCGATTTCATGGTCGATAGCCGCCACTACGTCGGCAACGACCGCGCCGTTTGCTCCGGCTCCTTCGGTTGGCGCGATGACCACCACTTCGGCTGGCAGCTTCACACCCTCGTCCCGCAATACCTCTCAAACCCCTCCGCCTACGACCGGATGCCGCGTCAGATCCGCTACGAGCCGCCGACCAAACCCGGCCTCTGGGGCGCCCTTAAACCTTACAACGAGTCCGCCCCCGATGTTGTTAAACTCATCCACTGGGGCGCCGATGTGATCGTGTCCCAGAAGCTCACTCACGAGCTTCTCAAGTCCCAGCTCGCCTACTTCCTCTACGCCTGGCCCGCCCTCAAAAAACACCTGCCCGAGCAAAACTACACCGTCGTCCGCGACTACGTCCTCGCCACCTGGACCCAATCCACCGCCGATCGCAAATACCCTTACGACGCCAGCACCGACCACAATCTCCTCGGCCTCAAAACCAAGATCGGCTCCACCAAGGGCGAACTCCCCCCGGGCTTCTCCGTCGAGCCCAACATCCTCCTCTACGCCGCCGCCCGCCGCGACAACTGGCCTGACTCCTCCCGCTACCTCGCCGCCGCCCGCGCCCAGGCCGCCTGGATGACCGAGAACCTCGACTGGTCCGTCCCGCGCCTCACCAAGGGCCAGCGTATGAGCGAATTCATTACACTCACCGGCCTCGCCACTTTCCTGCGTCTCTATCCCGAGGTGGCCCCGCCCAAGCTCCGCGCCTCCATCGCCAACTGGACCGAGGTCATGCTCCGTCGTTCGAATAACCTCTGGGACTTCCGCAAACTCGACGACGCCGACGGCTGGACCCCCATGGAGCCGCCGCATCCGCAAAAATGGAACGAGCCCGGCAACGTCGCCGGCTTGCCCGCCGCCTTGCTCGCGGTTAAAGCCGTCACCGCCGATCCCGCCACCCGCCTTCGCCTCGACCAGATCGCCGTCGCCCACCTCGACAACGTCTTCGGCCGCAATCCCGTCGGGCGCCACTTTTCCTACGACGCCCCGCGCGAGGTCGAAGGCGTCGAGCACGGCTGGTTCACCTTCTGCCCGGGCGGCATCGGCCGCCTCGCTCAGGCCCGCTTTGTCCTCGATGCCAGCCCCAAAGATTTCCACTACCCCTACCACCCCGAGATGCTGGGCCGCGGCTACACCGAGGGCTGGATCCAGTTCAACACTCCCTTCAACGCCAGTATGGCCTACCTCGCCTACGATCGCACCGCCCTGCAGGTCACGCGCGAGGGCGACAGCGTTCTCATCCGCCTCTGCGCGCCGATCAACTTCGACGACGCCGTCGCCGAATCCGCCACTGTGCAACTCACCACGCCCAACGGCTCCGTCACCGACCTCACCGTCACCGAGGAAGCCGCCGCCTCGCCCTTCCTCATGGTCCGCATCCCAGCGGCCAAAGCCCCCGCCGGCTCCGTCGTTAGCTACGGCTTCGGCTACCTCGGCCACTCCGCCAAAGTGCCCTGATCCCCCAAAAGATCCCTGCCACTTCCGCCATGACCCTCCGCCACACGTTATTGATCCTTGGTTCTCTTGCTTTGTCTTGCCTCGCGATTCATGCGGCAGAAAAGCCGCTCCTCCTGAACGACGACCGTGCGGCTCCGCTCGACCTAAAGGGCTGGGAGAACCACTCCTACCCGCTCGGCAACGGCCACTTCGGCGTGAGCTTCTTCGGCGGCATCGGCGAGGAGCTCTGGCAGTTCACCGAGAAAAGTCTGCACGTCCGCGATCCCGAAACCCCCGAAACCTACTACAGCTACATCGGCCTCTCCAGCCTCTGTGAGTTGCGACTGATCCAGGACCATGCGCCCGATAAAATCCGCGACTACCGCCGTGAGCTCGATATCCGGAATTCCCTCGGCTCCGTCTCCTACGAAATCGATGGCACGCGCTTCCTGCGCGAGACCTTCACCAGCTATCCCGACCGTTGCTTCGCCGCCCGCCTCACCGCATCCGCCCCGGGCAAGGTCACCTTCCGCCTCAAAGCGCTTCACGCCTACCTCAACGCCTATCGCGACGGCACCGCCGAAGCGGATGGAAACACCATCATTCTTCGCGGAGTCACCCGCCCCTACGGTGTCAACTACGAGGTCCGCATCGCTGTAGAGACCAGGGGCGGCACCGTCCGCACCACGGCCTCCGGCCCGGAGGGCGAGTTCGTCGTGGAGGGTGCCGACGAGGCGGTGGTGCTCGTTACGCTCGGCACCAACTACCGCCTCGATCCAAAGGTGTTTCTCACCCAGAAACTCGAAGACAAACTCGCCGGTTTCGAGGTCTCTTCCGCCGACATCCAACAAGCGCTCACCAACGCACAGAAGCTCGGCTGGTCCGCCCTCCGCGAGCGTCACCTCGCCGACGTCACCCGCTTGCTCGGACGCGCCGACATCGACCTCGGCGGCCGCGATCCCGGCGTGCCCACCCGCGTCTTGCTCGCCGACAAAAACCGCGCGCCCGCCGCCGCCCGCCACCTCGAGGAACTCTATTTCCAGTTCGGCCGCTACCTCCTCATCTCCTCGTCGCGTCAGGGCACTCTCCCAGCCAATCTTCAGGGCACCTGGAACATGCTGCGCAAAGCCCCGTGGATGGCCGGCTACTGGGCCAACATCAACCTGCAGATGAACTACTGGCCCGCCTTCCCCACCGGCCTCGGGGAAACCTTCGAACCCTACTACGATCTTTTCCACGCCGTCTTCCCCGCGCCTCAGGAGGTCGCCAAGCGGACTTTGGAAAAGTGGAACCGCCCACCGGCGGAAGGCGCGTGGTCCCTCGGCACCAGCCTCACCCCTTTCCGCGTATCCAATCCCGGTCCGACTTCCGGAGCCGGCACCGGCCCCTTCGTCCTTCTTTCCTTGTGGGACTGGTATCTCTTCACCGGCGACAAGGCCATCCTCGAAAAAATCTGGCCCTTCGCCCTCGCCTCCAGCCGCTTCCTCGTCGCCGCCGTGAAGGAGCAACCGGACGGCACGTTCCTCTTTGATCCGTCGTTCTCACCGGAAAACCACCCGTCCAAGGAAATTTCCAGCCTGCCCGGCACCGCCTACGACCAGCAGCTCGCTTACGAAAATCACCGCATAACGTTGGAAGTAGCCCGCCTGCTGGGGAAAACCGACCCGATCCTCCCTGTCCTTGAAAAACAACTACCGCATCTCTCCCCCGTCCTCATCGGCACGTCCGGCCAGTTGAAGGAATTCCGCCAGGAAAACGCCTACGGCGAATTCGGCGAGGCAAATCACCGCCACATCAGCCACCTCGTCGGCCTCTTTCCCGGCACGCTCATCACCGAAAAGAAGGAGTGGATGGACGCTGCGCGCGTCTCGCTCAATCTCCGCGGCGACAAGAGCAACGGCTGGGCGATGGCCCACCGTCTCAACGCCTGGGCCCGCCTCAAGGACGGCGACCGTTGCCACGTCCTGCTCACTGCCCTCCTGCGCCACGGCACCCTGCCCAATCTCTGGGATACTTGCCCGCCCTTCCAGATCGACGGTAACTTCGGCGGCACCTCCGGTATCGCCGAGATGCTGCTTCAGAGCCACGAGGGATTCATCGATCTGCTCCCCGCCCTCCCGGCGGCGTGGCCCGCCGGTTCCTTCTCAGGCCTCCGCGCCCGCGGCGGATTCAGCGTCTCCGCGACATGGTCGGATGGTCGCCTTACCCAGGCCTCGGTGGTATCCGAAGGCGGCACCGACTGCCGGATCAAGATGGCCAATGTCACGTCGTGGGAAGTTTATGGAAAAGACGGTCGCATCATCGCGTCCCGATTCCATCCCGCCGACCGGATCCTTACCTTCACGACCAAGCCCGGCGAAGCCTACCAGCTCAAACCGAAGACCCTATCCGCGAAATGAGAAAGTTCCTCCCTCTCGCGATGCTGTCAGCCTGCATGTCTCTTTTCGCCGCCCCGCCACCCGACAATCTTTCGCCCGCACCGTTCGCTGATCCCATCGCCACCTCCCCGCCGCGTTTTGTCCTCAGCTCCGGCGCGCCCGCCCCGGCCGGACTGCGCCTGGATCTCAAGCGCGATAGCACTGCGTTTCGCTACACCGTGGTCAACGACTCCCCCGGGACCGTGACCTTGCGAGAGGTTGTGCTTGCGGATATCGCCCACGACCTTCCCGCCGACTCCGCCATCTACGGCGAGGGGTTCAACATGTTCAGCGCCACCGGAGGCACGGTCGCCACGCCGATCGATCTTGATTCGCTCACCGACGGGAAACACTACCGCCTGCCGACTACGCCCGGGTTCCAAACGGTTTACAACTACCTGCGCATCACACCGCCCGGGACGTCCACCACCCTCATCGGCTTCACATCCTGCCGGCGCTTCCACGGCAAGCTCAACATCAACGCTGAACGTCTCCAAATCGTCGCAATCACCGAGAATCTCACCCTCGGCCCCGGCGAGCGCTGGGAATTGGAGGAGCTCTTTGCCGCGCAGGCTCCCGACGCATCCGCACTCCTCGCCGCATTCGCCGCGCGCATCGAGAAGCACCACCCGCGCCTGCCCTGGCCTGTCGCCCCGAACGGCTGGTGCTCGTGGTATGCCTATTTCGAAAACATTAGCTCCGATCGCATCCTCGCCAACCTCGCGGCCCTCAAAAACCACGCCCCGCAGCTTCGCTACATTCAGATCGACGACGGCTACCAGCCTTGGATGGGCGACTGGCTCGAATCCACCGACAAATTCGCCGGCGGCGTGAGGCCCGTCATCCGCTCGATTCGCGAATCCGGCTTCGAGCCCGCCATCTGGGTCGCGCCTTTCATCGCCAGTCCGCAATCCCGCCTCTTCCGCGATCACCCCGAATGGTTCGTGCGCGGCGAAGACGACCGCCCCCTGCGCAGCGACAAGGTCACTTTCGGTGGCTGGCGTCAGGGGCCTTGGTATATGCTCGACGCCACGCACCCCGAAGCCCGCGCTTATCTGGAACATGTTTTCCGCACCCTGCGCTCCTGGGGCTGCACTTACTTCAAACTCGACGCCAATCTCTGGGGTGCGTTCCCCGCCGGTCGCCGCCACGATCCGCAGGCCACGAGCGTCGAGGCTTACCGCCTGGGCATGGACGCCATTCGCCGCGGCGCCGGTCCCGATTCGCTTCTGCTTGCCTGCAACCAGGCCTACTGGCCCTCCCTCGGCACCGTGCATGCCTCGCGCACGTCCTTCGACATCGGCCGCGACCCAAAGACGTTCCGCCGCGTCGCCCGCCAGAATCTCCTGCGGAACTGGATGAACGACCGCCTGTGGTGGAACGATCCCGACTGCCTGCTCATCCCCGATGTCACGCCTTCGGCCACGGGCTTCGACCCCGGCCCGACCTTTGCCAGCCAAACAAAGATCACCCCCGAGCACTTCAGCTTCCACGCCGCCGCCACCTACGCCAGCGGCGGCATGATCCTCTCCGGCGACGCCGTCGCCGACTACTCTCCCGCGCATTGGAACATTCTCCATCGCGCCCTCGCCCGTCCGCCCGTCGCCGCACGTTTCGCCGATGATCACCTCGAAGTCGGCGTCATCGATGAACCCACCCGCCGCGTCGTTGTCCTCCTGAATTGGGACGACACCCCCGTCACGCGCCGCATCCCCGTCGCCGACCGATTCGCAAACACCCCTGTTCGCATCACCGACTTCTGGACTGATGGCGTCGTCTCAGCCAAAGTCCGCAACGACACAGAACTGACTCTCCCACCCGGCGGAGGGCGCGTCTTGGTGCTGGAAACCACCCTCACCGCCCCCGACCGCTAAGCCCTCGTCCATCATGTATCTTCGTTGCCCCTCCATTCTGATCGCCTGCGTAGCCACCAGCATGGCCTTCGCCTCCGATCCCGTTCCTCCACCCGACACTCCGAATCCTGCCCTCGAACGAACAAAGATCGACGATACCTCGCCCGACCGCGCCACCATCGCCGCCCCGCTCGCCGACGCCAGGAAAAACGCCCTCAGCCTTACCCTTGCCCGCGCCGCCATAGGTTCCAGTTGGACCCTCAAACCCTGATTCTCGCGACCATGTCCGCCAACTCCGCCCGCACTTCCTGGACCGCCGATAACGGCGACGGCACCTACACCAACCCGCTCTTC
>CAZSMN010000038.1:0-17467 GCA_964607615.1 uncultured Chthoniobacterales bacterium | reverse complement strand
TCCCACCAGCTTCCGCAGGTCGAGTAGTAGAGCCCGTGGAGGTTCACGACGGTCGCTCCGTAAATGAAATCCTCGTTCAGCGCGGCGAGGACGGACTCCGGCGTCGTGCCCCAGCCGCTCGAGTGGAAACACTCATTCCATACGCGCGGCCGGCCGTAGAGGTGGGCGATCGAGCTGTTGACCTTGAGGCCCTTGAACGCGCGGGAGCCGGCGAGGTTCGGGTCGTCGGTTCCCGGCGCCGAATACCAGCGCATCGTGCGGAAGGCGTCACCGTAGGCGAGGCGGCCGGCCTCGATGCCACCGCGGCCGATGTTGTCATTGCCGAAGAGAAGTCCGCGCGCCTCATGCCATTCGAAGACCGGGATGAAATACCGTTCCTCCAGCAGGCACGTCACCACATCGGCGTAGTCGATGCGCACTTTCGGCGACAGGGGGCCGAGGTCGTTCCAGAGGGCGGGGAGAAGCGGCGCGAGGTCGTAGCCTTTGCGCTCCAGAAACTCCGCCGGCAGAACCTGCGACCAGCGCGGCATCGTCGAGCCGAAGTCCAACTCGTCCTGAAAGGAAATGGGAAATGTCGTGCCCAGGTGCTCTCCGATTTCCTGCTCGATCGGGGCGTAAAAGCGTTCGATGACGCTGAGCCCGGACTCCGGATGCAGGGGATCGAACGGGCTTGATTCGACAAAGACCAGACTCACCAGCCAGGTTCCTGCCGGAGCCTGCCATTCGAGGGTTGTGGATTCGATCCGGTCGCCGAGATCGATCGCGCCGGCGGCATCCGCCTGCCCGTCGACCACCGGATAGGCCCAGGCGCCGACCGGCTCGCCCGAGGCTTCCAAATGGACGTTTTCCCCACCGTCACCGCGCCAGTGAACTTCGCGCAGCGTGCCGGCTCCGCTCATCCCGGGCGATGCCGCGCCGAGTTCCGCGAGGATGGGATTGAGCAGCGTGTAATCCTGAAAGCTGAGCTGCATGCCGCGCGCCTTGCAGTCCTCCAACACGCTGCGGATCAGGTCCCACCACTTGCGTGAAAAGACCGCCGGATCGCCGCAATTCGGTGCACCGTCCGCGTGGTGGTTGTAGCTCACGATGGCGTTGAGCACGCCCTTGGCTTTGAGCTGGTCGAGTTGCCAGGCGATGCGCTCGCGCGTCACGCGTTCGCCCACCCACCACCAAAACGGGACGGGGCCAAACTCGGGCGAGGGGTTCTTGAAAACGCGGGGGGTCATGCGGAAGAACGGAAAAAACAGGGGGCGGGCCGACGGATGCAGGAAACTAACTCGTCTTGCCACCTCCCGCCATAGACGGAAGCGCAAGAAGCATGTATTTATCTAACATGTGCGAAAAGCGGAAATGAGACAGGATTTACAAGATTCACAAGAAGGGAAAGGAGTGCCGTTCTTTGCAGCCCCATCCTTTAAATCTTGTTGATCCTGTCGGAGCTCTTCCACTCCGGAATTTAAGATGAAATACCGCGATACGACCGATCCGGAGACCTACCGGCTCATGGTGCCGCTTTTCACCGACCGGACGCTTGCGCGTGAGCTCGAGCGGGCCGCGCATGTGCGGTTCCGGATTATTGGTCTTTTCCACTCCGTCGTCGGCCCCGAGTGGAGCTCGCGCGGGGAGGAGCAGACAGATTTTTTCCACTACATCCACTTTGCCTGTGGCGGGCGGGCGCGGGTTTTTCACCGGGGAACCCCGCTCGAGTTCGAAGCCGGGCAGGCATATTGGTTGACTGGGAATACACCGGTCGTGCGCGAGGCAGCGGATCGCTACGAGGCGTATGTGCTGAAATTCCGCTGCGAATCCGCGGCCGGTGCCGACCTCCTGCTCGACTGGCCGGCCCGTGCGCCCCTTTGCGTCGGGCCTTGGGACCGTGCGCGCTGGGAGCCGGCCTGGCGGCAGGGGCCGCTCACGACGAATGTCTGCCTTGCCCTGCAGGGCCAGCTTCGCATGTGGTTTGCGGAGGGTTTTTCCGGTCTGGATGAAATCATCACCAGCCATCACGAGACTTTCTCACGCTTTACGAAGGCGCTTTCCTATCTGGAAGAGAATCTCGTCGCGGGACTCCGGGTATCGGATCTCGCCCGCGAGCATGGGACGACGCCGCATGCTTTCTCGATGGCCTTCGAGCGCCATGTGGGTCTGAGCCCGAAGGCGTATCTGAACCGCCGCCTGAACCAGGAGGCCTGCGACCTCCTCCTCAATACCGGCTGGCGCCTCAAGGAGATCGCGGCCCGGCTCGGCTTCGGCGATGCGTTTTACTTCAGCCGGTTTTTTTCAAAAATGAACGGCGTGAGCCCGGCTGGTTACCGCCGCCTCTTCGGTCCTTCACGCGGCGTGGAGGATTCTTTGGGCTCGCGCGGCTGATGACCCGGTGTTGAAGTGACGGCTTCTCCTCCCAATGTCTCTTTCCCAAAGCCTGCCGAGCTTTTTTCTTCCTCCCGGTCTCATGCTGGTGATGGTGGCCTTATGCTGTGCCATGGAAACTCCGAGCCCTGACCCTCTTGCTTCCCTGCGCGCCGGGCATCCGCGCCTGATCGTCGAGGCCGCGGATTGGGGGAAAATCCGCGACCGCGCGGCGGCGGATCCCGAGTTCCGTCCCCTGGTGGTAGCGGCTCTGGCCTGTGCACGGGAGCTAACCAAGGCCCCGCCGCCCACGCGCACGCTCGAAGGCCGCCGGCTCCTTTCCGTCTCGCGCCGTGTTCTGACCGATGCTGTCTGGCTGAGCTTCGCCTACCGCCTCACGGGCGACCGCATCTTTCTTGAGGCCGCTGAGCGCAACCTGCTCGCGGCAGCCGGTTTCGAGGATTGGAATCCCTCGCATTTTCTGGATGTCGCGGAAATGACGGCCGCACTCGCGATCGGCTACGACTGGCTCGCCTCCGACCTTTCCGCCGAAACGCGCAATTGCCTGCGCACTGCCATCGTTACGCACGGCCTGAAGCCCGGGCTCGATCGGGAGGCGAAGCATAACTGGTGGCAGAAGCGGGAGAATAACTGGAACCAGATCTGTCTAGGCGGGCTGACGCTGGGTGCCCTGGCGATTGCCGACGAGGAGCCGGATCTCGCGCGCCGCGTGCTCGATCTGCTTGCCGTCAGCCATCCTCATGGCCTTGTGCCCTACGCTCCCGATGGCATCTATCCCGAAGGGCCCGGCTACTGGCGCTACGGCACCGGCTACACGGTGCTCACGCTCGCCGCCCTGCGCACGGCGCTTGGCTCTGAGTTTCCTTTCAAAGATCTCGCGCCTTTCGAATCCAGCGCGGGCGTTCAGGCGCTCCTTATGGCGCCTTCGGGTCAGCCCTACACGTTTGCCGACATGAACACCGGAACCTCGGCGGACCCGCTCCTCTTCTGGTTCGCCAAGCGTCTTGACGACCCAGCGCTGCTTGCCGGCCAAAGGCGCTACTTCCTGCCGTTCGTTCCGCCCTCGGCTCCCGGGAAATTCGCTTACGAGAATCTCTTTGCGATTCTCGACTGGCAGCTGCCGCCGGCGGCTTCGCGCACGGGATGGACGGCCTGGCATGGGAATGGGCCGGTTCCACTCGCAGTGTTTCGCGGGCCCGACACGCCCGGGGGAGCCTTTTACCTGGCGCTCAAAGGCGGCGCGGCGAGCGACAATCACGCCCACATGGACGGCGGCAGCTTTGTGCTGGAAATCGATGGCGTACGCTGGGTGCACGACCTCGGCATGCAGAACTACAACGCGCTGGAAACGCGCGGCATCAAACTCTTCGAAGGCCGCCCCGGCGGCGACCGCTGGCGCGTTTTCCGCTACACGAATTTCGCACACAGCACGCTCACTATCGACGCCCGCCTCCATGAGGCCGACGGCCGTGTCACCCTGCGCGATTTTTCGCCCCCGCCTGCCATGGGTATCACCGCCGACCTGACTCCGGCCCTCGGCCCCGGGGTTTCCAAGGCTCTCCGCCGGTTTGCTCCGGATCCCGACGGCCTCGGGCTCACTCTCACCGATACGCTCTCCGGCGTCGCTCCCGGGGCGGAGATTCTTTGGACCCTCGTCACCCGGGGGAAAATCACCCTCGCCGGGTCAACTGCAACGATCGAGCAGAGCGGCAGGAAACTTGAGGTGCGTGTCGAAAGCCCGCAGGGCGCGGTTTTCACCACCGCACCGGCCGGTGGTCCTGCGGAATTCGATGCGCCCGCGCCGGACCACCAGCTCCTCTGCGTCCTTACCAACGCGCCGGCCGGAGGTGAATTGCGTTTGAAGGTGGCATTCCGGCTCCTCCCTGAAGAACCATCGGCCCGGTAACCGCCCTCCCGTGGCAATGGACAGGTGGGTGGTGTGTATCGCTGCTAGGGCGCAAGGCCCTTGAGCGATGCGTCGAAGATCGCCCGGATGGCTGCGTCGGGTAGCGAATCCTGATAGATGGCCACGTGGGTGAAGAGGCCTTGGTTGAGAAGAAGTTGGTCTACCGGATAGGTAGGCGAGGGCGCGTAGCGGCCGGCGAGGTTGATCTGCATGCCGCTCGCCCCGACCGCGGGGATGCTGGTCTGCTTCTCCTCCAGCGTGGCGCCGTTGGCGAGCTGGGCGACATAGGATTTCAGGAGATAACCACCTCCCGTCGCGGTCCAGGTGAACGCGATGAAGTTCCAGCCTCCCGGTTCGAGATATCCGAGGTCAACGAGTGTGGGTGAAACGCTTCCGTTTCCACTGTAGAGCTTGACGCGGCTTGCCGCCCCGCCGGTTGCGCGGAGGTCGAAAACGGGTTTCTCGGTTTGCCAGGGGCCCCGGCTGAGGATGCCGGAGACCGCTCCCGAACTGTCGGAGCCCTGGAAAAAGATGACGACTGCTCCCCCGGGGCCTGCGAGAAGGTTGCTTTGGGTGGCGCCGGAAATTGCCGTTCCCGATTTCGCATCTTCAGGAAGACCGAATGCCCCTTCGGGATTCCCCCAGGGGTCCTTGCCTTTCCGCGAGAGCTTGGAGCCGGACACCGCCACCCAGCCCATGTCGCCAATGCCGGCATTGGTCCCTGCGTCGTCCTTGTAGAAGATGGCGGGTTCCGGGCCACCTTCCGGTTTGAGGATGGCGCTGGAAACATCCTCCGCCGCTGCCTGGACAAAAGGGGACGTCAAAAGCACGACAGCAGTCGCAAGGAAGAGGCCGGCTGCAGGGGGGACGCGGTGACGACGCACCGCACAATGGGTAGAGGTTGGGGGAACCATTTCCCGGGAACCTACGGGGTGAGTGAGGAATTTTCAACCGTTTCGCGAGGCGGCCCGCCATCAGCCCGGCGGACGCGGGAAGGAATCTCCTGAATGCTTTGGATTGAAGAGCCGGCCGGGAGGTCTATGGTAGGCAACGGCATGCACCGAGCGCTCCCCAACCCGTCCGCTTGCGCGCGTCAACACCCGTTCTTACGCGGTATGTCGCGCTTTGCGGTACGCGTTGGCGCGGCCGCCTGGCTTTTTGCCCTTGCGCTCTCTCCGGCGCAGTCGCAGTCGCCGAAGACCGGCACAGACAAGGACCTGCCGGTCATCAGATTTTTCGGGGATCTCTGGGGGGTTCCCAAGCCCAAGCTTGCGGAGCCTTTCCGCCTCGATACGGAGTTTCGTGCGCTCTACTACGATCCGTTTTGGAATCTCCTCTGGGGTCAGTCGGGATCAAAGTCGTTTTTCTGGCAGCCCGGGAACAAGCCGCTGCCCTTCCAGACAGGCGATCTTGTCCGGATCGAGGGCCGGTTTGTCCCGAAAGAGGGGCTGAACCCTGATTTGCTCACCGTGATCGTGCTCAAGCGGGACATGGAGATGAAGCCTCTTGTCTCCGTCGACAGTCTCAAGAATCCGCTGGAGTTCCATGCACGCTTTATCGAGCTCAAGGGCTACGTGAACAGCCAGGCCATGACCGATCCACGGCACTTGCAGTTCGATCTATCAGTCGACGGGCTGAACGTGCTCGTGACGGTGTTGCTCCGCGAGGGCGAACCGGTGCCGCAGGTCGCGGATTCCATCGTGCGCGTCAAGGGCGTCTTCATGCCCACGGTCAACTCGCAAGGCAAGGTCACCAGCGGGGCGCTGTGGTCGGGCAGCACGTCGTTTTTAAATATCGAGGGCGAATTAGAGAACCTCGCCATCTTCGAGCAGCCGGCCGTCCGGATTGAGAACCTCGGCGGCATGGCCGGCGGGGCGGTCGTGAATATCTCCGGCGTCGTGCACAGCGTCGATCCGGGAAACTCCGTGACCATCCGGGATAGCACCGGCCAGGTTACGCTCTTCACACGCCAGAAGAAGCCACTCCAGAAGGGCTGGCGTGTCGAGGCCTTCGGAAAAGTGCGGAGCGAAAACGGGGCTCTTGCTCTGAAGGAAGGATTCTATCGCGTTGCCGCCTCACAGAAGGCCCAGGCGGATCCCGCAGCCGATCAACCCTCCCGTCTCCGGCTGATCGATCGAATCTACGAGCTGGAGCCCCATGAGGCGGCCGAAGGGCGCGAGGTGGGCCTCTCCGGTGTGGTGACATGGGCCAACCCGAACGCGCGGTTTTTCTACCTCCAGGACGCGACGAATGGAATCCGCGTGAGGATGAAGGACAACATCCCCGATCCGCCCCAAGTCGGCCGGGGTGTTTTCGTCAGGGGCGTTACCGTCGAAGGGGACTTTTCCGCCGAGGTTGAGACCGACCAGATCGATGCACTCGAGTGGCGGAGCCTCGCGCCGGCGCAGTTGGTCACCCTCGAACAAGCTCTCACCGGCGTGAACCACGCGCAGTGGATCCAGATGCAGGGCTACATCCGCGATGTCAAATCCGAGGGGGCCTTCACGGAACTCTACCTCACGACGGCGGCGGGTGAGTTTGTAGCCCATCTCCCCTACGATCCGAAGCTTGCCGATCTGAGGGGCTCGGTGGTCCGCCTGAGCGGCGTCTGTAGCGCCCTGGCCAACCAGCGCAAGCAGCTCACCGGCGTGCAGCTCTGGGTGCCATCGTCCGAAAACCTGAGGGTCGATGAGCCCGTGCCCGAAGACCCGTTCACCGTTCCGCTCAAAACGATCGAGAGCCTTCGGCAGTTCAACCCGATGGAGTCGCTCACCCGCCGTATCCGGATCGAGGGGGTCGTGCTCTACCAGAAGCCGGGAGTTCTTCTATATCTCCAGCAGGGTGAGCAGGGCATTCTGGTCCTGAGCCGGGACAAGCAGGTGGTCAAACCGGGGGATCGCGTTGAGGCGGTCGGCTTTGTCGGACGTGAGAGCAACCGCATTCTCCTGAGAGAGGCCGACCTCCGGGTCGTGGGTTCTGAACAGGGCGGGGCCCCCAAGCCCGCCGTGATCAAGGATGTCAGTGTGATCGATCCCGAGCTCGACGGGCGTCTGGTGCGCGTCGATGGAACGTTGGTCGAAGTTGTTGATCTCGAGGAAAAAACGCTCCTCCGGCTCCAGAATGGCACGACGTTTTTCGAGGCGTTTCTCGATCGCGCCGAAGGGGCAGCGGAACCTGACTGGAGGCAAGGCAGCCTGCTTGGGCTGACCGGTGTCTACATCGTGTCGTTCGACGAGTATCGCGAGCTCCGTTCCTTCTATCTCCAACTCCGGAGCAAGGCAGATGTCGAGTTGCTCCGCGAGCCTGCGTGGTGGAGCGTGCAGAACCTTGTCGTCCTGACCATCGCGCTCGTTGTCGTGGCCATCCTCTTCCTGCTCTGGGTGCGTGTGCTCCGCCGGCAGGTGGCGCGGCAGACGAGCCGGATCCGCGAGCAGCTTCAGGAGAAAACCGCCCTTGAAGCCCGCTACCGCGATATCATCGAGAGCGCGAGCGACATCATCTTCACGCTCGATCTTCAGGGGCGGGTCACGTCGTTGAACCCGGCCGGCTTCCGACTGAGTGGATTCCCGCCCGCGGAGGATGCGCCGCTCCGGCTTGAAACCCTATTCGCCGCGAACGACGCGGGTGAGGAGCTGGCCTTTGAGACGATCCTCAGGCACGCCCGCGCCGCTTCAGTTTTCGAGGGATGCCTCCGCACCCGGGATGGGAAATTCATCTGGGTCGAGACGAGTTGCCGCCTCCTTTTTGAGGACGACAGGCCGGTCGGCATTCTGGGTGTGGCCCGCGACATTAGCGAGCGCAAGCAAATCGAGGAAAGCCTTCGCCAGGCCCGCGATGCCGCCGAGGCCAATACCCGGGCCAAGAGCGCCTTCCTCGCCAATATGAGCCATGAGATCCGCACGCCGATGAACGGCGTGCTGGGCATGACGCACCTTCTCCTCGACACCCCTTTGTCGAAAGAGCAGCGCAGCTTCGCCGAGACGATCCAGTCCAGCGCCGATTCGCTCTTGAGCGTTCTCAACGACATCCTCGACCTCTCGAAAATCGAGTCGGGCAAGCTCGACGTGCAGAGCTCGGCCTTTGATGTGGCGAAGCTCGTGGACGACACGCTCGATGTGCTGGCCGCCCGCTCCGCTGCGAAGGGTCTCGAGCTCGTCTCGTGGATCCCCCCTGAGATCCCCCGTCGTGTCTACGGTGACCAGAACCGCGTGCGGCAGGTCCTGCTGAACCTGGCGGGCAATGCGGTGAAATTCACCAACGAGGGGGAAGTTTTCGTCCGCCTCTCGCTTCTGGAGCAGAGCGCGGCCGGAGCTGTGATCCGCTGCGAAGTGCGCGATACGGGCATCGGGCTCACCGAAGAGGAACAGACCCAGATTTTCGACCCGTTCATCCAGGCGAATTCCTCAACGACCCGTGTTTTTGGCGGCACCGGGCTGGGCCTCACGATCAGCCGTCAGCTTGTCGAGCTGATGGGTGGCGAGATCGGCGTGCAGAGCGCGCCGGGGGTCGGTTCCACGTTCTGGTTCACGTTGCCCGTCCAGGTGGCCGAGGATCCTGCGGCAACGCAGGGGGCGGAACCTTCGCTGCCGGCAGCCGGCCGGCACATTCTGGTCGTGGACGAGCATGCGGCGGCCCTTGAGGTGATGAAGCGATACCTTACGGCGCGTGGCGCGGAGGTGGTCACCGCGTCCTCGGCCGGAGAAGCTCTCGACCTCTGCCGCGCGGCCGGGCAGCCGTTTGATGCGATCTTCGTCGATAGCCGGCTCTCTGAGGGGCACGGGATGCGCTTTGCGGAACAGTTACATGGCGAGGAGTGTAACAATGGGGTACGCCTCATCCTTGTGTCGGCCGTCAACGAGATCTTCGAGCCGGATGAGCTCGCTGCGGCGGGCATCCTGCGTTCGATTACCAAACCGGTCCGCCGCGACGCCCTCAATGAGGTCCTCCGCGAACTCTATGCGCCGGCACAGGCGGGTGAGGAGGGATCCGTCCCCGTTCACGCCTCGCTTGGTCTCAACGTCCTTGTGGTCGAGGATCATGCGGTCAATCGCCGCGTGACTGGTCTCCTTCTGGAGCGCTTCGGCTGCAAGGTCGGCTTCGCCGGGAACGGATTCGAGGCGCTGTCCGAACTTGATCGGGGAAAATACGACGTCATCCTGATGGATTGCCAGATGCCGGTGATGGACGGCTACGAGGCCACGCGAAGGATCCGCCGCAATCCGCGCCACGAGAAGATCCACATCATTGCGCTAACGGCGAACGCAATGGAAGGTGCGGTTGAGCGTTGTCGCGAGGCCGGCATGGACGATTACCTGAGCAAGCCGCTCCGGCCGAAACTTCTGCTGAGTACTCTCCGCCGCTGCGCGGAGGATTGCGCCAGGTCGTAATCCGCTGCGAGCGCCCGTGAAAAAATGGAGGGAAGCGCTCCGTCGGTTCCGTGGATGGCCCGGAGCGCAAGCGCAGGACCCGAGGCATCCAGTAGGATGGCGTGTCTGTCTTTGGAGAGGCTCGGTCACGGCCTGAAGGGAGAAGTGGGAAACGACGGAGCGTTTCCCTCCGTGGGGATCTCGAGGGGGTTGGATCACGTCCCTTGCGAGGAGGATGCGTATTTTTCCCTTGGCGGCGGGAGAGGAATCTCTGACCTTCGTCCAATCCATGATGCCGACCCCCGATCAAGTTCCGCCGGCTGTGCACGAGACGTGGCATGAGACGCGCTGGCGCGGGGAGCGGGCGTATTATTCGTTTTCCGGCTCGGGCCGCTGGAGGGCGCTTGTCTCGGTCGATCGCGCGAGGTTGGTCGAGTTCGGGCCGGGCGACCGTCCGGAGATCAACCTCCTCTGGGTGCCGGACGATCGGACGCATCCCGCCGGCTGGGGCGGACACCGTCTCTGGCTCGGCCCGCAGAAAGACTGGCCCGGTGGATGGCCGCCGCCGGCAGCGTGGGAGAAGTCTCCGGGGATTCCCTCGATCAAAGGCGGCACGCTCACGTTAAAGCTGCCGAAAACGGGAAATCCCTGGCCGGATCTGGTGCGGACGTACCGCTGGGACGGTGAGGCGCTGGTCTGTGGCGCGCGCATTCATGAGGGGGAGATCCCGGCGCAGGTGGTGCACATTTTCCAGATGCCGGTGGAGACGAAGGTGAAGGTCGACAATGTGGCCGAGGTGGCGGGAACCTTCGTCGATATGATCCATCTTGCGCAGCCGGGAAAATCCGAGGCCGTGACGGTGGATGCGTTGCCGCCGCACCTCGAACGCGAAGGTGCGGGCCTTGTTTTCCGGCATCTTGGTGTGGCTGAGAAACTGGGGTTTCTTCCCCGGCCGCTGCGCGGAAGAATCCACGGGCTCACGCTCACGGTTGATCGCGGTGTGCTGGACGGTCTGCCTTGCGGCGAGCCGGACAAGGGATTCGACACGCATCTCTTCCTTGGCAGTCACGAGCCGTTCGTTGAACTCGAGCAACTCTCCCCGCTCCTTAAAGCCGGAACGCCCGGACGCGGCTTCGAGGCGGTGATCCGTGGGGAATGAGACGGGCAATTTTGTTGCTGGCAGTTCTCGGTATGACGACCGGTATTACGCAGGCGGACCCGGCCCGCCGCATCGAGCGCGAGACGCATGAGTGGACGTTTTTCACGAAGCCGGAAGCGGCCCGGAACGATCTCCCGAACGTGCTGATCGTCGGTGACTCGATTGCGAGGGGATATTTTGGTGGCACGGCAGCGGCCCTGAAGGACCGTGCGAACAGCTACCTGTTCGCCACCTCCAAGTCGGTCGGTGATCCCGCCCTCGCGGAGGAGCTCGCGACCTTTTTCCGCCAGTATCCGGCGCGCTTTGATGTCGTTGTCTTCAATAACGGCATGCACGGGTGGGCATACTCCGAGGAGGAGTTCGAGAAATGGTTTCCGGAGTTTGTCGATGCGCTCCGGGCGGGGGCTCCGGAGGCGAAGTTCATCTGGGTGCCGATCACACCTGTCCGGAACGACCGGCCGCCCCGCGCCGACGGATCGCCGGGCTGCTCGAACGGCCGCATCGATGCGCGCAACCGGATTGCGGAAGCTTTCTTAAAAACGCAGGGCATCGCGATCCGGGATTTCCGGCCTGACCTGCGCGCCGGGGGCGATGTTTATGCCGACGATATCCACTTCAACGAGGCCGGCATCCGCCGGCAGGCGGCCTCGGTCGCGGAGGCGGTAGCGGACGTTCTTCCGACAAAGCGATGAACGATTCGATCCTGCGATACGACGGGCCGGCGACCGATTGGAGTGAGGCGCTGCCGGTGGGGAACGGGCACCTTGCCGGGATGGTGAACGGAGGCATTGCGCGCGAAGTGATCTGCCTCAACGAGGGCACGCTCTGGTCCGGAGGGCCGAAAGACGGGACCAATCCGGACGCCCGTCACGTGCTACCTCTGGTCCGTGAGGCCGTCTTCGCCGGGCGGTATGTGGAGGCGGAGGAACTTTGCAAGAAGATGCAGGGGCCCTACACGCAGTCGTTCCTGCCGATGGGGGATCTGGTTCTGGAGTTTCCCGAGGCTGTCGCGGAGGACTATGCCCGCTGCCTTGATCTCGCAGAGGCCGTGGCAGCGGTGCGTTTCCATCAGGCCGGTTCCGGGCATTCGCGGGAGGTTTTTTGCAGTCATCCCGACCGGGTCCTCGTGGTGCGGCTGGAGGGCGCAGAGATCTCGTTCCGCGCCACGCTGGCGAGCCAGTTGATGCACCGTATTTTTGCGGAGGACGGAGCAACGCTCGCGCTCTCGGGTAAGGCGCCGGCGCACATGGAGCCGGAATACGTGAACGACAAACCCGAGCTCATCCGCAACGAGCCGGAGGGCGAGGGGATGCGCTTCGAGATCCGTCTGCGGGCGGTGTGCGACGGCGGCACGGTCACGTGCGAGGATGGTGTGCTGAGCGTGACCGGTGCCCGTGCCGTGACGCTTCTGCTGGCGGCGGAGACGGGGTTTTCGGATTGGAAAAAATCGCCGGCGCTGGAGGGTCGCGATGCGGCGGCTGCCGCGCTGGCGGTCCTCGACGCTGCGGCGGGCCGGGCGTTTCCCGATTTGCGCGCACGGCATGTGGCGGACCATCGCGCGCTCTACGACCGCGTGGCGCTCGACCTCGGTCAGGATCCGGAGGCCACGACGCTCGCAACCGACGAGCGTGTGAGGCGCTTTTCGGAAGGCGGCAGCGATCCGTCGTTGCCGGCACTGCTTTTTCACTATGGACGTTATCTGCTGATTGCGAGTTCGAGGGCGGGCGGCCAGCCGGCGAATTTGCAGGGGATCTGGAACAAGGACCTGCGTCCGGCCTGGAGCTCGAACTATACGATCAACATCAACACGCAGATGAACTATTGGCCGTCCGGCCCCGCCAATCTCTCCGAGTGCGCGGAGCCGTTGCACGAGTTCCTGCAGGGCCTCGCCGAGAGCGGTGCCTGCACGGCGGCGGTGAACTACGGAGCCGCCGGCTGGGTCGCGCATCATAACTCCGATCTTTGGCGGCACAGCGCGCCGGTGGGCAACTTCGGGGAGGGCAACCCCATGTGGGCGAACTGGTCGCTGAGCAACGCCTGGCTCTCGCAGCATCTCTGGGAGCATTTTGCCTTCGAGGGAGACCGGGACTTCCTCCGCATGAAGGCCTGGCCGGTGATGAAAGGTGCGGCAGAGTTCCACCTCGACATGCTCGTTGAAGGTGCGGACGGATACCTCGTGACGGTGCCCTCCACTTCGCCGGAGAGTTCGTTCCACACGCCGGATGGCGTTCACGGTTCGGTGAGCCAGGCGAGCACGATGGATATGCAGATCCTGTGGGATCTCTTCACGAACTTGCTCGAAGCGGCGGATGTGCTCGGTATCGAGGATGCCTTTGTGGAGCGGGTCCGGGGCGCTCGCTCGCGGCTCTACCCGATGCGCATCGGTGCCCGCGGGAATCTCCAGGAATGGTTTCAGGATTTCCTCGAGGACGACATCCACCACCGGCATGTCTCGCATTTGTTCGGGCTCCATCCCGGACGCCAGATCACACCCGCGAAGCCGGAACTTTTCGAGGCCGCGCGGCGCACGCTGGAGATCCGGGGCGATGATGGCACCGGCTGGTCGCTAGGCTGGAAGATTAATTTCTGGGCCCGCCTGCGTGATGGCGATCGGGCGCTCCGGATTCTCAAAATGATGTTCCGACCCGTGCATGGCCGGGATCCGGTCCAATGGTGCGGTGGCGGCGGAGTTTATCCGAACCTCTTCGATGCGCACCCGCCGTTCCAGATCGACGGAAATTTCGGTTACACGGCGGGCGTTTGCGAGATGCTTTTGCAAAGTCATGACGGCGTGATCGACCTGCTGCCGGCGCTGCCGCGCGGGTGGAGGGAGGGCTCGGTGCGAGGGCTCCGCGCGCGCGGCGGGGTCACGGTGGATGTCACGTGGTCTGATGGTCGATTCTTGGGCGCCGTGCTCCGGGCGGATCGGGACGGGGACTATCGTGTCCGGCACGATGGCCGGGAGAGCCAGGTTTCGTTGCGGGTCGGCGTTGCGACACGGCTGGAGCCTTAAAAGCACCCTGCCGGACGGATTTCTTCGACAAGGCGGCCGCGGATGTGACGTAATCCGGCCATGATTCTCCCCGAAATGCACTGGGCTGACAGCTCGCGCGGGCGCACATTCGCCAAAGATCCCTCGGTGATCCGGTTTGGCGGCCGGTATCTGATGTATTATTCGATCTGCCCGTTCGGCGACGGCCGCGAGGATGACGGCTGGGCGCTTGGCATCGCGGCGAGCAACGATCTCACCCATTGGGAGAAGGTCGGCGAGATCCTCCCCATGCAGGAAATCGACCGGAAAGGCTTTGCCGCCCCGGCCGCCTGGGTCCGCGACGGGCGGGTGCACCTTTTCTACCAGACCTACGGAAACTGGCGCACAGACGCCATCTGCCATGCGTGGTCGGAGGACGGGATCCACTTCACGCCCGATCCGTCGAATCCCGTCTTTGCGCCGACCGGGGACTGGACGGCCGGACGTGCCATCGATGCGGAGATCTACCCGGTGGGTGATCGGTTTTTTCTCTATTACGCCACGCGGGATCCCGAGATGGAGATCCAGATGATCGGGGTGGCCGCCACGCCGCTGGAATCGGATTTTTCGAAAGGTTCGTGGACCCAACTGACCGACGGGCCAATCCTCGTGCCCGAGCTTTCCTGGGAGCGCCGCTGCATTGAGGCGCCGATCGTTTTCCAGCGCGAGGGCCGGTATTGGATGTTCTATGCGGGCGGCTACAACAACGAACCGCAGCAGATCGGCGTGGCGCACTCGGACGACGGCATCCGCTGGACGCGGCTCTCTGACGAACCCTTCCTGCCGGCGGGAAAGCCGGGTGAGTGGAATGCGTCGGAGTCCGGCCATCCCGGTCTCTTCATCGAGCCGGATGGCACGACGCACCTTTTTTATCAGGGAAACTGCGATAACGGGGCGTCATGGTATCTCTCGAAGGTTATTGTCGACTGGGTGGACGGCAGGCCGGTTCTGAGCAAGAAAAAATAGGCCGCCTCCGAAGCACTGCGGCTCCGGCCACAAGCGCGAGCGCCCGTGAAAAAAATGGAGGGAACCGCTCCGTCGGTTCCGTGGATGGTCCGGAGCGCAAGCGCCGGACCCGAGGCATCCGGTAGGATGGCGCATCTGTCTTTGGGGAGGCTCGGGCACGGCCTGAAGGGAAAAGTGGGAAACGACGGAGCGTTTCCCTCCGTGGGATTTTCGAAGGGGCTGCCGCCCCGTGGCGCGGTTGCGGGGTGACCCGGCCACAAGCGCGAGCGCCTGTGAAAAAATGGAGGGAACCGCTCCGTCGGTTCCGTGGATGGTCCGGAGCGCAAGCGCCGGACCCGAGGCATCCGGTAGGATGGCGCATCTGTCTTTGGGGAGGCTCGGGCACGGCCTGAAGGGAAAAGTGGGAAACGACGGAGCGTTTCCCTCCGTGGGATTTTCGAAGGGGCTGCCGCCCCGTGGCGATCGGAAGAGCACGATACTGGTTGCGTGGATTTTTAGGTAAATCGGATAAAAATGTATTTACAATGCAAAGCATTTGACGTTCATTTAGCTGTAATCTGATTCTCTCGTGAAACGTCTACCCCCAGACTCACGGCCCTCAAGGCCCCTCCGCACACGTCACGCCTTCTCCCTCGTTGAGGTGACGCTGGCGATGGGCTTGGTCAGCTTTGCCGCTATCGCCATTCTCGGCCTCCTCCCCGTCGGCCTCGCCTCGCTCCGCCAGTCGATGAACCAGACCGTCGAGGCCCAGATTGTGCGGAGCATTGGAGCGGAAGCGGTTACCGGGAATTTCACCGAGCTTGCCCGGACAAACTACTATGATCTTGAGGGGCAACTTCTGAAGCCTCCAACGAAAGCGTCTTACACGGCGATAGTAACCACCAACGCACCCGTTTTCCCCGGCAGCACACTTTCACCCACCATGCCGAATTCGCTCACCGCGCTCAGGATCGAGCTTGAGTTCAAGGCTAACCCGGACTCGACCAATCGGGGCACGACGAACATCTACTCAATTCAGATTGCGAACGCAGGAAAGTGAGGCTTATGAACGCACCCCGCCATCACCGCTTGGCTCTCCGAGGCCGGCGGGCATTTACTGTCGTCGAAGTGATGGTGGCTTCTGCCGTCCTGGTCATCATTTTGGGGCTCATCCTCAATATCATCAGCCAGACGAGCACGGTGACCCGAAGGGCCACGGATAAAATTTCGGCCTTTCAAGGGGCGAGGGCGGCTTTTGACCTGATGACAGGCCTTCTGGGACAGGCGACGCTTAACAGCTACTGGGACTATGATGATCCTACCAGACCCACCCGCTATCTCAGGAAGTCGGAGCTCCACTTTTTGATTGGGAAAGCAGGGGTTTCTCCGTTCCCAGGCACTACTGGCACCGGCCAAGCGATTGTTTTCCAGGCTCCTTCGGGTGTTACGGAGGATCAACCTGCCTATGGAGGTATGGAGGCGCTCCTCAATGCCGTCGGATTTTACATCGAATACGGCAATGATAGTGGTCTTCCGTCACCCTTTCCTACAGCAACTCCTCGTTACCGCTACCGCCTGATGCAGGCGATACAACCGACGGAAGATCTTGCCGTTTACAACTCATCAACCGGCGACTCGTGGGTTTCCGATCTCGAGAATTTTGCAGCACCCATCGCCGACAATATCGTTTTCATGGTTGCTTGGCCGCGGAAAGCGCCGGCGGATGACGTTGTTGGAAGCAAGCTTTCCGATAATTATTCCTACGACTCCCGACTCGATGCCACGTCTGCCACCCAGCCGGAAACAGCAAATCAACTCCCGCCGCTTGTTCAAGTAACCGTTGTGGCGCTCGATGAGGCATCCGCCGCCCGCGTCTGCACGGGGAGCACGCCTCCGTCCCAGGTCTCCCGCCTAACGAGCGGATTGTTCTCCAGTTCGACATATTCCGATTTCTCTGACGATCTCGAAACCCTAGTACGGAACCTCGACGACTCTGGTCTCACCTACAAAATTTTTACCACCACCCTGCCCATTCGCGAATCCAAAATGCAATGAAGGCGTTCTCCCTCATCGAACTGCTCGTCGTGATCACGATCTTCGCGATCATGGCGACGCTTACACTCCCCGCAATTAGCAGCATTAACTCCGCCGGTGGCATCACGCGGGCCGGCCAGATTCTAGGTGATCAAATCATCTTGGCCCGGCAAGAGGCGGCGAATAAAAATCGGAATGTCGAAGTGCGGATCATCGAGCTGACCAACGGATTGGACGTCGGCTTCTCTGCTGTCCAGCTATGGATTGCCGACGAGAGCGGTAGCATGAGCCCGATCGGCAGACTGACCCGACTACCCGAAGGCGTGCATGTTCCGTCAGATCCCACGCTCTCTCCACTGCTCAACAACATCCCTACGAGTTCCTCAACCAATTTCCCTTCTCTGGGCGTGAGAAATTACGGTGGATTTCGCATCCGTTCCGGAGGCAAGCCGGATTCCTCTCTCACAACAAACAACAACTTCCTCACGGTTCAGTCCACGCGGGATTCCAATGGACTCGGGGACAACTTTTACACCGTTCGCATCAACCCCATCACCGGTCGCCTGACCATCCACAGACCATGAAGCCCTTAAACCTCCCCACCAGAAGCCGTCGCTCCTCACGCCGGGGCGTGGCGCTCATCATTGTTCTTGGCC
>CAZSMN010000037.1:0-17738 GCA_964607615.1 uncultured Chthoniobacterales bacterium | reverse complement strand
CCTGCAGGGCAACGGTCCTCCGCGCCGACATCTGCCGGCAGGACCTGGAGGTCGAGAGCGAGTGTCAAGTGGGGTGGGCCCATTCGTGAATCAAGCCTTCGGAAGGTAACATGGCATTTTACACCCGGGTGCATGGCGTGTGAGTTCATTCGAGAGCACGCGGGCATCGTCGGACGAAGACGAGTCTCGTTCGACGTAAGGCTACATCTACTATTCGGAAACGACTTTCGTGATCGGCTTCACTGCCGCTGTGATAGCCATCGTCGTGAAGAACTCAGATAAGCGGAATCTCTGGAACTACCAATTGAAAGAACCGCTATTCAAAGGGAACTATTTCCGCTAATAAAAAACTTCGAACACAGTTACCCTGCATTCACCAAGAGGACACTCTTGTTTGATGAGCTTGAAAAAGAAAAAGGCACCCGCGGGGAGTGCCTTTTCTTTTTTTTGAGACTTATACTGTGGCGACTATGGGGTCGGTGATGGTGTAGCGACTGACCTGGCTGTTGTGCGGTAGACCATTGTGCCAGATCGGCCTGACTGGGCGTTGGTGAGGTCTGTCTCGATGTAAAGTATAGCGTTGCTAAACTCGCCAGCGGAGAGACCGTCAACCCGGAAGAAGTTGGAGGTATTCCCGATATTAACCGTGATTCCATTTGTAACAGCTCCTGCTGCAGCACTTGCAGTGGTCAACGTGGCATTAGCATATCCCGCTGCGACCGCTGCGTTGAAGGTCGAGACGATGTTCTGCGCATTCCGCTGGTCCTTGGCGGCATTTGCCGCACCAGTGATTCCTGCGATGTTCGGGATGGCGATGGCTGCGATGACCGCGATAACGGCGATGACCACGAGCAATTCGACCAAACTGAAGCCTGACTTCAATGATTTATGTAGGGTTGGAGTTTTCATAACGAGGTCATCTTCTGCTGGTTCCCTTGCGCAAGCAAACATCGGGATTCCGTATTCACAGCAAGGGAAAACCTGTAGATAAGGTTATGCAACGTTGCATTTTCTTAGGTGATCTACCTATTTCCGTGCCAATGCATCGTAAATGGGCTCGTTGCGCAGGAGAGTGGGGACCAAAAAGGCTCCCACACAGCTTGCCAGCAAGGAGTAAAAAAGATCCACGCCGCCGGTCAACTCGAGGCAAATAACGATTCCAGTAAGGGGAGCCCTTATCGATGCGGTGAAGAAGGCGGCCATTCCTGCGACCGCAAAAGCTGTTGGAGGAACGGCGAGGTCCGGCAGAAAAGCGGCGGGAAGTGCGCTGAAGGCCAGGCCGGCCAAGGCGCCGAGGGTGATGACCGGAGCAAACAGGCCGCCGGGTGTTCCCGCAGCATAGGAAAGGGGGCCAAGAAGAAAGCGGACTGCCAGCAGAACCAGAACGCCGCCGGATGCCCCGGAGAGGAGTTTCTGGGTGAGAGCGTCTCCGCCCCCGCTCCAATCCGGGTTGATCCAGCCCGCCGTGCCGACGATGAATCCGATGAGCGCTGCCTGGGCCGGCCAGGGGAGAAGAGGTTTCCTCGGTCGCGCGAGGGCGAGGAGGAGATGGTTATAAACCGTGCCGAGACCGCCACAAACCAATCCCAGAAGCGCAAAGAGTCCGATCGAAGAGGCCTCGGGGAGAGTCGGGAGCGAAAAAGAAAAATCCGGCCCGTAATGGAAAACCGCCCGCTGGACCCAGGCGGAGGCGGTGGTCGCTGTGGCTGCGAGCAGGAAAGCGAGGGGGGTGACTTTCCGTTGAACTTCCTCCAGGACGAAGAGCGTTCCGCCGACCGGAGCATTAAAGGCGGTGGCCATCCCGGCTCCCGCACCGGCCATCATGAGAGCTTTCCAAGCGCCCGGGATCGAGCCGAGCAGTCGCCCGCACCGTTCGCCAATCACGGAGCCCATCTGAACAAGAGGGCCCTCGCGGCCAAGAAGCATGCCGGAGGAGAGGGCAAGGAGGCCTCCGAGGAACTTCACCGGGAGGACGTGCGCATGGCACGGCACCTCGTCGGTGCGGAGGATGCGTTCCACGTAGGGGACGCCACTGCCGCCCGCATTGGGAGCCCACTTTTTCACCATGGCCGCCGCGGCGGTCGCTGCAAGGGCAACGAGGGATGCGCTGGCGAGCCATCCCAGGACGGGAGGCCAGCGGGTCAGGAGCGCGGTGAGGTCTGCCCAAAGGCCGAGACCGACGGTCAGTGCTTTCAGGAAAGCAACGCCGGTGAGTCCCGTCAGGGCTCCGACAACGAGGGCTCCGAAAACGAGCGCGAGCGACTGCGGCGCGGTCGGTGCGCCGGACCCCACGGAGGCTGATTCCTGCAGTCCCTTCGCCGTTTGATCGGTGGACGGCATGGAATCGGGTCGCAAGGACTAGAGCGAGGCGGCAGGTGCTGTGCCGGCCCCGGCTCCTCCGGCGAGTTCGACAATCTGGCGGAGGAGGGGATTAAACTCGCCTGACCAGGCGCCTGCCATGCGGGTGGAATCCTCGAACCCCGCTTCGCCGGCATCGGTCACCCGGGCAACGCTGACCGAGATGCGGTAGTCATTCGTCCCGGGAATCGGCACGATATTCAGCCGCGCACGGACCGAGACCGGCTCACCGTAACTGCCCCACATGGCATTGGCGAAAAGTCCGCCCGGCTTGTCAAAGGAGATGGATTGCGGGTAATCCGCCGGGCCCTGGGAGTAACCGTATTGCGGAAACACCTGGAGTGCCGCGGAGATAATGGCGTTCGGATTCGAATTTTGAACCGTGCGGCCGCTGATACCGCCTGAGCTTGCGACGGGAGCGGTGAGGCATCCGGCGAGAAGGAAAGTGGCTGAGAGGAGGGCGAGGAGGCGCATTGGCCGATGATGCCGATTTGACGTCCGGTTGCAAGACGGGAGGTGCTGTTCATCGAGCGCGGGCAGCGGCGAGGCGGGACGGCCTTTTTGGACAGGTTAACACGATTCCCAGGAAAGGGATCCGAGCCGATTCCGTTGGATGCCGGGCGGTCGTGCGTGCGGGGTCAGGCGGTGCCGGTCGTGGCCACGGATCGGATCGAGACGGCGATCCTTTCAAATTCCGCCGCTGCGGCGCTTTCGGGGTGGGCGGCTACAGCCGGCCGGCCGGTATCGCCCGCCTGACGGACGAGCGGCTCGATCGGAATTTCGCCGAGGAGCGGGACGTTGAGCCGTGCGGCCTCGCGCGATCCGCCGCCGGTTCCGAAAATGTCGTAGCGCTGTCCGTCGCCCGGGCAGAGGAAGTAGCTCATGTTTTCCACGATGCCGAGGACAGGCACGTTGGTTTTTGCGAACATTGAGATGGCTTTTCGTGCGTCGATGAGCGCGACTTCCTGCGGCGTCGTGACGATGACGGCTCCGCTGAGAGCGACCGTCTGGACGATGGTTAGCTGGATGTCCCCGGTTCCGGGAGGCAGGTCGAGAAGGAGGAAGTCCAGCTCGCCCCAGGCCACCTGCCGGAGGAACTGCTGGGTGTAGCGGGTCACCATCGGTCCGCGGAGGACGGCGGGCGAGCCATCGTCGAGGAGGTAGCCCATGGACATGAGCGAGACGCCATAGCGTGAGATGGGAATGATCCGGTTCTCGTCATCGGCCGTCGGGCGTTCATTTCCGCCGAACATGTGCGCAATGCTCGGGCCGTAGAGATCGCAGTCGCACAGGCCGACGCGGGCGCCGGATTTCGCGAGAGCAAGCGCAAGGTTGGCGGCGACGGTGGATTTGCCGACGCCTCCCTTGCCGCTCGCCACGGCGATGACGTGGCGGATGCCTTCGATCTTCGCCGGTCCGATGTCGCCGGCCGGTGTGGCGGGAGCCTGGACGTCGACTTTCACACTCACCCTCTCGACGCCCGGGATGCGGCCGATCGCCTGCGCGGCCTCGTCGCGGATGGAGGCGGCGGTTTTCGTCTCGTTGGTCGTGATGACAAGCTGAATCTCAACCACCGGACCATCGATGCGCACCTCGCGGACGAGGCCAAAAGAGACGATATCCCGGGAAAAACCGGGGTACTTCACAGTGCCGAGCGCTTCGCGGACGGCGGATTCATTCAATGCGGACATGGTCCTTACATACGCGCGCCGGGAGCTTGCGGACAAGCCCCGCGCCGGATTTTTCCCTTTTTAGAACGACTTCCGGAGATGGCTGGGCAGAATCCCGAGCTGCTCGCGGTATTTCGCCACCGTGCGGCGGGCGACCACGAGTCCCTGATCGGCGAGCATGCGGACGATCTCTTGATCGCTGCAGGGGCGGCGGGGATTTTCCTCTTTCACCAAGCTGATGATTGCCTGCCGGACGCTTTCATTGCTCACGGCCTCCCCCTCGCTGTTGGTGTAGCCGTGGGTGAAAAAGTATTTAATCTCGAAGATTCCCTGCGGGGTTTCCATGTATTTTCCCGAGGCCGCCCGGCTCACGGTCGTCTCATGGACGCCGACCGCATCCGCCACCTGGCTCATGGTCATCGGCTTGAGGGCCGAGGGACCCAGATCGAGGAATTCCCTCTGCCGCTCGACGATCTCTTTCGCAATGTTCAGGATCGTCTGCTGGCGCTGCTGGATGCTTTTGATGAAAAACCGACCGCCCTTGATTTTGTCCCGCAGGTAATCCCGCACTTCCCGCGTGGTGGTCGAGACCATGTCTTTATATGAGTCGGCGATGCGCAACTGGGGGATCTCGTCATTGTTCAGGCGCACCGTATAGCCGTCGCCATCCCTCTCAACGACGACCTCGGGGATGATCACCTGCTCCGGAACCGACGAAAAGGCACGTCCGGGGCGCGGATCGAGCCGGGCGATCGCCTCCGCTGCGCGCTGGATCTCAGGCACGGGCAGGTCAAGGGCCTTTGCGATCTCGGCTAAACGTTTGCGGCCGAGGTCATCCAAGTGGTGGCGTACAATCCGGGCCTCGGTGGTGTCGCTCCGCCCGCTGCGGCTGAGCTGCAGCAGGAGGAGCTCGGAAAGGTTGCGCGCACCGACTCCGGCAGGATCGAACTCCTGCACCTTTTCCAAAATCTCCTCCACCTCCAGCGGCGTGCTATCGGTCGCCCAGGCGATATCCTCCACATCGGCGCGCAAGTAGCCTTGCTCGTCCAGATTTCCGATGATCTCGGCAGCGATCCGCGCGTCCTCCCGGGGCCATGATGCCGTCAAAAGCTGCTGCAGGAGGTGCTCCTGAAGGGTGGGATTCCGCACCTGCGAATCAAAAAAATGCTGGCGCCGCTCCTGCGATTCCTTCGTCCATGGTTCGGATACGGAACGCTGTGCGTAATACTCGGTCCACTCGCTGTCGAGGGATCCCTGGGTGCTCTCGCGAACGCGCTCGACCGGTTCGCTCGAGATCTCTTCGAGGGCGGGATTCTCGCGAAGCTCCTGCTCGACCAGCTGCTTCAGCTCGGTCAGGGGGGCCTGTAGGACATGAAGGCTGTGCTGCATCTGCGGCGAAAGCGCCTGATGCATTGCCAGTCCAGCAACCTGTTCCATGCCTGCCATTGGTGGTGAAAATCAGGCACGGAAGCTGCTTGCGCAAGCAATTATCACGCCAAAGATTCCGCGGTGTGAGAATCTTCTTGGGCTCGGGCGGTCTTCACCCTTTACTGCCGCGGGTATGACGGAAGACGAGGCCTACGCAGCGCTCAACATGATCCCCCGGCTGGGTCCGGTGCGGGTGCGCCGTCTTTTGCAGAGTCTCGGAGGGCCGGTGGAGATCCTGCGGGCTTCCAAGGCGCAGCTTCAGAAGGTCGAGGGGATCGGACCGGACGTGGCAGCATCGATCCACGGGTGGGAGGCTGCAGTGGATCTCGGGGAGGAACTGAGGCTCGCGAAGGAGTTCGGCGCGCGCTTGGTGACGCTTGCTTCACCGGACTACCCCGCCGCGCTGCGGGAGATTCACGATCCGCCGACCGTGCTTTACGTCTGGGGAACGCTCGACGGGCGCGACCGGAACAGCGTGGGGGTGGTGGGGACGCGCAAGCCCACGCACTACGCCTCCGAGTGTGCGAAGAAGTTTTCCTACCAGATGGCCTATGCCGGGCTCACAGTGGTCAGCGGGCTGGCGCGCGGGGTGGACACGGCAGCGCATCAGGGGGCGCTGGCGGCAAAGGGCCGGACGATTGCGGTGATCGGGAGCGGGCTTCTCTCGGTGTATCCTCCGGAAAACCTGCCGCTGGCGGAAAAGATCGCCGCGTCGGGAGGCGCGGTGGTGACAGAGTTTTCGATGAAGGTCACAGCGGACCGGCAGACGTTTCCGATGCGGAACCGGATTATCAGCGGACTCTCATTCGGGCTCCTTGTGGTGGAAGCCGGCGGGCGGAGCGGTGCGCTCATCAGCGCGAACCAGGCGACCGATCAGGGCCGGGCGGTTTATGTGATCCCCGGGCGCATCGACCAGCCGAATGCCATCGGGTCGAACCGCCTGATCCAGCAGGGGGCCAAGCTGGTGATGAGCGCCTCCGACATTCTGGACGATACCGGGCTGCTTTTCGCGGAGGCGCCCGTTCTCAGCAGGAAGGCCGCTCCACCGGATCTTGCCGGGCCGGAGCTGGCGGTTTTTGAGGCTCTGGGGTCCGACGAAATCCTGATGGACGACGTCGTTGCGAGAAGCGGGTTGCCAACGCACGTGGTGTCTTCTACGTTGCTCGCCCTTGAAATGAAGAAGCTGGTCCGCCGGTTGGCGGGCTCGCGATTCGTCAAAACCAGCTAAATCATGTCCAAAACCCTCGTCATAGCGGAAAAGCCAAGCGTCGCCGCCGATCTTGCGCGGGTGCTGGGGAAGCTTCCTAAAAAGGACGACTTTTTTGAGAACGACGACTACATCGTCACTTCCGCCATCGGCCATCTGGTCGAGCTCTGCCTGCCCGGGGAAATGGACAAAAAGCGGGGCAAATGGAGCTTTGCGAACCTCCCGATCATTCCCGACGCCTTCGATCTCAAGCCCATCGACAAAAGCAAATCCCGCTTCCAGCTCATCAAGCGACTCCTCAAGCGTGCGGATGTGGGCACCGTCATCAACGCCTGCGACGCCGGCCGCGAGGGCGAGCTGATCTTCTTTTATCTCATGAAGCTCGCCGGCAACAAAAAGCCGACGCAGCGCCTGTGGCTGCAGAGCATGACGCCCGAGGCGATTCGCGCGGCGTTTGAAGCCCTCCGTGGCGAGACCGAGATGGTCCCGTTGGCCGAGGCGGCGGTCTGCCGGAGCGAGAGCGACTGGCTCGTGGGCATCAATGGCACGCGGGCGATGACCGCCTTCAACTCGACGGGCGGAGGTTTCCAACTCACGCCGGTCGGCCGCGTGCAGACGCCGACGCTGGCGATCCTTGCCGAGCGCGAAGAGAAGATCCGGGCGTTCAAGCCCCGGACCTACCACGAGGTCTTTGCGGATTTCGGCGTCGTGGCCGGCAGCTATCGCGGCCGCTGGTTCGACGAGGCCTTCCGCAAGGGAGCTGACGAGGATGGACGCCCTGAGCGCCTCTGGGACCGCTCCCGCGCCGAGGAGATCGTCGCGCGCTGCACAGGAAAAACCGGCACGGTCACGGAGGAGAAAAAACCGACCACGCAAATCGCGCCCCAGCTTTACGATTTGACGACCCTCCAGCGGGAGGCGAACTCGCGTTTCGGCCTCAGCGCGAAGCGCACGCTCCAGATCGCCCAGGCCCTCTACGAGCGTCACAAGGTGCTGACGTATCCGAGAACGGACTCCCGATATCTTCCGGAGGACAACATCGGCAACGTCAAAGCCGCGCTCACCAAGCTCGATGCCCCCGATCTCGCCGAGCACGGCCGCAAGGCTCTCAGCTCGGGATGGATCCGCCCGAACAAGCGCATTTTCAATAACGCCAAGGTCACCGACCACCATGCCATCATCCCGACCGGCGTCTCGCCGAAGTCCCTCGATGACTTCGAGATGAAGGTCTATGACATGGTTGCGCGCCGGTTTGTCGCGGCGTTCTTCCCTGCCGCGCAGTTCGAGGTTACCACCCGCATTACCCGCGTGGAGGGCGAAGCTTTCAAGACCGACGGGAAAATCATCACCGACCCCGGCTGGATGGCTGTTTACGGCAAATCCGCGGCATCCGAGGACGAGCAGAATGTTTGCCCGGTCACGGCCGGAGAAAATGCGCGCACGGAGGCGCTGGAGATCAAAGACAGCGAGACGAAGCCGCCTGCGCGCTTTACGGAAGCGACGCTCCTCTCCGCCATGGAGGGAGCGGGCAAGCTCGTCGACGACGAGGAACTCCGCGAGGCCATGTCCCAGCGCGGGCTCGGCACGCCGGCGACGCGCGCCCAGATCATCGAGGGTCTCATCCTCGATGGCTACATCATCCGTCAGGGCCGCGATCTCATCGCGACCTCGAAGGGCCTTGCCCTCATCACGCTCCTCCGCGGTCTCGGCGTTCAGGCCCTTACATCTCCGGAGCTCACCGGCGAGTGGGAGCACAAGCTCAAACGCATGGAGCAGGGCGAAATGCCGCGCCCGCAATTTATGGAAGAGATCCGCGCCTTCACCAACGAGATCGTCGAAAAGGCGAAGAACTTCACCGGGGAGACTGTCGAGGGCAATTTTCAGCCGCTCGATGTCAAATGCCCGAAGTGCGGCCATGTCGGATTCAAGGAATCGTTCAAGGCCTTCGAGTGCTCGGCGGAAGGCTGCGGCACCATCATCTGGAAAAACATGGCCGGGCGCCAGTTCGAGCGCGAGGAGGTGCAGACCCTTCTTCAGTCCGGCCGCGTCGGACCGCTTGAGGGCTTCCGGAGCAAGCTGGGGCGGCCGTTTGCCGCGGCAGTGAAGCTCGATCCGGAGTTCAAACAATCCTTCGACTTCGGCGAGTCGGCCGATAGTTCGGCGAGCATCGATTTCTCCACCCTGCCTTCGATCGGCGGGTGTCCCGTCTGCAAGACCGGCACGATCCACGACACGGGCTCTGCCTGGCAGTGCAGCAATACGCCGGCCTGCAAGTTCCGCATGGGCAAATCGCTCTGCCAGCGCGAAGTGCCCCGCGAGCAGGTCGTGAAGCTCATCGAGACCGGCAAGACCGATCTCATCCCGCGCTTTATTTCAAAAAAGGGCCGCCCGTTTTCGGCCTTCCTTAAGCTCGACGGGGCGAAGGTGGGCTTCGAATTCGAGGAGCGCAAACCTGCCGCCCGCAAGGCGCCGGCCAAAGCGCGCGCCGCAACGCCCAAGGCGGCGTGAACTCGGACGGCCAGGCTGGCATTCTCTTTGTTCTCGGGGCGATCTGCCTCATCTTCCTGCGTCCGGCTGTGCGGTCGGCGCTCTCAGACCCCGCTCGCTTCCCCGCGGTGCGCTGGCGCTGGCCGGAAGGAGTTTTCATCGGAGGTATCGTCGGATTTTTCCTTCTCATGGCCGCCGCATCGGCCGGTCGCGGACCGGTCACCATCGACCTCCGCTCGATCTTTTCGAGCCTCGCCCTCTACGGCGCGATTGTCGTGCTGGTGATCGGATTTCTTATCGGCCGCGGGATGAACCCGATTGCCGCCTTCGGCCTGCGCTGGACGCGCTGGCGGACGGAGTGGCACTGCATCCCTGTCGCGCTCTTGCTCTGTTTTCCCTACATCTATCTGGCGCAATGGGCGGCGTATCAGATCAGCGGGCCGGACGCTTCGCCACAGGCGATCGTGACATTCCTTCTCGAGAACAGCGGATGGCGCGAGCGGTTGGCCGTCGCGGCGATCGCCGTCGTCGCGGCGCCTTTGACGGAGGAGATCATCTTCCGCGGGTGCCTCTACGGGATCTCGCGGCAGTTTGCCGGACGCCTGCCCGCGATTTTCTTTTCCGCAGTCGTCTTCGCATTGATCCACGGCCACCTGCCGTCCCTCCCCGGGTTGCTGGTTCTCTCCATCGCTCTCTGCCTCGTCTACGAGCGGACCGGATCGCTCTGGTCCTGCATCGGTCTGCATGCGCTTTTTAACGGGCTTACGGTGATCGCGGCGGTCTACTGGCCCGACCTCGCGAAATGAAGACGTTCTCCGAGGACGAGTTGCTCGCGCGCCTCGTGCCCTCGCTTCCGCGCGGAGACGGGCTTGTCGTCGGTCCGGGGGATGACTGCGCGGTGGTCGCCGGACTGCGTGGGAAGCTCCTGCTCCTGAAAACAGACGCCATCGCGGAGGGCGTGCACTTTCTGCCCGGCGAAGACCCCGCACGCGTCGGGTGGAAGGCCCTCTGCCGGCCCCTCAGCGACATTGCCGCAATGGGCGGCGAACCTTCGCAAGCGCTGGTGACACTTTTTTCGCCGCCGTCTGCGGGGATCGCTTATTGGGAGAAATTCTATCGCGGCCTGACGAAGGCGGCGCGACGGTTCGGTGTCGGTATTGCCGGCGGCGAGCTGACCCGGCAGGCAGCGGGTATTGCCGTCTCGATCGCGCTCACAGGCTGGGTTTCCCGCCGCCATTGCATCCCGAGAAGCGGCGGCAGGCCGGGCGATCTCCTCTTCGTGACGGGAAAGCTGGGCGGTTCGATCCGGGGGCACCACTTGGACTTTGTTCCGCGTCTCCGCGAGGGAGCGTGGCTTGCGGCTCATGCCCGTCCCAGCGCGATGATGGATCTGAGCGACGGCCTCGGATCGGACCTCCAGCGGATGGCCAGGGCCTGTGGCTGCGGGTTCGAGATCGATACCGTGGCCCTGCCGCGCAACCGCGGATGCAGCGTCCGCGAGGCGATCGGCGACGGGGAGGACTACGAACTGCTTTTCGCCCTTCCACCACGCCGGGAGCGGAAGCTTTTGGAATCCTGGCCAGCCTGCTTTCCCAAGGTTCCGCTGACGCGAATCGGCCGCCTGACGGAGACGTGCGGGCTGCCTGCGGGGTGGCCCGCCGGATGGGACCACTTTTCCGTTGCCAGCGGAACCGCGGACGGCCAGCCTGCGGGCAAGCCGCGTGCTCGCCGCAAAACGCAAACGAAACGCCCATGATCCGGCTCAACTATCATCCTCCCGGAACCGCTCCCGCGACCCTGACCCCGCGTGAGGATGCCTGCGAAACCTCGCTCAGCCTGATTCAGTACGACCGCGAAACTCTTCTTGAGGCGGAGTTCGACGATATCGGTGAACTCCTCTCCCGTCTGGATGACAAGAAGGTGAACTGGATCAACGTCGACGGTCTGGCGAACCTCGACGTTATCCGCCGCCTCGGTGAGCATTTCAATATCCACCCGCTGGCGCTGGAGGACGTTCTCAATACAACCCAGAGGCCGAAGGTCGAGCACTTCACGACACACTTTTTCATCGTGAGCGAGATGATTTACTTCGACGAGAAACAACGGCTTTCGTTCGAGCAGATCAGCCTCTTTCTCGGACCGACCTTTCTCATCACCCTCCAAGAGGAAAAGGGGCACGACGTCTTCCAGCAGGTGAGAGCAAGGCTCCGGGCCGGACGCGGCTACTCGCGGCAAATGGGGCCGGATTATCTCGCCTACGCGCTTCTCGATGCCATGGTCGATCAGGTGTTTCCGGTGCTGGAGACGCTGGGCGACTCGATCGAGGCCATCGAGGAAGAACTGCTCGACAAGCCGACGAGGTCCACGTTGCGGAAGCTTTATGAGGCGAAGCGCCTCCTCCTCCAACTCCGCCGCGCGGCCTGGCCCCAGCGCGAGATTTTCAACACGCTCATCCGTGACGATACCGGCCTCATCAAGCGGGAAACTCAGATTTTTCTCAGGGACTGCTACGACCACATCACGCAGGTCATCGACATTATCGAGAGCAGCCGCGATTTGACCGCCGGGCTGATGGATCTCTACCTCTCCAGCCTCGGCTTCCGCACGAACGAGATCATGCGCGTGCTCACGGTGGTCTCGGTGATGTTCATCCCGCTGACGTTTCTGGCGGGTGTTTATGGAATGAACTTTGATACGGCTCTTCCGTGGAACATGCCCGAGCTGAGGTGGCCGTTCGGCTACATCTATTTCTGGGGCGTTTGTGTGGCCACGGTCACCGGGATGGTCATCTTTTTCAAACGACGGAAATGGCTCTGAAAACCGTCCTCATCGTCACGGCCTCGTTTGGCGAGGGACACAATGCGGCGGCGCGGAATCTTGCTGCCGCGCTCCGTGCGGGGCCGAATCCGCCCGCGGTCGACGTGCGGGATATTTTTCAGGAGGCCTACGGCCCTCTGAACCGCATGGTGGAACGGGCCTACCTCTTTACGATCAATCATCTCCCCGCCGTCTGGAGGGCTGTCTTTTGGCTCCTCGATCGCACGTCGGTGGTTGGCGGCGGGATCGGCATCTTCCGTAAGGCGGCCGCCCTCCTCTCAGAAATCATCGCCCGGCAGGCTCCCGATGTAGTGGTCTCGACCTATCCCGGCTATGGACATTTGCTTTCCCATCTTGGCCGGTCCGGAATGACATTGCCGCCGAAAATCGTCACGCTCATCACCGATTCGTTGACCGTCAATTCGGTTTGGTATCGCACCACTTCGGATTTCTTTTTCGTTGCAAACGACGAGACGGCCGATGTGTTGAAGCAAGCCGGAGTCGAGGCCTCGCGCGTCGTCGTGACAGGCTTCCCGGTCCCGCTCACGCTGGAAGAGACCGCACCGCGTGCCGACGGGCCGCCGTGGAAAGTCCTCTACATGGTGAATTCCTCACATCACCTCGCCCCCGACGTGGTGAAAGAGCTTCTCAAAGTGGCCGGCATCGCACTCACGGTGACGGCTGGAAAAGATACCGTTCTGGAAGAGACGCTGCGCACCATCGCGAGGGATGCCTCGGTGCCGATGGAGGTTTTCGGGTGGACCTCCGAGCTGCCGCGCCTGCTCAAAGAGGCGCACTTGCTCATCAGCAAAGCCGGCGGTGCCACGGTTCAAGAGGCTCTCGCGACGCGGACGCCGATGGTCATCACCCAGATTGTTCCCGGTCAGGAGGAGGGCAACGCGCGCCTGCTCATCGAGAGCGGAGCGGGTGAGTTTGCCGGCTCTCCGTCTGATATCGCCGCCGCGATACGGGGTCTTTTTGCCGGAGATGCTGCCGCCTACCATCGCCGTTACGACGCCACTCTGCCGCTCAGCCGTCCCTCGGCCGGGCGTGCCGCTGCTGCATTTCTTAAATCCCTCTTCTGATGAAAATCCAAGCTGCCATCTTCGATATCGGTAACGTCCTTTTGCGCTTCGACTACATGCGCTCGGCCTGGCGTCTCCAGGAGAAAAACAAACTGGTCGACCTTCCCGACCGGGGGGTGATTGTCCGCGCGCAGCACGATTACGAATCCGGCCTTCTTGACCGCGCGGCCTTTCTTGAGGCGGTCCGCCCGGCTTTTCGTGACACAGGAGATCCGGCCGAGTTCGTTGCGATCTGGGAGGATATCTTTGATGAGAACCTGCCCATGACCTCCCTTGCCCGCTCGCTTTCGGAGCGGATGCCGGTCTACCTGCTTTCGAATATCAGCGACATCCACATCGATTACATCCACCGCACCTACGATATCTTCCGCGTGTTCTCTGATGCCGTCTACTCCTGCAAGGCGCGGCTGATGAAGCCGGACCCCGGCATCTTTCACCATGCGGCCGCGCAGTTTGGTGTCGACCCGGCGGAGACCATCTACTTTGACGACATGCCGGAGAATTGCCAGGCAGCGGAGAGCGTGGGTTACGTGGTTCATCAATACGACCATACCCGCCATGCCGAGGCTGAGCGCTGGCTTGCGGAGACTCTGGGATGAAAAGCTTCCGCCGCGAACTCTGGTTTGACGTGCCAGCCCGCCGGCAGTTACTGAACATCACGCCCGAGGTCGAGGCCTGTCTGGAGGCGAGCCGGATCACCGAGGGGCTCTGCCTTGTGAACGCGATGCATATCTCGGCAAGCGTCTTTATCAATGACGACGAGCGGGGCCTGCATGCGGATTTCGAGCGCTGGCTGGAGGATCTTGCGCCGGAGAAGCCGCACGCCCAATACGAGCACAACCGGACCGGCGAGGATAATGCCGATGCGCATCTCAAGCGAACGATCATGGGGCGCGAAGTCGTCGTCGCGGTCACCGGCGGCCAGCTCGATTTCGGTCCGTGGGAGCAGATCTTCTACGGAGAGTTCGACGGCGGCCGTCGGAAGCGTGTGCTGGTGAAGATTATCGGTGAGTAGCGCCGGATAACTCGGCTGCGATGTCCCGCGCTTCGGGAATCCCACAACTGAAAGCCTCTACCTTGGCAAGAGCCTCGGCGGCGCGATCGTTTTCTCCGAGCCCGAGGTTTGCCAATGCGATCATCAGCCAGGCCTCCGCATCCCTCCGGGCCTGCAGGTCCTCGTCGAAGACGAGCAGGTTCGGCAGCGAGGTTGCGAAGTAGTCGATCGTCGCGACTTCCTCAAGACGCGCGCCAGCGAAGTCCCGCAACGACCGGAAGAGCTCGGTGGCCTCGTTTTCCCGACCGAGCGCCCGGAGAGACATGCCACGGTAGTAGGACAGTGGACTGTGCAGCGTGACCGCCATGTTGGAGAAATCCCGGGACTCTCCGGCTGAGAGTTCAAAGTATCTCGCCGCTTCGAGCTCGCGGCCGAGCGCGCGAAGCGCGATGCCGATCCAGTAGTTCACGTCGGTTTTCGCCTGCAGGAGGTGGTAGGCTTCGCCCAGGGTGTCAGGAGTTTCCATGGCGGATGTGAAATGCTCCAGAGCTTTCGCCGGGTCGCCATTTTTCAGGGCGTTCCGGCCGATGAGGAGCTTTGCCGTGGTGTATTGTCGGAGGACCGCTCCTTCGCCGCCTTCCCAGGGGTGGAACTTTCTCGACGTCATAAGCGCCAGTGCTTGTTCGGGCCGGTTGGTGAGATTGTAGAGCGTCGCAAGGCTTACGGTGCAGTCGTCTCTCTGGAGAACGAGCGGACGATGCTGCTCAAGAAAAGCGAGACGCGAGGCGAGCGGCGTATTCCGCTTGAGGCAGAGTTGGTCAAACTCCGAGACCAACCGTGCATCTTCCGGATCGCATTCGATGGCCCGCGCGTAACAACGGGCGGCTCCGTCGCCGTCACGCCGCACGTTCCAAAGGGCCAGGCCGAGATTCCTGTGCGCCTGCGCGTGGCAGGGGTTCTCCCGCGCGGCGCGCTCCCAGCAGTCGATCGCCTTGTCGTATCGCTTGCGGTCATAAAAAAAGTTGCCGAGACCGTAGGCGGCCAGTGAGTCGGGTCCCGGTTGGGCAAGTGCGTTCTCGAGCACGAGCTGCTCGTGCAATCGCGAGGGGAAAAAGCGATCCGGTGATCCGCTGCGGGCCCCGGCGAGCAGGGCGTGATCGCGCCTCAGCCAGGCCAATACATACCGCGTCATGGGCGTCCGCTCCATCGGATTCGGAACGGCCACTGGAGCCGTGGCCTGAGCGTGGTGGATCTCCAGGACCTCAGCGGCCTCTTCGACAAGGCCTGCATCCGACAGGTCAAAAGCGATATCGAGAACCGTCTGCGCGTCGTTTCGTGTGAGGTCGAGAAACGTCGTCCAATCCCCTGATTGGCGGGCCTCCTCTGCCCGAGCGAAATGATCCAGCGGATCCCCTGCGAGAACGCCTGAGATGAGGCGGCCCGCCTCATCCGTACGACCGTTGCGCCGCTGCAGGATGGCCAGCAAAACCGAGGCTTTCTGGTGGTTGCGATTGCTCGCCAGGGATTCCTCGAGATGGGCGGCGGCGGTGCGGTCATCTCCGCGCCGCATCGCATGGCATGCAAGATGATAGTTGGAAGCGCTTCGCCATTCCGAGTTCCATGCGGCCTTGGCAAAGGTCGCCACCGCTTCTTCGATCCGGTCTTGAAATTGCCGGCAGAGACCGAGGTAGTAATGCGCCTCTCCGGTCACGGGATTCGGGTGCCGCGAGGTGAGCCGGGAAATCGCGGCCTCGAGATGGCTCGCCGCTTCCGAAAAGATTCCCCGCCGGAGAAAGTCCCGGCCGAGGGCGAGGTTGCAGCGTGCATCGCCGGGGTCGCGGCGCAGGGCTTCCCTCCAGTAGATCTCCGGCGCTCTCGTGGGATGCCGGTACTGCTCCAGATGCTCCGCGATAAAATAAAGCTCATCCGCAGATGCGACTTCCTCTGGAGCAGGCGGCTCGGTGGCTTGCTGACGTTCGCGGCGGAGGGTTGACGGGTCCACCGGACGGAATTCCAGCAAAACCTTATCTTCCGCGGAAACGAGCGTCGCGCGAAGCGCGGTGGCCGAGTCGCCTTGAAGGGACAGGTTTTCCGACCGCCAACAGTCGCCGGGAGCAAGCGTGATGGTACGATCCAGAACGATGCGGTCGCCTTCCGTGAGCAGCACGCGCAGATTCTCCTGGCGCGAAGAGACATTGACTCCAAAGTCGATCGCCCGGTCTGCGTTAACGACCAGTCGGAGGGCGGCCTCTGTGCTGGCCTGCTGGACCGGTCCGAGGCCCTGAATCGGCCACCAGTATTGCGAGAAGGTCTTGGTTTCGTAGGGGAGGAGATAAGAAAAATCGGGCTGGTTGTCCGTGTAGACCCCGGCCATCAGCTCGATGTAGGGCCCGTTGGCATCGGTCAGCTCGCGGTCCCATGCATGGCCGAACGGATGGTTGCCCCATGTCCACTGCTTCTTGCCCGGCGCGATGTGCCGGTCGGCGATGTGGACAAATCCGCCCCCCGCGCGGTGATCGTAGCCACCGAAAAAATCGAACCGTGTCTGGCAGACCATGTAGCTCGTGGGCACCGGGATATTCTTATACCAGCAAAGGTTGTTGGCGCCTTCGCGCGCCGCGTAGTCGATGCCGTAGTAATCGTTCCGCGCCACCGGAAATGACGAGAGGGCACGAACCGCATGATCGGCCACATAGTTCACATCGGCGGGGAAGAACGACTCATAGTCGTCGTGGACCATCGCAGCCAGATTGGCCCACCAGAGAAAGGTTTGCGTGAGAGGTGTCCGGTTATAGAGCCGGCCGCGGAGTTCGATGAGCGACGAGCCGGGCCGCAGGCGGATTCCGTGCATGCCTTTGAGGCGGTTGAGCGGATCATGCTCGCTCATCCAGACCGTGCGGACGCCGCCGGATTCCTCCTCGATGAAGACATCGCACGGCAAAAACGTTCCCGGACGGTGATGCTGCGGCCAGTTGAATTCGACGCCGCCGGAAATCCACGGGCCCGCGAGGCCGACCAGCGCGGGTTTGATGACATCCTGACGGTAGAAAAAATCGTAGTCGCCATTCGATTTGTCCTGGCCGAGGAAAATCCGGCCGCCGATTTCCGGCAGCAGGACGAGGCGGAGATACTCGTTTTCCAGCCTTGCCGAGCGGTAGGTTACCGGCTGCGGAACATCGCCGACTTTGTCGATGAAGGGCACCGGATACACCTTTCCGTTCGAGCCCTGGTAAACCCGCTTTTCAAAGAAGACGGGATTCTTCTCCGGCTCGCCGACCGGATAGGTGGGAAGACTCAAAGGTTCGAGAACGGCAGAGACGTCGGGTGAGGACATGGCGTGATTAGCGGAAGAGGTAGAAGAAAACGGCGACGGCAAGAATCACCGCTGCGCCGGCGGCCTTGACGAGGCCGTCCGAGTGCCGCGGAATGTTCACGCGTTCCGGAAGCTGGCAGGCCGCAGGAAGCGGGCGGAACAGCGTGATCACCAGCATAGCGGCGCTCACCACGAGAAAGGCGCCGAGAACCTGGATCAGAAAGTGCAGGTCATGACCCCAGAGGCGGTCCGGCGTGCGGGCCGTGAATTGAAAAGCCCCGTAAGCAACCGGACCGAGAAGGAGCGCCGTTACGCCGGCCGCTGCCGGCGCGCGCGGCAGCAGGAATGCTCCCAGAAAGGCCGCAACGACGCCTGGCCA
>CAZSMN010000036.1:0-17852 GCA_964607615.1 uncultured Chthoniobacterales bacterium | reverse complement strand
CGCCGCAGAGTCCGAAGATTTCCATCGCACTCATGGTTCGTCTCCCCTCGCCGGCGAGCCGGCAACAAGAAGCCCGAGCGTGAAAGCCACCGAAAGCGTAAGGGCGGCTTCAATCAAAAGGATGAGCGGCTTCGCAAAGTCCGCCGGATACGCCAGAAACGCCCCCGCCCAGAAAACGCCCGCCATGCCGATGCCGGCAAAAACCACAGCCCCGGCCACCACCGAAATCCGCACGACGGGACGTCCTGCCGGCGGAAAATCCGCCAGCCCGGCCATGGTGACGAGGACCCAGAGGGCGGCGAAGATCGTCGCACATTGAAACGCTCCCCCCGGCGCCGAAGCGCCGACCCAGAAGAGATACACGCCGACAACGATCCCGATCGGGCAAAGGATCTGCGCGAGAAAAATCACACGAGGGTCGGGACGGTAGCGCACGCCGGGCCGTCCGGCCCAAAGGCTGTCCGGCGCGAACGACCACACGCCCACAAGCGCCAGGAGCACGACCACCTTCTCCAGAAGCGTATCCCACGCACGGAACGCCAGCAGCACGGCGGTCACAGGATTCTCCAATCCGGTCGCTGCCATCGAGGAGCGGACATCGCCTCCAAGGCCGGGCGCCGGATCGGGCAGCAAAAGGAACGCGGCCCCCAGACCGCAGGCAACCAGCAGAGAAAGAAGCGCCGCAGCAATCTGCCATGCTACAGGACGAGGATTCCGGACTGCCGCGGAATCTTGAAGAACACCGCACGCCCCCAGAAGAAGAGCGCCGGTCAGCCCGCCTCCGATGGCCGCCTCGGTCAACGCCACATCCGGCGCGCCCAGGAGCATCCAGACGAGAGCCAGCAGCAGACCACACACGATGAATCCCGAAACAGCGGCGAAAGCGCTCCGCGCCACGACCGCCCAGCCGCCGGCGATGAGCACGAGAACCGCGAGAGCAAGAGTCAGCGCGTTCATTTCTCGCGACCCCGCAAATGCGCACGTTGCGCCATCAACTGCGAAACCGTGGCGCTGGAGAGCAGCACAAGGAACCACACGAGCAAAAGCTTCCCGACCTCCCAAAGACTCCCGGCCTGCAGCGCGAGACCGAACACGACCAATCCAAGGCCTAGGTTGTCGGCTTTCGTCAGCGCGTGAAGCCGCGTGAGCGTATCCGGAAACCTCAAAAGCCCGACCGTTCCCGCCAGGAAGAAGAAGCCGCCGGCCGCCACCAGCAGAACCGTGAGCCCATCGAGAATCAGGTTCATCCGCCCTCCCCCTTGCCGCCGGCACCTTTGGCAAACGCCACGGCAGCCATTGCCGAAACAAGCGCCACGGTCACCGCCACATCCAAGGCCGGCGGCAGGCCGGCACCAGCGGCAATCAGGACAAGCGCAGCGATCCCGCCCGTGCCAAAAAGCTGCACAACCATGAGGCGATCCATGCTATCCGGCCCCCACAGAAGGCGGACGAGACCGACGGCGACGGTGAGAAGAATAAAGCCCGCAACGGCCAGCAGAAACTCAGACATCCCCGCCCTCCGTCCACAGTCCGCTGAGGCGCGCTTCGTCGGACCTCATCTGTTTTGCAACAGGCATTGTCGAATCCAGACAGTGCACGATGAGCCGTCCCTCCCGATCCATCCCTGCCGGCAGCGTTCCGGGCATCAGGCTTGAAACGGCGAGAAACGCATTCCTCCGGGTGCCCGCTGGCAGATCGAGGGAAACCTCCACGAATCCCGGAGCCATCGGCAGCCGCGGATGAAAAACCCGAAACGCCACATCGGCTCCGGCAACGACGGACTGCCAGAGAAACCGCACCAGAAAACCGGCCAGCGGAATCCATCGCAACCGCCCCTTGGACGGCGGAAGCAACCGGAGGCTGGCCCATGTCGCAAGCGCCGCAGCGAGAAATCCGGGCACAAGATCGGAAAGCCCCGGGCCGATCAGCACAAACCAAAGGAGCAGGAAAGCGACGCCGCGGATCAGGGCCGGACCGGGAGTCGCAACCGCAGTGGGCCGTTGGTTTTCCATTGCGTGGGAAGGTGGCGGGAGGTGCGAGGCGAGGTCAACGCGAAAGAGGTGCCTCATACCCCCATTCCGGCAGATCAGGTCGTGAGCACGACGTCCGCTTCTGCCAGCACGCGGGCCAGATTGCGCGCACGCCATACCGGAAACCTCGAAAAAAACAGCAGCTCCGCCGGTCCCCAGAGGGTGACCCAGGCGACAATGATCAAGCTCTCGCTGACCAGCGAAACGATCCGGCCTTCGCCGAGCCGGAGAACCGCTTCGTTAATGAGGAAGAGAAACGCGACGACAACCATCGCCAGCCCGAAGCTCCACCGGCCCTTCGAGGCAATGTTTCGCAGTTCCTCGCCGGCCGCCGCGCACTCTTCGCGAAAATGGCAACGGATCGCATGGGCGACTTCGTCCCCGCGGCCGGCATCTTCCGGCGGCACGGCGACCTCGATGCGGAACGTGGATCCCCGCGTCTGCGAGGCCGCCTCGCTGCGGATGGCGCGCGCCACATCGGGGTGAATCCGGGGGCCGGCCAGCGGAGACCCGTCGCGGTCAAGCAAACCATCAACCGAGCGGATCGCGATGCGGATGGGAATTTCGGGTTTCATAAAATGAGGATTTCCATCCGGCTGACTAATAACTGACTAATAAAGCGGGAAGAGGATCGGCACCAGAAACACGCAAATGAGGAGCACGATCAGCGTGAAGGGCACACCGACTTTGACGAAGTCGCCAAAACTGTAGCGACCGGGCTCTAGAACGAGGGTATTCACCGGCGAGGAGATCGGCGTCATGAAAGCGGCGGAGGCCGCGATGGCGACGGTCATCGCAAACGGATAGGGCGAGGCGCCGAGATGCGCGGCGATACTCAAGGCGATCGGAGCCATCAGGATCGCGGTCGCGGTATTTGAAATAAACATCCCGATACCGGCCGTGAGGAGGAACAGGCTGCCGAGCAGGATGCCCGGACCCGCATCGCCGACCAGATGGAGCAGCCCGTTCACGGCGAGCTCAATACCGCCGGTGCGCTCCAGCGCGATCGCAAACGGCATCACGCCGACGATCAGCAGCAGGATCGACCATTGGATGGATTTGTAGGCCGTCGTCATGTCGATGCATCGGAAGGCTCCCATGAGAAGGCAGCCGATGAGTGCGGCGATGACGTTCGGCACGAGACCCGTAACCATGAGCAGAATCATCACTCCGAGGCTTGCAAGCGCATAGGGCGCGCGGCTCTGCGCCGGAGCCACCTGATCCATCTCGGCGGGAAGGCTGAGCGTGAGAAAATCTCCGTTCTGCGCTTGGAGGTCCATGATCGACGTCCACTTGCCGATCACGAGCAGCGTATCGCCGGCGCGGAGTCTCTCCGCGAGCAGCCCGTCGACAATCGCGTGCCGGCCGCGGCGCAGGCCGATCACAGTGAGCCTGTGAACTTTCCGGAATTCCATTCCGAGGATACTCTTACCGATCAGGCTCGAGTTCGGCGGAATCAAGATCTCCGCCATTCCGACCTCGCGTGATTGGTCCGTGAAATAGGCTCCCTGCAGCGGCAGTGGCTCCAGACCGGCATCGCGGAGCCGGCCGGCGCGGGCCTCGATTTCGGTGCCCTCGACGGGCGGCAGGTCAACGAGGAGGACATCGCCCGCTTCGATGACAAGCTCGCCGGTTGCCTCCACGAGCTCGGTGGCCATCCGGCTGCGGCGTTCGACCGCGATAATTTTTGCGCCATGCGTCCGCTGCGCATCGAGATCCTTCAGCCTCTTTCCCGCGACGGGCGAGGAGTCAAGAACCCGGAGGCAATACTCGCGCCCGTTGAGTTGATAGTCCCCGATGAAGTCCGCAAGAGTCCGGCGCTTACCTGCATTTTCTGCAGTCACATCCTTCGTCTTGAGAAGATGCCGCGCGAAGAGCATGTAGATGACTCCCACCACGAGGATGACCAGGCCGATCGGCGTGAAGCTGAAAAACTGGAATCCTCCGAACCCCTCCTGCGTCAGCGCGCTGTCGACGACCATGTTCGGCGCCGTGGCGACCAGTGTGAGCATGCCGCTGATCAGGCCGGCGAAGCTCAGCGGCATCATGAGCCGGCCGGGTGCGATGCGCAGGCGCTCCGCGAGGCTAAGGGCGACCGGAATGAAGATCGCCACCACGCCGGTCGAGCTCATCACCGAGCCGAGGCCCGCCACGGCGAGCATCAGAAAAACCACAAGCCGCGCCTCGCTGGTGCCAGCGTGGCGGATGAGAAGATCGCTCAGGCGGAGCGCAATGCCGGTGCGGGCCAATCCCGCCCCCATGACGAAGAGCGCGGCAATAAGCAGGATGTTCGCATCGCTGAAGCCCGCCAGAGCTTCCGGCACCGTGACGATCCCCGTAAGCGGGAGGACAACGATGACCAGCAAGGCCACGACATCCATTCGTGGCTTGTTGATAACGAACATCCCCACGCAGGCAGCCAGCATGGCGAGGACAAGGAGAAGTTGGGTATTCATCGTCGCGGCGGAGGCTATGCCAGGGACCCTCGCTCTGTCCCGCCGGATTTTCCACTTCGGAAATCACCTCTCCCTACGCGGAGAATGCGTTTGCAAAATCCCGCGCCGCCAAGATACTTCGCACGGCTCAACCGATAGGCGACATTCTCACGTCAGGCATGCTCTGAGGCCGCCGGTCCGGCCCGGGAGCGCACGGCCACGGGCGGGGAGGATTCCGCCGACCGGGCTGCCGCCGGCACATACACCCATCTTATGTCTCCCAACTCGCTACCTTCCGTCGGCAGGATGCTCGCCGCCTTTGTCGTCACGACCGTTCTTGCCACCATGGTCTCGGGCTGCTCGGACAAAGAATCTCCCGTCGCGGTGACTCCGCCGGTCCGGACGTTTGTGCTCGAGGGAGGCCAGGATATGCGGTTCCGGCGTTTCCCGGGTGAGGTGGCGGCCGCCGACACGTCGCGCATGTCATTCGACGTGCCAGGCCGGATCATCGATTTCCCCGCCCAGCAGGGCCTTGTGGTGAAGCAGGGGGCCCTCCTCGCCCAGCTGGATCAGACCAACTTCATCGCCCGCTTCGACGCGGCCCGCGCGCTCTTCAACTCCGCCAGTGAGGAGTTCAACCGCCGGCGTGTCCTGCTCCAACGGCGCGTGATTTCGCAGAGCGAGTTCGAGCAATTCCAGAAAGCCTACAACGTCGCCGATGCCGACCTCCGCACCGCCCAGCGTGCACTGGATGACACCCGTCTCGTGGCGCCATTCGACGGCCGCGTCGCACAGACGATCGCAAACAACTTCCAGAACGTCCAGGCGCAGGAGCCTGTTCTCGTGTTCCAGAATATCTCGACGCTCGAGGTGGACATCCAGGTCCCCGAGAGCGACATGTCCCTCGCGATCCGCGGGATCACGGCCGAAAATGCCCGCGAACTTCTGGAAGCGAAGGTCGAGTTTGCCGCCCTGCCGGGTGAGCAGTTCGACCTTGAGCTCAAGTCCTTCGCCACACAGGCCAGCGCCTCGGCAAGAACCTTCCAAGTGACCTTCACGCTCCACCCTCCGGAGAACAAAAACATCCTGCCCGGCATGACCTGCACCGTCCTCCTGCGAATGCGGGACCGGTCGGGGCTCCCGGAGGGTCAGGCAGGCGTTTACCGCGTGCCCACCCATGCCGTCTCGACCCAAGAGAACCAGACGTGGGTCTGGCGGCTGGATCCGGCTACGATGAAAGTGAGCCGGATTCCCGTCGATATGCTCGGCCTCTCGGGCGAAGCGATCCAGATCCGCTCTCCGAAGCTCCAGAGTGGCGACGAACTCGTCGCCTCCGGTGTCCGGTTCCTTTCCGACGGCATGACCGTCCGCCGCATGGACGCCGCCAACCGCTGATCTCCCGATCATGAATCTCGCCGAGGTCTCGATCCGCAACAAGACGGTCACGCTCGTCTTCACCGTTCTCATGGTGGTGCTGGGCGTGTGGTCTTACATCAATCTCCCGCGCCTTGAGGATCCGGAGTTCACCATCAAAGACGCTCTCATCGTCACCCCCTATCCGGGCGCTTCAGCGGAAGAGGTGGAAAAAGAAGTCAGCGACGTCATCGAGTTGGCCGCTCAACAGCTCGAGCAGCTCGAACGCGTCGTCTCCCGGTCGGAGCGCGGGCGCAGCACCGTCACGGTCACCATCAAGGACCAATACGACAGCACGTCACTCCCGGAGGTCTGGGACGAGCTCCGCCGCAAGGTCGCCGATGCCCAGCGCCGCCTGCCGCCGGGTGCCGGACCGTCGGTCGTGTTCGACGACTTCGGGGATGTCTTCGGCATTTTCTTTGCGCTCACGGGGCCGGAATACTCGCAGGCCGAGCTCTACGAGACCGCCAAGCTACTCCGCCGGGAGCTGCTTCTCGTTCAGGATGTCAAAAAGGTCGAGATCTTCGGCGACCAGCAGGAGGTAATTTATATCGACCTCGCCCGCGACCGCATGGCCCAGCTCGGCATCCGGCCCGAGACGATCTTCGCAGCGCTCCGCGAGCAGAACGTTGTCGTCTCCAGCGGATCGGCCGATGTCGGCCCGCTCGCCGTTACGATCAGCCCGACCGGAGAATGGACCGGCACCGGGGACTTCGAAAACCTTCTGATCCGCGGGTCCGGCACCGGGAGCGAACTCGTCTTCTTGAAAGATATCGCGACCGTGCGGCGGGACTTCATCGATCCGCCCGGCACCTCGCTGCGCTATGATGGCATGGCCGCCGTCGGCATCGGCATCTCGACCATCAGCGGCGGCAACGTCGTAACCAAGGGCCAGGCCGTCGAACGGCGGATCCGCGAGCTCGGATCACAGATCCCGCTCGGCATGGAGCTCCATAAAGTCTCGTTCCAAGCGGATACCGTCACGACGGCGATCAACGAATTCATCGCGAATCTCGGCACGAGCGTCGTGATTGTTTTCGTTGTCCTCCTCCTCGCTATGGGCCTCCGGAGCGGGCTCATCATCGGGAGTGTCCTCATGATCACCATGTGCGGAACGATGATCCTGATGGACATGACCGGCATCATCCTCGAACGCATTTCGCTCGGCGCGCTCATCATCGCGCTCGTGATGCTCGTGGATAACGCCATTGTGATCACCGAGGGCATGCTCATCGCCATGCAGCGCGGGAAAGACCGCCTTGAGGCGGCAAAAAACATCGTTTCCCAGACGGCCTTGCCGCTCCTTGGTTCGACGGCGATCGCGATTCTGGCCTTCGGAGCGATTGGCCTCTCCGACGACTCCACGGGAGAATATTGCCGTTCACTTTTTGTCGTCCTGCTGCTTTCGCTCGGCCTGAGCTGGGTGACCGCGGTGACGATCACGCCGCTCCTCGGATTTCTCTTCCTCAAGAGCGCGCCGCCGGATCAGGCAAAGGAGAAAAAAGATCCCTATGCCGGCCCGATCTATCAGGGCTACAAGCGCCTTCTTGTCCCCTGCATGCGGGCCAAATGGGTGACGATTGCCGTCCTCCTCGCACTCCTCGCGGGTGCGATGTTTGCGTTCCGCTTCGTTGAGAACAGCTTCTTCCCGTCCTCCACGCGTCCGCAGTTCATGGTGGACGTCTGGCTGCCGGGCGGAACGCGGATCGATGAGACACTCCGCGTTACCGGCGAAATGGAGAAAATCGTCAGGGAGATGCCCGGCGTCACCCACGTCTCCACCACCGCCGGCCAGGGAGCGCTGCGCTTTCTGCTGACCTACTCGCCCGAGCGGGCCGATACGTCCTACGCGCTTTTCCTCGTCGATGTTAAGGACCAGCGTGTCATTTCCGACCTTATCCCGCGCGTCCAGCGCGAGCTCACCGAGGCCTTCCCCGACGCCCAGGTGATTGCCAAAAAGTTCCTTCTCGGACCCGGCGACGGCGGCCGCCTGCAGGTTCGCTTTTCGGGAAATAATCCCGCCGTGCTCCGCTCGCTGGCCGATCAGGCGATGGATATTCTCCGCACAGATGGAGGCGCCAAGGGAATCCGGAGCGACTGGCGCGACCCGGTGCCGGTGATCCGACCGCAATTTGCCGAAGCGCCCGCCCGGCTCGCAGGCATTACCCGCACCGACCTCGGACGCGCGCTGGAAACAGCCTTCAGCGGAAGCCGGATCGGCGTTTACCGCGAGGGCGATGAACTCCTGCCCATCATCGCGCGGGGTGTTGAGAGCGAACGCTCCGATCCCGATGCAATCCGCGATGCCCAGATTTTCAGTCCGGTCGCCGGGCGGTTCATCCCGGTGCGGCAGATCGTCTCCGACTTCCAGCTCACGCTCGAGGACCCGATCATCATGCGCCGGGACCGCATCCCAACGATCACCGTCCACGCCGACCAGTCCTCCGGCCTTGCCAGCGCGCTGCTCGAGCGGGTTCGCGCGAAGATCGAGGCGATTCCGCTGCCGGAAGGCTACCGGATGGAATGGGGCGGAGAGTACGAGGACTCATCAAAAGCCCAGAGCGCTCTTGCCGGCACGCTTCCCGCCTTCCTGCTGATGATGGTGCTCATCGTGATCTGTCTTTTCAACTCGCTCCGGATCACCGCCATCATCTGGCTGACGGTGCCCCTGTCGATCATCGGCATCGTCGTCGGCCTGCTCCTCTTCAGTCAACCGTTCGGCTTCATGGCACTCCTTGGCGCCCTCAGTCTGTCCGGCATGCTCATCAAAAACGGCATCGTGCTGATTGATGAAATCAACGCCCAGCTCGCTGCCGGACGCCCGCCGTGGGATGCTGTGGTCGAGGCCTCCGTCAGTCGCGTACGCCCGGTCTCCATGGCCGTACTAACAACCGTCTTCGGCCTGATCCCGCTGTTCTTCGATGTCTTCTTCGGCGCGATGGCGGTAACGATCGTGGTCGGGCTCCTGTTTGCCTCGGTGCTGACCCTGTTCGTCGTCCCGGTGCTCTACGTGACCTTCTTCAATTTCCGGCCTCAGGACTGACCGCGAGCCGCCCGCTGGCGTTCCCGCAGCCGCGCGACGATCCAGCGGAGCGCCGCCGGACGGATGCGCTCGAAGAGAATCAGAAAGCCCACGTAGGCCAGCAGTCCTGCAATCGCACTGTTGATCAATGCTCCCACGGCAAAGGTCTGCCCCCACACAAGTGCGTCAACCGTCCGCTCGGTAACGTCTCCCATGTCGTCGATCACCAGCGGCGGCCGGATGAAGAGGCTGCCCACGCGGATATTCAGAAAAAACAAAACCGGCCAGAACAACGCCAACAGGCACCCTCCAAAGAAGCCGGCCACCATGTTGCCGCCGAAAATCCTGGCCAGGAATCCGGACAGGAATCCGCCGAGTCCGAACGTCGGAAAAAAATTGAACGTGAGCCCGATGGCGAACCCCCGGGCGGCACGTTCGGTCGAATCCCGCACCCGGAAAAACCGGAGCGCATGGTAGAGGAAGGCATCGGCGGCCGATCGTTTGTGCTCTGCCATTGCCCGGACTCTTGTCGATTTCCCGCCGCGCGACAACGCACAAATCGCGCGGAAACGTTACCCCCGCATCAGCGCTCCTGCAGCGCGTCGAGGAGGATGCGTTGGATCTCGCGGATTCCGTCCGGATGCTCGTGCGCGCCGTGGCCGGAGGGAACGATTTTCTCCGACACCGCGCTCGGCAGGTGCGTGCTCCAGTAGGGCACGACGCCGTCGGACGAGTTCGGCGTATCGCCGCGGCCGCGATCGCCGATAATCGAGTGATACGGGATGTCCGCGGCCAACGGCAGCTGCTGGATGGACGTCACCAGAGGGGATTCCGCCTGGAGAAACCGGAGGCTGTTCGCTGGAGCGGACAGAACGTCCTCGACCTCGCTCAGCATCGCACCCAGCAGAGCCCGACGGGCCGACGAGGCCAACCGCTCCGGCAGCTGGATGAGCCGCGCGAAGAAACTCGCGAACGGGCTCATCGCAAGATGGCTTCCGCGGTGGGGCGTGGCGATGAAGATCACCCGCGAGACATCGCGGCGGGCTCGGAAATAGACCATCTCCTCAATCAGCCGCCGCGACTCGGCCGTCAGCCGGACATCGTCCAGACGCTTCTTGAAAAACTGGCTCCAGAGATGGTCGCCTCCTTCGCGAACGATGAGGCTGGAGATGAGGCCGCCCATGCTGTGACCGACCAGGATCGTGCGGCGCAGGTTTCCGCCGCGGTCGCGGCGCGAGAGATCCCGCTCAAAACGATCGAGATCGTTCCGCAGAAGCGAGGCCGACTGCCAGACGGGAAGCCCCGTGGGATAAAGGAAAAACCAGAATTGATAACGGCGCCGGATCTCGGGATCCGCCAGCAGGCCGTTCAGCGCCTGCGTCCATGCTTCCGGTCGCGACAGAAGGCCGTGAACGAAGACGACCGGAATCTTGCCGGGCTCGTAAGGTTGGAACTGATAGAGTCCGGCCTGCTCCATGCGCGAACGCGTGAAGAGCATTGAGCGGACATCGATCGACCGGTTCGTTGAGCGGGCGACCACCAGGGCCACCGGAGCGGAAAAATCCGCGGCCAGACGGACGCTTTTCCGGCCAATCTTGATCCGGTCTCTCTCCATCGTATCGAGAAACCTCAGCACCGCATCCTTTCCCTGGAACTCCACAACCGCAGTCGCCGGACGGGAAATGCCCGTGCGGGGAATTCCGGGCTGGCCGGCCAGAACGGGCGAGTCCTGCTTGTAGGAGAAAACAAACGGCACACCGAGACCATGCTGCACGTGGCGGTCCACCAGCCCCGCGATGCGGATGCGATTGGCCTCCACAAGCGAGGTCGCCTCGCGCGGGTCGAGCACGTAGCGTCCGGCCCCGTCGACCCTCAGGCGGATACGCCCCTCCGGAGAAGGAAAGGTCCGGGGCGCGAAGCTCTCCGCCTGCATCACGCTCGCGATGCCCGCCACCGCAGCGTTGTAGCTTTCCATCGCTGGCGTATTACCGGCGGCAGCTTGCGGCAGCGAGGATCTCGCCTCTTCGAGCAACCCGGCCAACCGGGCGGGCGCCGTCCGGCTCTCACGGTCCGGCGGTGCGACCCTTACGCGAACCGTCGAACATCCCGCAAGAACGACGGGCAGTAGCAGAACGACCAGAGATGTCCGCATTTTCCTCATTCCCGGGCGTCTGAGTTTAAAAAAGTTCCTGCTGCGACGGCTTCGAGGCAAGTTCGGCCTCGCGGACGATCTCATCCGTCAGCGTGCGGAACTCGCAATCCCTCAGCGCTGCGATCAGTTCGGGATAGCGCGGCTGGATGACCATCGACCGCCAATCCACCGGCAAGGGCAGATCGGTGTCGAGGCGAACCATTTCCCGGTTGTCCCGGATGCGCTGGGCAAACTCCTCGATCTTCGCCCGCAGCCGGGGGTTGGGGATCTTTTCCGGCAGGGTGATCATATTCTCCACAGACCCATGCTCGCGGACGAGAGCCACCGCGGTTTTCGAGCCGATCCCCGGAACACCGGGAATATTGTCCGACGCATCGCCCGTAAGGGCCAGCACATCGGCGATCCGCGCCGGCGCCACGCCCCATTTTTTCTCGACCTCGTCGTGACCGAGCAGCGCAAATCCCGACGGACCCGTATCCGCCTTTGCCGTGGAGTAGATCCGGATGCGCTCATCAACCAGTTGGAGGATGTCTTTATCATTTGTGGCAATGACCACTTCGGCCTCATCCGCTGCGGCCGCGCGGGCGTAGGACGCGATGAGATCGTCGGCCTCGGTATCCGGAGCGCTCAGGCTCGCCGGACCGAAAAGGGCGATTTTTTCCTGAAGCCACTCTTCTTGCGGACGGAGATCGTCCGGCATCTCGGAACGGTTCTGCTTGTAGTCGGGCTGAAGCTCGACCCTGCGCGCCGGCAGGCCGCAATCCCAGACCACAGCCGCACGGTCGGGCGAAACATCGGAAATCATTTTCCGGAGGGCCTTGGCATAACCGTAGATCGCGTTCGTTGGCTCGCCCCGGGAATTCGAGAGGCCGCGAATCGCGAAAAACGACCGGTAAAGGTAATAATGTCCGTCAACGAGAAGCAATCGCATTGCCCGGAAGCCTGCCTGCGGACGTCCGGCAGACCAAGAGGAATCGTTCTCAGCAGCGCTTGACGGCGCGGAGCGAAGTCCCTTACCTTTCGCCTCTCCGATGCGTCTTCGAATCCCTGCCCTCAGTGTGGCCCTCTCAGCCTGCGTGCTTGCAGGCACCGCGGTGGCCCAAAATCCGAGCCGTCAGGGCACCACCGCGCCGACATCCGGACCCGCCACGGGCTCGGTCACCGGCGAAGAGAAGGCCGACTTCGATCTCGCCGTCCAATACGACGAGTCCGGCGCCACACAGCAGGCGATCGCCTCCTACCGCCGCTTCCTGAAAAACTTTCCGGCTTCCAGCCTGGCCGCCAAGGCCCAATACCGCGTCGCCGAGCTCCTTGAGAGCATGGGAGACCTGAGCAAAGCGTTCGACGCCTACCAGACGCTCATCACCCGCTACCCCGACACGCCGGAGTTCGAGAAATCCGTCTCGAAGCAGGTCCTCATCGCGAATGCCTACCTGAACGGCAAGCGCCTCACCTTCCTCGGCATGCCGATCGTTCCCTCGACGGATCGCGCCGAGCAAATGTTCACGGCGATTCTCAAAAACGCCCCTTTCAGCAAAAACGCGCCCGTCGCCCAGTTCAACCTCGGTCTCACCTACGAGAAGCAGGGCAAGCTCAAAGAGGCATCCGCCGCCTACCAGACCGTCCTCGATAAATACTCGACCAGCGCGATCGCCGACGACGCCCTCTACCAGATCGGCTACATCTACATGCGCGTCGGCCAGAGCGGACGCTCGCAGGATCTCTCGTCCCTTATCCTCGCGAAAAACACCTTTGAGGACTTCCTCCTCCAATATCCCAACAGCGAAAAAGCCGCCCAGGCCCGTGACAACCTGGCAGCGATCGGTGGAAAGGAGTCCGACGACCTCATGGCCATCGCACGCTACTACGACCGGTACCGCAACTACCGTGCCGCCGCCATCTACTACAACGATGTCATCCGCCGCCAACCGTCCGGCCCGATCGCCGACGAAGCCCGCGCCCGCATCGAAGTCCTTCGCAGCGAAGTCGGTGACGACGCCCTCCGTACCGGCCCCGAACGCGCAGAGACCGGTGAGAAAGCCGCGCTCCGCCGCCGCTTGCAGGCCCAGGTAGAGACATCCGCGCTCGCCGATTTCAATGGCCCGTCCCGCCGCGATATCGTTCCGGACGAACTCCCGATCGTCTCGAAGCCGAAGCTCCGCACCGAGTCGCGCGACGTCCGTCCGCTCCCGGCCGTCGAACCCGCCCTGCCCACCGAATGATGAAGAACATCGCCCTCCTCCTCGCTTCGGCGCTCCTACTCTCCGGCTGCGGCTACAAACTGGGCGAAATCCGCCCGACGCCAATGCGCTCCGTGCGCACGCTGGCTGTCCCGACGTTCAAAAACAAAACTTATGAAGTCCGCATCGAGGTGCTTCTTGCGGATACCTTGGTGAAGGCCCTCCAGCGCGACGGGACCTACCAGATCGTTTACGATGATCGCGCCGATGCCATCCTCGACTGCACGGTGATCAACATCGAACGCCGGGCGATCCGTGCCGTTCAAGACAACGTTCTTGCGACGAGTGAATTCGGCCTGACCATCGAGGCCTCTTACGAGGTCACCGACCGCGTCACCGGAGCCATTCTCCTGAAGGGCGTTGCCAGAGGCCGCACCTCGTTCTTCAGCGGAAACGACCTCCAGACCATCGAACGCCAGGCCATCTCGAACGCCGCGGCCGATCTCGCCAACGAGATCACCGTTGCCGTCACGGAAGGCTGGTAAAACGAGGCAAGGTCCGCTGTGCTGACCGTCGTCCCTACGCCGATCGGCAACCGCCAGGATATCACCCTGCGTGCAGTGCAAGTGCTACAGGAAGCGGATGCCGTGGCGGCTGAGGATACGCGCCACAGCGGTCTTCTCCTGCATCACCTGGGGATCAAGAAACCCTTCATCAGCCTCCACGAGCACAATGAAGGAGCCCGCGTCCCTGAGCTTCTGGAGCGCATGTCACGCGGCGAGCACATTGCGCTGGTGACGGATGCCGGCATGCCGGGAATCTCCGATCCCGGCTTCCGCCTCATCCGGGCCTGCCTCGATGCCGGACTTCCCATGACCGTCCTTCCCGGACCCTCCGCCGTGCTCACCGCACTGGTCGGCTCGGGTTTCCCCTGCGACCGGTTCTATTATGGGGGCTTTCTACCGGTGAAAAGCGGACGTCGTGCCGCCGAGCTCGCCCGCGCCGCGCGCCGGCCGGAGACGAGCGTTTACTTCGAATCGCCGCACCGAATCATCCGCACGCTCGAGACGCTTCGCGATTGCTGCCCGCAACGGATGGTCTGCGTCGCGCGGGAGTTGACCAAGACGTTCGAGGACTACCGCCGCGGCCTGCCTGGCGACGTCTTGGCCCATTTCGAAAAGCATCCGCCCAAAGGCGAGATCACCCTCGTTCTCTCGGCCGGGGATTGCGCCGATGAGGAGTAATCCCGCGCCGCTGACCGGTCCGCAACGTTGGATCCGCGCCGGCATCGCCGCCATCCTCGCGACCGTGCTGGCGGTCGTCGCCTTCACCGAGCCGAGGATCTCCCTCCCCTTCATCAACGCGCCCTGCGGGTTTCATGGAATCACAGGATTGCCCTGCGCCCTGTGCGGCGGGACCAGAGCCGCCCATGCGCTTCTGCGTGGCGATCCGGCCCGTGCCGCGACGCTCAACCTTCTCGCCTTTCCGGCCGTCGCCACCCTCCTGCTCGCCGCTTCGGTGTTGCTCGTCGAGGCCACTGCAGGTCGTGACCTCGCCCGCTGGGTGACGCTGGGAAGGACGGCATCGCGGTGGATTCCCCTCGCCATCGTGTTGCTGATTGTGTGGTGGATTCCCCACATCCTTCTGGCCGTCCGGTCGGGAAACACCGATCTGGTCGACCTCCAGAATCCGGTAGCCGCCGCGTTGCGCGACCGGCTCGGGAAATAGCCGGCCTTCAGCCCAGTTGGAAAAGACGGGCCGGTTTCGACTGACCTTTCAAGTCGGCAAGGCCGCGGTCAACGCCTCCGTCCCGATCCTCCTCCCGGAGGACGCTCCACACCGCCTCGGAGATAAGCAAGTCGCACTCCAGCGGCTTCGTCGCCTGCTCGATCCGAGCGGCAAGATTCACCGTGTCGCCGATGACGGTGTATTCGCGCCGCGCATCCGAGCCGACGACACCCGTCAGCGCAGGTCCGGCATGCAAACCGATCCCGATTCTGGTAGGCGGAATCCGATGGCTCTCATTGAGCCGCTGCACTTCAGCCAGCAGGGCCTTCGAACACCGGACCGCATTGCGGCAGACCTTCTCATCGCCTTCGGGCGCACCGAAAACGGCCATGAACCCGTCTCCCAGAAATTTATTCACGATTCCGCCGTGCTCATTCACCAGATCGATCAGGCCAACGAAGAGGGAATTCAAATAAGCCATCACCTCGGAAGGCGTCCGCTCGGCGGCGAAGACACTGAAATTCCGGATATCCAGAAACATCACACAGACCTCGCGTTCCTCGCCGAAGCTCTGCGGTGCCTGTTTCAACAGCCGGTTCGCGACCTGCGGCGAGACGTGCTGGCCGAAGATCGACACCGCAGCATCCCGCTCGCGCGTGGCCGCGATCGCCTCACCAAGCTGCCGGCGCATCAGCACGGCGACAAACGCCGAGGCCGCACCTGAGAACACCAGCAGAATCGCCTTGAGGACGAACTGATGAAAGGACGTCAGCATCGGATAGCCCTCGACCGGCACCGCCTGCGGAAGGTGCAAAAGAAAAACCGCCATGAACCCGACCGCTGCCACCACGCCGCTCCACAGACTGAGCCGCCAGTCGAGGTTCAGCGCCGACAGCGCAATCACCGGAAAAAACAAAAACGTCACCGGCCCTGCAAAACTCTGCACCGGACCAATGACGTGGACCGAAAGAGCCAGCAGCACCCCAACGAGACCTATCTCGAGCGTGATTTGGACAAGCCGGAGACGAAACGATAACCGCTCTTTCCTGCGCCAAAGCCAAACCATCAATCCAGCCTCAACGACCGCCATCGCAAGGGCTCCCAGCAGGATGAAGGGTGCAATCCTCCTCAGTGGCGCCTCGAGCTCCGGCGCCACCACTCCACGGAAATGCCCGGGCGAAAGAAGGAACGCCCCGATGATCAGCAGGACCAGCCCGAGAAGCGACAGCAGGAGTCCGGACCGGAGCCGCTCGCTCCGCACGATGCCCCGCTCGAGCAGGACATCCGCATCAAAGGCCGCGTTCACAGAACTCAATCGGTGATTCCCACCGCACGGAACTTCCGTTCCACATGGCGGAAATGCCGCTCCGGCGCACAGGCGTTGGCGATGTCGTCGGATCCGAGATGGCTGGAAACCGTCGGCTCGTCCGAAAGGTGCTTCGCGAGGCCGCCGCCTTCCTTCCAGGTCTTCATCGCCGCCCGCTGCACCGCCTCGTAGGCGTCTTTGCGTTCCATCCCCTTCTCCGTAAGCATGAGCAGCGCCGCCTGGCTGGCGTAGAGACCACCGGTGAGCTCCATGTTCCGCCGCATGTTCTCAGGGTAGACGAGCATCTTCGCCACTAGCTTCGTGAGCGTGACCAGCATGTAATCCAGAAGGATGCAGCTGTCCGGCATAATGATGCGCTCGACCGAGCTGTGGCTGATGTCCCGCTCGTGCCAGAGGGCCACATTTTCCAGCGCCGCCACGGCGTTGCCACGGATCACACGGGCGAGGCCGCTGAGCTTCTCGCCCGTGATCGGGTTCCGCTTGTGCGGCATTGCCGAGCTCCCCTTTTGCCCCGCGCTGAAATACTCCTCCACCTCGAGCACCTCGGTGCGCTGCAGGTGGCGGAACTCCGTCGCCCACCGGTCGATGCTCGACGCAATAAGAGCCAGCGTCGTCAGAAACTCCGCATGCCGGTCGCGCTGCACGACCTGGGTCGAGAGCGGATCGGGAATCAGCCCGAGACGCTCGCAGACAAACTCTTCGACCCTCGGGTCCAGATGGGCATGCGTACCGACCGCTCCGCTGATCTTGCCGACACGGACGCGTTCGCGCGTTTGGGCCAACCGCTCCAATGCCCGCGTGAATTCGTCATACATCAGCGCCAGCTTGAGACCGAAGGTGATCGGCTCCGCATGGATGCCGTGGCTGCGGCCGATCATCGGCGTGAATTTGTGCTCCTTCGCACGGACCGCCACCGCCTCGCGGAGCGCCTTGAGATCGGCGATGAGCATATCGCACGACTCGGTCATCTGCACGGCCAGCGTCGTGTCGAGGAGGTCGGAGGATGTCAGCCCCTGGTGGATCCAGCGGGCGGCCGGGCCGACGCGGGAAGCCACATCTTCGAGGAAGGCGATGACGTCGTGGTTCGTGCGCTTCTCGATCTCCTGCACCGCCGCAACATCGAAGGCGCCCTTGGCGCGGATCTCGGCGGCATCGTCCTTCGGAATGGAGCCGAGCTCGGCCATGGCCTCACAGGCAAGGGTTTCGATCTCGAGCCAGATCTCGAGTTTTCTCTGTTCGGTCCAGACGGACCTCATTCCTGGCAGGCTGTAGCGTTCGATCATGGGAAAGGGTTCGATTAAAACACAGCGCGTCCCTGCTTTGCCAGCCCCGCGAGAAGGAAAAAAAGGCTGTCGTCACGGGGGCGGAGGCGGTCATATTGGCTCCCCGATGAACATCCCCAAAGCGCTGATCACTGCGGCTGGGCGCAACCAGAGACATCTGCCCCTTCAAACCATTGTGGACCGCGACGGCTATCCGCGTTCCGTCCTTGTCCAGCTCATCGAAGAGGCCGTTTCGGCCGGGATCGAATCGATCGGCATCGTGGTGAGCCCGGGAGATGCCGA